>DAMAEI010000141.1:0-1390 GCA_031997345.1 Sedimentibacter sp. | reverse complement strand
ATGTCCCAAGGACGATGCAAAGAAGATGACAGCGGACTTGTTTGCATGGTACAAAGATGCAAGTCTTCCTATCTATCAACCAGAAGTAAAAAATAAAACCACAGTTTCAGGTTCAGTAAACTGTGATGCTTCTGTAGGAACATTTATGACTGAAAGTGGCTATGCAATGGGAGATCCTGAAAGAAAAGCCCGTTGTGCTGGGGTTTCGGCTGATGTTGCAGGAAAAACAATTGAGCTGCTCAATGCACATTTTGGAGTGTAGAAATGGGTAGAATAGGACACACAGAGCTTATTCTCATACTTGTTATTGCTCTTGTCATATTTGGTCCGTCAAAATTGCCCGCAATTGGAAAAGCTATCGGTTCCGCAATAAATGGATTTAAGCTTCAGCTTAATAAATCAACCACTGATAATAAAGAAGCATAGGAAAACTTTAATTATGACCACCAGTTGAGCCGGTGGTCATAATTAAAAGGTAATTTATTTATTTTATGCTGTTGTTTATTACTATTCTTATGAGGCGATAAAGCATGGTTGAAATTTCTCCTCGTGTGGTTTCCGCAAACGGGTCAAATTTATTGTCTGATTTGCCGTTTATAATGCCAAATCTCTGCAAATCGTCAATTTCATCCATTGCCCATGTGCTTGCCAGATTTAAGTTATCAAAAGTCGCTGTAGCCTCTGATTTCATTTCAATTTCCGTATATTTTATGAATCTGGAAAGCATTACTGCAATTTCCTCACGTGTAATATATCCCTCAGGGTTGAAGCTGTTATTTCCGACTCCAAGGACAATACCCTTGTCAAATGCCCATGAAACAGATGGCCCATACCATGTGTCTAAGCTTACATCATCAAAAATTTGTGCGCTGTAGGTACTTGTATCCGCCATGGCCATTCGTGCAAGCACCGTAGCAAGCATGGCACGTGTCATTGGCTGATCCGGTTTAAAGTTGCTGTCAGGGTAGCCTTGGAAAACTTCTCTTGCAGCTATTGCAAGGATGCTATCATTAGTCCAGTGCTCTGCTATATCTCCAAACTTCTTCTGGTTTTCCTTAACACAATAATCTATGCCTGCAGCTCCAAGGAAATAAACCTTATTGCCTATTGTAAAGCAGAATGGAACAAATACCGTATTTCCGCTGTCATCGATGTAATACACTATTCCGTCCCTGCACTCTGTATCGAGAGACAACAGAGAGTATATCCCTGCCAGAGGAATTTCCTGTTCAGCTATTTCTACAACCTGCGGCTGTCCTCCTCCGCCGCCTCCGGAGTTTCCTCCGTCACCCGGATCGGGATTTTCAGGAGCCACATATGTCCAACGGGCAATAATCTCAGCATCTCGCAATACTATATATGTATCGTATGCATTTCCTGCATATTCATT
>DAMAEI010000140.1:0-1434 GCA_031997345.1 Sedimentibacter sp. | reverse complement strand
CAAATCCACAGTTAAAAATATTTAAATGTAACACATGTATTGTAATCCTACAATAAAAATATATTTATAGGTTGAAATTTATATTTTATGTGCTATAATAGTGTTATCTTAATAATTAATTCGCTAGGGGAGCTTAAGTGCTGAGAATTTACCCTTATAACTTGATCCGGTTAGTACCGGCGAAAGGAAGACGACAGTAAATTGTAGTATAGCCCCCTCCCGCGAAAAATGGGAGGTATTTTTATGTCAGGAGAAGTTTTACAATCTTTTTTTGAATCTGCCGTAGGGCAGATTACAACCGTGGTAGTTATATTTTTGTTGCTGGTAGCGGTAATGAGGACCAATGAAAAGAAAAATGATATTTCAATACTGGTTAAAACATCAATATTGCTCGCGGTTGCATTTGTCTTAAATCACATAACATTGTATAGAATGCCACAGGGAGGCTCTGTAACTGCATTCAGCATGTTTGCAATATTTTTAGTGAGTTACTTGTTTGGTCCAAGGCAGGGAATTCTTGCGGGTATGGCTTACGGTCTTTTGGACTTGGTAATTAACCCGTATGTTGTTCATCCGATTCAGATATTTATGGATTATCCGCTTGCATTTGGAGCCATTGGAATAGGGGGCTTGTTAAGAGAAAACAAGCATGGCATGATTTTGGGATATCTGGCAGGTGTGCTGGGAAGATATGCAGTAGTGGTTATTTCGGGGATTATATTCTGGGGAATGTATGCTGCCGAAGGCTTTAATGCCGTGACGTGGTCATTCTTCTACAACATGACATACATGCTGCCTGAAGCTGTGGCTACAGTTGCCATATTGATGATTCCAAGCATAAGGAATTTATTTGAGAAGTTTAAAATTAAGTAGACATACCGCCAATTTTATTATATAAAATTGGCGGTATTATTTTCATGAAATATTAAAGTTATAAAATCAGTTCGTATATGTTTAATTCACTGCTTTTTCTCAGATTGCTGACAAGAGGCACTATTCTCATAAAGTGTTCTGTATTTTTGTGCATGTTGTGGGCCTCACGGCTTTCCCATTCCTCAATCATTGTTAAAATTGTTTTATCATCAACATCTCTGAATAAGTTATATGAAATGCATCCGTTTTCTTTTTGCGATTTAATTACAAGCTCTTCATAAAGTTTAAGAGCTTCGTCGACTTTGTTCTCATAAAAAATTCCCTTTGCAACAATTTTAATCATGGCAACCTCCGGTTTATTTATAAATACATTATATCAATAAACACTACAATCATGTGAAAAAAATTTTACTTGATATACCGTAGTAGTAACAAAATTGCTTGTTAAAAAATTATTGACAAGTTCGTAATTATATGGTAACATTATTTTCACTGATACAGGAAACATGGAAGCTTAGCTCAGTTGGGAGAGCATCTGCCTTACAAGCAGAGGGTCATAGG
>DAMAEI010000139.1:0-1700 GCA_031997345.1 Sedimentibacter sp. | reverse complement strand
GATCATTTGTGCGCTCTGGGACAAAGATGAACTTTATCACCTTTGGCGGAGGACAGGAGAAATCCGTAAGACCGGGAACTGAGAACACACCGGGAATTGCAGGCTTCGGAACAGCATGCGACTTGGTTTTCCGCGGCTTCAGAGAGGAAAATAATAAATTAACGGATATTAAGAAGCTGTATGCAAAAAGGTTGACTGAAGAAATAAAGGATGTATGCATCAACAGCTCTCTTGAGGAAGACGGAGCACCGCACATACTCAATGTTTCATTTAAAAATGTAAAGGGAGAGGTGCTGCTTCATTACTTGGAGCAGGAGGAAATTTATGTTTCAACAGGTTCTGCATGCTCGTCCCGGGCTGCAGGCAATAGGATACTGGAATCTTTAAAATTGGACAGGGAATACATTGACGGAACAATACGAATAAGCTTGGGATTTTTCAATAATTATGAAGAGGTTGAGCATGTTGTTGAAATAATAGGCAAATCGGTTGAAGACATAAGAAAAATTATGAAGTAAGGAAGGAATTAAGGATTATATGTATAATATTGTAGCTGCAAGCTTTGGAGAAATATTTTTAAAAGGTAAAAACCGAGGCAGTTTTGAACACCAGCTGGTTGAGCAGATAAGATTTGCTCTGAAGGAATTCAGCGGTATAAAAATATACAAGGATTTAGGTAAGGTTTTTGTTGAAACAAGCAATGAGGATGATATGGACTCCATAATTGAGAAAATGAGAAAAATTTTCGGAATAGTAACTATAAGTCCATCCATCAAGACCGAAAAGGATCCGGATGCAATAGCAGAAAAGGCAATAGAGCTTTTCGGATACCTTAGAGAAAGGCGTGAAATCAAGACCTTTAAGGTATCCACAAAGAGAGGAGATAAGACTTTTCCAATAAAATCTATGGATTTCAGCGCTGAGCTGGGCGGAAAAATTCTATCTTCATTCAGTGATATTAAGGTGGATGTTCACAATCCCGATGTAGAAATTTTTATTGACATTAAAAAAAGCTGCTATATTTCTTCGGAAAAAATCAGAACCGTCGGAGGAATGCCAGTAGGCTCCTGTGGAAAGGCGCTGCTTCTTTTATCAGGAGGCATAGACAGCCCTGTTGCTGGATATATGATTGCAAAAAGAGGCGTTGAGATAAATGCTCTTTATTTCCATACATATCCCTTTACATCAGAAAGAGCCAATGAAAAGGTAATAAAACTGAAGGAGCTGCTGGAAGAATATTGTGGAAAGATTAAGCTGTTCAGCATAAATATTCTTGAAATTCACAAGGCTATACGAGAGTTCTGCAGAGAGGACGAAACGACAATTCTTGCTAGAAGGTTTATGATGCGCATAGCCGAAAGAATTGCAAAGGAAAATAAAATGGAAATGCTGATTACGGGAGAAAGCCTGGGTCAGGTCGCAAGTCAGACAATGAAGTCCATGACTGTTATTGAAAACGCAATTGAAATGCCCATATTAAAGCCGCTGGTTGGAATGGACAAGACGGAAATAATTGAAAGAGCCAATGAAATAGGGACATTTGAAACATCAATACTTCCGTATGATGACTGCTGTTCTGTATTTGCTCCCGCGCACCCGTTGATAAATCCAAAACTGGATTCCATTTTAAAATCAGAAAGCAGCTTAAAGGTTGACGATCTCATAGAGGCATGTATTTCTACACTTAAAATTCTATAAAC
>DAMAEI010000138.1:0-1999 GCA_031997345.1 Sedimentibacter sp. | reverse complement strand
TTTTTATTTTACATCAGTTTGGAGGTTTACACAATCTTTGAAGATGACCCTATTTTTTGACTGACATTTTTGTTTGTTTTTCAAATTATCTGTAATATACGTACCATACGGTATTATCTTTCTATACTTTCCACAACGTCCTCAACTATTTTCATGGAGGAGGATTTGTTGTACATTTTTTTCATGTTTTTCTTCATTGCAATGAGCAGCGGAGGATTGTTTATAAGCTCTATTGTGCTGTCTATAATCTGGTAGGTGTTGTTTGCAATAATGGCGGCACCTTTCTTTTCGAAATAAAGAGCATTTTCCTTTTCTTGTCCCGGTACAGGCTTTATTATTATTAGTGGCAGCTGTACGGCAAGAGCCTCGCTAAGTGTTATACCTCCGGACTTTGTAATCATGCAGTATGCTATTTTGTACAGGTCGTCAATATTTTCTATAAAGCCGAAAACCTTGAGATTTCTCAATCCCATGGATTCAAGCTTCTCCTTCTGCAAATGGTTATTTCCGCATACAACGGCGACCTGTATTGACTTGTTCTTGCACAGTTCGGCGCAGACTTTCTTTATATTCCTGAGAACTCCAAAAGCACCGGAATTTATCAGCACAATTTTCTTGTCCTTTTTGAAATTGAATTTTTTATAAAGCTTTGATATGCTTTCAACTTCTTCAAAGGCTTCGCGTATGGGTATTCCTGACACAACGGTCTTTTCAACAGGAATATTCATTTTTTTAAGTTCTTCCTGGAGCTCCTCTGTAGCGATGTAATATTTATCTATTTCCTCGCTGAGCCACAGCTTGTGCGCGTAAAAGTCCGTAACTATGTTGAAAACAGGTATGTTTTCTCCTGAGCTATTTTTGATTTTAAGCGCAGCAAGTATTGGAAATGTGTTGATTATCACATCCGGCTTGAATTCTTTCGCTATTTTGTCTAACTTTTTATACCCGAAGTTACGATATAATTCAATTACTCTTTTATCTGTAAGCTTTTCGGAGCCGTAGTACAATATTGAATAGGCTTCTCCAAATTCGTAGCTTTTAATGTATGCCCTCTTGATGGTTTCGGTAATGGTTGGATGTGCTTCCGTAAATAAATCAACAACAAAGACGTTATTATAGCCCTTATTAATAAATGCGTTTTTCAGTGCTGTCGCTACCATTTTATGTCCGTTTCCAAAGGGCGCAGTGGTGATTAATATATTTAAATCCATAATGCCTCCATCAGTTAATAAATAAGTGTTCTGTATGTACTCATTCATAAATATTATAATATATAACTCGGATTATTGAAAGTACATTTATTTAAAATCTGGCGGAGGTATATATGTTTGAAGAGTTTTTAGAGGCATTTGTGCTGGTATTTGTTGCAGAAGTGGGAGACAAGACGCAGCTTATGCTTATGACATTGGCTGCAAAGTATACCGTATTACAAATGCTTTCAGGCATATTCTTGGGTGTTGCCGCAAATCACGGTGTAGCTGTTGCCATAGGATGCTTTTTGTCCGGTGCAATTGAGGCAAGGCTACTGCAGGCATTTGCGGGTTTTATTTTTGTTGTTTTCGGAATAATGAGCATTGTATACGATGATGAGGATGAAAAGATGAGAATCTATAAATTTGGTCCAGTAATCACAACAGCTCTCACATTTCTGCTGGGGGAAATGGGGGATAAGACCCAGCTTACAGCCATGACGCTGGCAATGGAGGCGGCAAATCCGGCTCTGGTGCTTGCGGGGTCAATTGTGGGCATGCTGGCAATCGGAACTGTAGGAATAATTATCGGAACCACATTGACTAAATATGTTCCTTCCAATATAATAAAAATAATATCAGGAATGGTATTCATAATATTTGGACTTATGAGGTTTATTGAATAATGAATTTTAACGATATAAAAAAAAGGATAAAAAATATTGAGCCAAAGCCTATAGATGATGACTCGAGATTTTCAGTGCTTGTGCCCATGATAGAAATAGACGGGGCAATCCACCTAATTTATG
>DAMAEI010000137.1:0-2281 GCA_031997345.1 Sedimentibacter sp. | reverse complement strand
GCAGACAAAAGTGTATTTGGATACTTCCTCATAAGAACATCAAAATTCGGAGTTTTAGCCCTGCTAATTGCATTTCCCTCATAATTGCTGCCAATTCCCCAGCCATCAAGGATAATCAATGCTGTTACCTTGTTCATATACTACCTACCTTACTTTGCGTAATTAATTATTTTCAAAAATTCATCCGCCTTTCGGCTTGCCCCTCCAACAAGAGCGCCGTCAATATCAGGCTGACACAATGTTTCACCCGCATTATCAGGCTTTACGCTGCCGCCGTATTGAATAACTATTTTATCTGCCTGCTTGCTGCCGTACAATTCGGAAATACAGCTCCTTATGAATTCCGCCATTTCGTTAGCTTGTTGGCTGGTTGCATTTCTGCCTGTTCCTATAGCCCAGATAGGTTCATAAGCAACTGTTATTTTCTCGGCATCGGAAGGTTCAATGCCGTCAAAGGCCTTGAAAATCTGATTTTTTACTGTTTCTCTTTCTGCGTTGCTCTCTCTTTGCTCGAGTGTTTCACCAACGCACAATATTGGGATTATATCATACCTGATGGCCGACTTCAATTTTTTATTGACAATTTCATCCGTTTCATTAAAATACTGCCTTCTCTCCGAGTGTCCAATAATAACATATTCAATACCTATGCCTTTGAGCATAAGCGGTGATACCTCACCTGTATAGGCTCCTTTGTCCTCATAGTGCATATTCTGAGCTCCTACCTTTATGGTTGAGCCCTGCAGTTCTCTTTTAACGGCATATAAAGATGTAAATGGAGGACATATGAGCACCTCGACATTTTTATCAAAGTTATCAGACAATGCAGAGAGCTCCTGAGCAAGCTTCAGGCTTTCGTCCACATCATTGTTCATTTTCCAGTTTCCGGCTATTAATATCTTTCTCATTTTTCCCTCCTACTTATTGTCAACCGCATCTATTCCCGGAAGAACCTTTCCTTCCAAAAATTCCAGCGAAGCTCCTCCTCCTGTAGAGATATGAGTGATTTCGTCTGCAAGGCCGATTTTTTCAACCGCAGCAGCGCTGTCTCCGCCGCCGATTATTGATACAGCATCTTTATTTTCAGCTATACACCTTGCTATGGAGTTTGTTCCCTTTGCGAAATTATCCATTTCAAAAACTCCTAAAGGTCCATTCCATATAACAGTCCTTGATTCGTTAATAACCTTGCTGAATATTTCAATTGTTTTATCGCCTATATCCAGTCCCATGTAATCATCGGGTATCTCATTTGAATTCACTGTGAAAAATTCCGAATCATTTTTAAATTCAGAAGCAACGACAGTATCAACAGGAAGCAGAAGATTTACGTTCTTTTCCTTTGCCTTTGCCGTCAGTTCCTTAGCCAACTCCACCTTGTCTTCCTCAAGCAATGACTTTCCTATGGGATATCCCATTGATTTCAGAAACGTATATGCCATGCCTCCGCCAATCAATATATTGTCTGCAATATTTAAAAGATTTTCTATAACCGCGATCTTATCGGATACCTTTGCTCCTCCCAAAATTGCAGTAAGAGGTCTCTTTGGATTTTCAAGAGCATTTCCCATTATCTCGATTTCCTTTTCAACTAGGAACCCCACTGCTGACGAAAGATATTCACACACTCCCACATTGGAAGAATGTGCTCTGTGAGCTGTTCCAAATGCATCGTTTACGAATAAATCTCCCAAATCCGCAAGCTCTTTTGCAAAATCTCCGCTGTTCTTAGTTTCTTCTTTTCTGAATCTCGTATTTTGAAGAAGCATTACATCTCCTGGCTTTAATGCAGCTGCACTCTTTTTCACGCTTTCATCAACTACGGTATCGCAGTCTTCAAATATGACACTCTTGCCTAACAGCTGGCTGAGCCTTTTAGCCACAGGAAGCAGAGAATATGCAGCATCTGCCTCTCCCTTCGGTCTTCCGAAATGAGACATTAAAATTAGGGCAGCTCCGTTGTTCAAAAGATAATCAATCGTCGGAAGAGAGCTCGTAATCCTTATATCATCGGTAATATTTCCGTCTTTGTCAAGAGGCACGTTGAAATCACATCTCACCAGCACCTTTTTATTTTTTACATCAATATCCTTCAAAGTTTTTTTGTTCATGATACCTCCCTGTACAATAGAGAGGCAATTGATGCAGCATCTCCATGTCTTATCAATTGCCTGTATTTTAATCTTATTTACTTCATCGAACCCCAGTACTTAGCCAGCCTCACAAGCTGTGCCGTAAATGACATTTCATTGTCGTACCAAGCTATGAGCTTCACTAATTG
>DAMAEI010000136.1:1675-2367 GCA_031997345.1 Sedimentibacter sp. | reverse complement strand
ATATAATAAGCAGGGCCACCCACATATTCTCCTTTTATTTTTTCCCTGTACTTCTGTGAAAGTACTGCTTCTGCAATATTAAAAAGGGTTGTCCCGATGCAATAACTGTCGATTCAAAGTTCAAAGTAAGAGCACAGGTTATTAAATTTGATGATAAAACAGAACTTTTCTTTATTAAAATTGTCGAATCCTTTTTCGAAGAATGATGATACAAAATTAAATAATCAAATCCAACCACCTAATGAGGGTGGTTGATTTTATCTCATGTAATATTAACGTTGAATATAGACAGTTTATATTTCCCTGAAATTTATTATTTACGCGTCACAACATCTTCATTTACTGAATCATTTTTATAAAATGCTGTTCCCTCTTGTAAAAAGAGAAATGGTGGGTTATGATTTTACCATATGAACAGGCAGTGACGGGAAGAGTACTTTTTATGAGGTTTCAAAGAGAGCCGGCGGTGGTGGAAATCCGGCAGACCAGGTATCAAGGAAAAACGCCCCTGAGCCTTCCCCCCGAAAAATTAAGTAGGCGGGAACGTAATTTCGCGTTAAGAAATTTACAGATACCATCACCTTTTTAAGGTGGCGGTGAAAAGGGTTGGCACCACGAGAACTTCGTCCCATGTGAGGACGGGGTCTTTTTTATTTTTATCCGAAAGTCTGTTTTAAAAAATGGTTCAATCT
>DAMAEI010000136.1:0-1665 GCA_031997345.1 Sedimentibacter sp. | reverse complement strand
AAGTTTCTAAACAATGATAAAATTGGTTTTTCATACAAAAATGCACACATCTGTACACAGTAAAGTGATAATGAAATATTTATTATATGTTTTTACCAATTTAGAATTTATATAAATTTAGGTTCAATCTAAAATCTTGTGGGATTTACCCAGACCGGTTATGAAAAACAATTGAATAAGAATGTGGACCTTCGCTACAATTGAGATGCATCTTGCGGATGTAACAACTCAATCATGGAGGGTCCACAAATGAATTATATCCAAACTGAAACCAATGGGCAAATGATGTTTACTATCGAGCGAAGCAAATTCCTTATGATTCCTTCCCAGCTTGTCGGATTCCATAATTTTGACACGACCCTAGAAACCACTAAATCAGGGCGGGATCTATTTTGCTTTAAAGGATCGCTTGATGAAAATTTCAACCGCACCTGCTCTGTCTGCGATAGAAAAATGCATAGTCACGGCAGCCGCGAGATTAGCCTTCGTCACCTTTGCTTCGGCAGTACGCTCACTGTGCTTAAGTTCGCAAAGTTTCGGTTGAAATGCCCTCACTGTGGCATTACAAGGCAACAGGAGGTTCCATTCCAGGCGGAGAATCATCGCATAACTATAGAATTATTCAATTACGCCAGAGATATTTTATCTCACGGCACTTATACGCTCAGGCAGGTGGCTGAAATAACCGGCCTGGATGAAAACACCATTAAAGCCATAGACATCAAGCGCCTTAAGGAAAAGTATACAGTCAATGGACAGACGCTGATCAAGCCCGAGGCCTATGCTGAATATCTTGGTATTGACGAATTCAAGCTCCATGACGGTCACAAGTATGCCACCCATATCATTGATTTGAAGACCGGACACATTTTGTGGATTGCTCACGGTAAGAAGAAAAAGGTTGTCTTTGACTTCATCGATCATGTCGGCCTTGAATGGATGGATCATGTTGAAGCAATTGCCTGCGATATGAACTCCGATTTTCAGGAAGCCTTTGAGGCAAAGTGCCCTCACATCCAACCCGTGTTCGACTATTTTCATATCGTTAAGAATTTCAACGATAAGGTGGTCAGCGAAGTCCGTAAAGACGAACAATGTCGCCTTGCCAAAGAGGGAAATGTGGATGCTGCCAGGGCACTGAAGCGGACTAAGTATATATTAACCTCATCCAGGGCAACTCTGGAGCGAAAAGACCGGGAAGCCAGGGATGGCAAGGTCATTTCCAGAGCAAGCAAACTCTTCAACAAAGAGGAGATCACCCGCAAGGAGGGCTATCTTACCAAGTATGAAGATCTCCTTGAGCAAAACAAGCTGCTGTTTACGGTTGACCTGGTAAAGGAAAAGCTTACAGAAGCGTACCAGGCCGAGAGTGAGCCTGTGATGGCGATACTGATCAGTGACATTATGGACATCTGCAAAGCAACGGGCAACAAGCATTTTTTATGGTTTCAGCGGTTGCTGGACTCTCATTTTGAGGGCATCATCGCTCATGCAACATTCAAGCTATCTTCAGGAAAGATAGAAGGCATTAACAACAAAATCAAAACTCTGAGAAGGCAAGGCTATGGATATCCAGACGATGAATATTTCTTTCTGAAGCTATTCGACATCAGTAGGAAAAGGTATGTCCGGAATATTCCATCCCACAAGATTTTAGAGTGAGCC
>DAMAEI010000135.1:0-2578 GCA_031997345.1 Sedimentibacter sp. | reverse complement strand
ACGTTATCCCACAGCTCCATTGTTTTAAGAGAATTATTTCCCCTGTGTGTATTGTCTCGAACCATTCTGCGTATAAGCCTCAAGTCAGAGGTTGAAATACGGTTGTGCTTATCTATGTTAAGCTGAGTCAATGCGCTTATATAAATTTTAAATTTGTTCAGCTGGGGAATATCCTTCGAAATACGATCGTTTAATCCGTGAATTCCTTCTATTATAATAATATGGTCCTCTGTCAGCCTTACAGGCTCTCTCGTATATTCTCTTTTGCCAAGCTTGAAATTATATACGGGCACATTCATCTCTTCGCATGACATGAGCCCCAAAAGCTGCTCATTAAACAGATCAAGATCTAGAGCATCGATTGTTTCAAAATCATATTCTCCGTTCTCATCCTTTGGAGTCAGGTGTCTTTCCACAAAATAATCATCAAGTGACAGCGCGAATGTTTTCTTTCCGTTGACCCTCAGCTGTATTGAAAGCCTCTGGGCAAATGTGGTTTTGCCGGATGATGACGGACCAGCTATGAACACTGCCCTTATATCCCTGTCTTTTGTTATTTCATCCGCAATATATGCGATTTTCTTTTCGTGAAGAGCCTCGTTAACACGTATCATATCATCTATTGTGTTATTGTCAATTTTCCTGTTCAGAGCACCAACATAACCAACGTTCATTATTTCCCCCCACTTTTCAGCTTCACTGAATACCTTGAAAAGCTTCTTTTGCTCAATATATTCAGGAATCTCAAAATTGTTTTCTCTTGTGGGGTAATTCAAAATAATTCCAGGATAAAACATACGCAAATCGTATTTATCAACAAATTCCGTGCTTGGAGCAAGATATCCGTAAAATGTGTCATAGTAGCCATCCAGCTCATAAACACGTATATTATCAGCATTCCAGTACTTCAGAAGTTCTACCTTGTCCTCCATACCCTGTCTGCGAAAAATCTCCTCCGCCTCTTTGATGCTTAGGAAGTATGTATTTATAGGCCTCCTGGCATCAATTATTTCCTGCATGCGCCTTTTAATATTCATAAGCTGCTGCTTGTTTACCACATTTTTAAACGCCGGCTCCGTATACAGTCCTTTATTTAACGAATGCTCTATGGAAACATCTATGTCATTGAACACATCCTTGCATGCCTTTATATAAATGAGTGTCAAGGTCCGAACATATACAAGGTGTCCATCTCTGTCTCTTATATCAAGAAATTCTATTCTATCATTTACTTCAAAGCTGGCATTTGCAAGCTCCTGTAAACGGTTGTTAACCTTGATGCCCAAATATCTGCTGTAGCTTTCAGGATAATATCTTTTCAAAAAATCAAAAAGTGTTTCATTTTCCTTAATATCAACAATTTTATTTTCATTAAGCAATAATATATTCATTGTACCTCCCATGCGGCACCTATATCAGCCGTCTTTCACTTATTTCGGACTTTATCTCCAGTCCGTTCAAATATTCGAGTTCTCCTTCATATCCTCCCAGTACCAACCTGTATGCATGAAGCACCTGGTGCTTCTCTCTGTCATTTTTCCCGTATTTTTTATCGCCTGCAACGGGGTGGCCAATGGAAGAAAGATGTGCTCTTATCTGATGTGCCCTGCCGGTCTCTATTTCTATTTCAAGCCAGGTGAAATTTCCTTCCGTTCTCAGCGGATGGGCGTAGGTTATAACCTCTTTAGCACCAACCATATTTCCCGCCGCATTTTCCTTTATTATCTTCACCATGTTTTTATTTTCATTTTTAACGATAAAATCTCTCAGCTCAAGGTCCTGCCTGATAATTCCGTGTACTTTCGCAACATAATATTTTTTTATGTTTCTTTCCCGTATCGCCTTATTTGTCTGCTTTAAGGCATCATAATTCTTTGCGGCAATAACAAGTCCTGAGGTATTCTTGTCCAGCCTGTTGCATACGGCAGGCTTGAATGTAAAGCTTATATTTTCTTCTTTTGCATCCAGATACATCTTTATTTCATCCACTAAGTTTTTCTCACTTGTTTCATCCGGCTGAGTGCTTAAACCCACAGGTTTATTCACAACAAGTATATTTCCATCCTCATATACCGTATCAAAGTTTATGTCTGTATGCTTAAGAGATTTCTTTTCCCTGAACTTTTCTATGGTGTCATCAGCCAAAAATAGCTGCACTGTATCCTCCTTCTTCAGCACCGTTTCAGGCTCTGCCTTCTGACCGTTCAGTTTTATATTTTTTTTGCGTATCATTTTATATATAAACGACTGGTTCGCCTTGTTCAGATATTTTTTTAAAAATCTGTCAAGTCTCTGACCTTCTTCGTTGATGTTAATCTTAATTTCCCTCATGGCTTCTCCGTTAGTTTAAATTGTTATACTAATTCGCATTAAATAAGTTCCCTTGAAGCGAATTAGTATATACTGTTTTTCTATGTTGCGGACAAATATTTGTCCGCATTTTTAAATTAAGACAGTATTATTTTATTATATCAAATAATTCCTAAAAGTATATATTCATTTGTAAAATTTGATAAAATTAACTGTAGGATTACAATACATGTGTTACATTTAAATATTTTTAACTGTGGATTTGTGG
>DAMAEI010000134.1:0-2689 GCA_031997345.1 Sedimentibacter sp. | reverse complement strand
AGTCCCTGCTCCACTGATGTCAATATTAATGTATTCATGCTTCCTCCTGATGATTGTTATTGCCAGCCACAACAGCATCGTTGTTACTCTGTAAATTCCGCCCCTTTGAACGCGTTGTTGTCTTTGTTGAAGCCCAGGTCCTCGGCTGTTTTTAAGTTTACTATTTTCTCTAAGCTTTTCGAAGATTGTACGGGTATTTTCGCAATGTCCGTTTTATCAACCAATATTTGCTTTGCAATCATGGCTGACTCTCTTCCTATTTCATAGAAGCTTATTCCCTTTGACATCAGAATTCCTTCCGCCACATGGGTCCCGTCTGCGGATACTGTCGGCAGCTTGTTCTCCCTTGTAAGCTTAGCCACCAGCGATATTGCCGAAGCAACCATGTTGTCGGTAATTATATACAGACCGTCTGCTTTTTTGGAGATTGTATCCACAGCCTGAGGTATATCATTAACAGATGTTATTCCCACTGTTTCCACTGCAAGACCTATTTCAGCAGCAGCAGCCTTCGTACGTTCAACCTGCACCTCTGAGTTAGATTCTCCTACGTTGTAGATTATTCCAACTGTTTTTATACCTGCGTCAAGCTCCTTGAACATTTCAAGATTTTCCTTAATAGGAGCGGCATCTATAACTCCTGTTATATTGTTGTCTGTAACATTCAAATCAGAAACTATCTGTGAAAACACAGGGTCTGTTACAGCTGTAAAAACCATTGGTATATCTGTCCCCTTAATTGCCTGCTTTGCTGCCTGGGCAGACAAAGTCGCTATTGTAAATATCAGGTCCACATCGTCCTTGACAAATTTTTCAGCGATAAGCTGTGCATTTGCAAGCTCTCCCTGCGCACTCTGGTCTAAAAACTCCACATCAAGACCTATGTTTTTCATTTCATCAACAAAGCCCTTCTTCGATGCATCCAGAGCCGGATGCTCAATTAACCGGGAAATCCCTATTTTAAATGTTTTCTTGTCCTGCTTCTCACCTTGAGCTCCCTGTGTACCCTGTGTTCCTTGTGTACATCCTGTAAGTATTATTGCTGCAATCAATGCAACTGAAGTAAGTTTTTTTATTAAATTAAATTTCATAATGTCCTCCTGGGATATTCAAATGTTTTTTTGTTTTTATTTATATCAACTTTGGCCAAGTTTATATCGTGGTTGTATCAAATTTATATTTTGTTGTTTTCTCCGGTCGAGACTTCTCGTGTATCATATCGCATACTTTGGGAACTCGTTGCGTTTGACCTACCGCCATTTTTCAGAGAAAACCGCTCTGAAAAATGGGGTTAGGGCATAAAAAAAATCTTTCATTCCTGTAAACGCACTATTTAAATGCGCTTACAGGGACGAAAGATTCCGCGGTACCACCCTATTTATGATATCATTACTGACATCATCGCTCTTCGAGGTCCAACAACCTCTAACCCGTAACGAAGGTATACGTATTTGCCTACTTGTTTCCTTTCAACAAACATGCTCAGCAGTGTATATTATATTTCTCTGTTATTGGCTCGCATCAACCGCCAACTCTCTGGGAACGTCTGAAATAATTTTCTCTGCTTCAATGCATTAACTTTATTTTTTCTTATCATAAACGATGGCTTTCATTTTGTCAACACCTTTTTTAAATATCTTTTAAAATTTCCACAATCCATCATCAGGTTCTGAAAATGAAAGTTATTAGTATTGTGTTTGTTAAAATATAAACTTTTCTGTAATTTTATATATTTTTGTTGCATACTAAATCGAAATTCAGTATACTTATGTAATGTAGGTTGAATGGAGGAAGATAAAATGAAACATAAATTTATTGCAAAGAGGTATTGGAAGGATCAGAGTACAGCCATGGGGCAATCTGATGTCATAGCAAAATCTTTTAATGATGTTATCAATTTAAGTCTGGGTGACCCTGACTTAATTACACACAGTATAATAATAGATAATGCCTTCGCAGATGCCAAAGCGGGACATACGAAATATACTGATTTCCGAGGGGACCCCGAATTGCGTCAGGAAATAATTAATTACTACAAGGAAGAATACAGCATGAATGTAAAGGATAAAGAAGTCTTTGTATGCGCATCAGGATGTCTTGGAATGTATCTTGCCTTAGAATCCATACTTGACGACGGCGACGAAGTCATTCTTCAGGCACCATATTTTACACCATATCCTCAGCAGGTAAATTTAGTGAGAGGAATTCCAGTTGAGTTACCTACCTACGAAGAAGAGGATTTTCAAATCAATATAGAGAGATTGGAAAGCTTAATCACGGAAAGAACAAAGGCATTGATTATTAATTCTCCCAGCAACCCCACAGGTAACTGCCTGACTGTTGAGGTTATGGAAAAAATAGCACAAATTGCAACAAAGTATGATTTAATTGTAATTTCAGATGATATTTATACATCCTTTAGTTATCAGAATCCATTTGTGCCATTTGCCAGCCTTCCCGGCATGAAGGAAAGGACAATTATCCTTAATTCTTTCTCAAAGAACTTTACTATGACAGGGTGGAGAATAGGAAATATAATTGCACCTGACTACATAATAGAAACCATACAGCAGATTAATGAAAATGTGGTTTTCACAGCGCCGTCTATTTCACAAAGAGCTGCAATTTACGCACTGAGAAATCGTCATGAAATTCAGCCTCCTATGATTGAGGAATACAGAAAGAGAAT
>DAMAEI010000133.1:1915-2972 GCA_031997345.1 Sedimentibacter sp. | reverse complement strand
AACTGAAAAACGGACAACTCACAGAGCTTATGAGCAGGAACGAAACATACTTCAGGGAAAATTTTACAGGCAGGGAATATCCCAACGGTAAAATACTTCTGAAGGAACCCTTGAAGGATGGCAACAGCTGGTCGGGAGGAGAAGGTATAAAGTCCACAATTACCGGCATAGACAAGGAAGTAGTCACACCCCAAGGCAACTACAGAGCAATTGAGGTTACCACTGAAGGCTCAAAAGGAACAACCCTGGAATACTACGCCAAGGATGTGGGACTTGTAAAATCGGTTTCAAAGGGTGACGGCTATGAAATCTCATCAACACTTTCATCCATTGAAAAAGATATGCCATTAACACAGACCGTTACACTGTTTCATCCCGACATTGACGGCATCAATTTAAGCACCGTGGATGTTCAGGTGAATTTTAAAACAAATGATGAGGCAAAGGATGTAATAGCCGAAACCATCAAGGAACTTTCGGTATATGAAATACTGGGCACAAACACTAAAATAAACAAGCTTTATTTCGATGAGAAGAAAGAAAGCGTGCATATAGACTTATCCAGGGAATTTGTTACAGAAATGAATGCAGGCGCGGGCTTTGAAGGTCTGGTACTGCAAAGCATCGCAAATACCCTGGGTACCTACTACGGTGTACAGAATATCTTCCTCACCGTTGACGGAGGACCTTATGAATCAGGTCACATACTTCTTAACGAAGACGAACCCCTGAAGGTTGACTACAGCAATATAAAAGCACCAAAATAACATAGAAGACAATAAAAGCGAGGATACCTCGCTTTTATATTGCATATTCACTTAGGCTGATTATATTGCTTACCTTGGTTACTTCCTTTGCGGGGATTCCCACTACTGTTGAGTTGGGTCTGGTGTCATGGAGAACCACGGCATTTGCGCCCACCCTTGTTCCGGAAGCTATATAAATATTGCCCAATATCTTTGCGGAGCTTCCGATTGTCACATTATCCCCGACGGTCGGGTGCCTCTTACCCTTTTCGTTTCCGGTACCGCCCAATGTTGCGCCGTGGAACATGGTC
>DAMAEI010000133.1:0-1834 GCA_031997345.1 Sedimentibacter sp. | reverse complement strand
GGCTCCGGGATGGATTTCTATACCGGACATATGTCTGCCTATGTTTGAAATCCATCTTGCCAGAAAATATCTCTTTTTTAAATAAAGGTCGTGAGATATCTTATATGCTATCATTGCTTTTATATGGGGGTACAGCAGGAATACTTCCATTCTGTTTCTTGCTGCGGGGTCTCTTTCAAATACAGAATCTATATCTTCAATTATTGATCTTACGAATGAGATCATACAATCATTCCCTTCTAATAATACTTAATCATTGACATATACTTTTCTCCGCCATCCGGTGATATGGTGAGTATTTTTTTATTGCTTCCGTATTTTTCTGCAAGCTTTCTTGAAACTGCCACATTAGCTCCCGTCGAAATTCCTACGAGTATACCTGTCTTTGCTGATACTTCAACTGCAGTGTCCATTGCTTCCTCTTCCGTAACGGTCAATATTTCATCCACATTTTCACCGTTGTAATTTTTTGGAACAAAGCCTGCTCCTATTCCCTGTATTTTGTGAGGTGACGGGTTCCCTCCTGATAAAACGGCTGATTTTTCAGGCTCTGCACCTGCAACAATTATTTTTTTGTTATATTCCTTAAGTCTTTTTGAAACACCTGTCAGCGTTCCGCCTGTTCCCACCGCTGCCGCAAATATATCAAGGTCATTAAGCTGTTTGATTATTTCCTCAGCCGTGGTTTCATAATGAATCATCGGATTTGCCGGGTTATTAAATTGGTCCGGCATGAAATTATTGGCGTCTTCTCTTAAAATTTCATTTGCTCTTTCAATTGCGCCCTTCATTCCTTTTTGTGCCTCTGTAAGAATCAGCGTTGCGCCGTAGGAGGAAATCATTGTTCTTCTTTCCTGACTCATGGATTCAGGCATAGTTATGATTACCTTGTATCCCTTCAGTCTGCCTATGAGAGCCAGACCTATACCTGTATTGCCGCTTGTGGGCTCTACTATTATACTGTTTTTCTTTAAATATCCCTTTTTCTCCGCATCCTGAATCATTCCAAGGGCAGCTCTGTCCTTGATGCTTCCTCCCGGGTTAAATTTCTCCATCTTAATAAAAATATTTTCTCCCGGAAGCTGTACTATGGGAGTGTTTCCAATTAAATTTAATGCTGTGAAGTTGCTCATATCTTCCATCCTTTCACCCTTGAACTAAAAATATATAGCTAATACATATGCTTACACAAAAAAACTCCTGTCTCAATGAGACGGAGTTATCCGCGGTTCCACTCTTTTTGGCATATTGCCCACCTTTTATAGCACTATCATGCTACTATACGATAACGGATATGCTCCGCAGCAGCCTACTTTAAATAAGATAAATTTCGGTGCTGTACTCCGAAGGGCACTTCATATATACTTCCAATAAGCATCTTTTCAGCTAAGGGATGCTCTCTCTGAAAATTCAATATATATTACTTTCCTTCTTCACTGTATTTCCTACTAATTTAGTTGGGTATAATTTTTCTTTATTATATTACATTGGTTTATAAAATGCAACTGTTTTTTTAAAAATATTTTTGAAATTACCATAATTCGTAGATTGTAGTAATTTTAACGTTTACAGTACCTTTGTACCGCAATTTTTAATTTTATTTATAAAACTGTAGGTGATTTTAGCTGTCAGTCCCCAGATTATATAGTCCCCATATTTATAAAAATAAACAGGATATCTGATTTGCCCCCAGCTGTAATTTTCACCGTCATTGACCATGTGGTACGGAAAATCATCATCTGCCTTTGGGAAATAATTCATATAGTATTTCTCCGGCTCATTTTCCATGAAATAATCCAACGGAACAAAAAAAAGCTCGGATACCTCATCTCTG
>DAMAEI010000132.1:0-3004 GCA_031997345.1 Sedimentibacter sp. | reverse complement strand
CAGCGCTGATGATACTTGGTGGGTGACTGCCTGGGAAAGTAGGACGTCGCCAAATATAAAAAAACATGAGCCATAAAACTCATGTTTTTTTTATGTCTAGCTTTACAACTGCAAAATGGATATATTTACTTTACTAGACAATCAATTAGTTTATTTTTGTACAGTTGCTTGTCAATCGATGTGAAAACAAATGCACATGAGATATTTAATATCTTCCTTATTTAATAATGGTACATAGTATTTTGAACGATATCAAATAAAACAGGAAGGGAGTTGAAGAATATAGCAAAAATACCTGAAATAATGTTAATATTTTACTCTGGCGTGCATAAATATTAAAACAGCTCATAAATATTTAAAATTACTTGACAAAACTTTTAGAGAGGAATAAAATATTATTAGGAAATCATTATCACATCAATAGTTTATGATTATATCTCATAAATTTAGCTCTGGCATATTGGTCGTTCAAACTTGGAGTTTACGGCTGACTTACCAACCAAACAAATCACCTCAGCATATACTTAATTAAGGTTAGCATGTACAGTCTAACTAATAATCACTCCATCGAAAATATATTTTAATTGTGTACGATATTATTCGGTATTAATAGGAATTACGGTATCATTAAGCTTTATGAAAGCGTTATCTATAAATAAAATATATGGTGGTGATATTTTTGAGCAATTCAGCAATCAAAGTATTTTCAGAAATAGGGAAATTAAAAAAAGTCTTGCTTCACAGGCCAGGTAGGGAATTAGAGAACTTAATGCCTGAATATCTTGAAAGATTACTGTTTGATGATATTCCATATTTGAAAATAGCACAGGAAGAACATGATGCCTTTGCGAATATTTTTAAGAATAATGGCATAGAAGTGGTATATCTGGAAGACTTGGCTGCAGATTCTTTATGTAACAATGAGATAAAAATTCAATTTATTGAAGAATACATTGAGGAATCTGGGATAAGAGAAGATAGAGAATCTGGGATTTTGAGGGATTATTTTCTGTCTTTTGAAAGTAATAAGGAAATGATATCTAAAATGATTGAAGGAGTGCGAAAAACAGAAATTCATGATTACAGGGGGCCGAGGTTAATTGACTTTTTAAGCAACCAGTACCCATTTATAATTGATCCCATGCCCAATCTGTACTTTACCAGGGATCCCTTTGCTGCTATAGGTGAAGGAGTCTCCATTCATAAAATGTCGACTGTGACAAGAAACAGAGAAACATTGTTTGCAAAATATATTTTTAACTGCAACCCTTTATATAAGGGTACAAAACTGTATTATGACAGGACTGAAAGATATCCTCTTGAAGGTGGGGACATACTTATACTAAATGAAGAAATAATTGCTGTGGGAATATCTCAAAGAACAAATCCCAATGCAATTGAAAAATTTGCCGGGCTTGTTCTAAATAAGGACAGTACCTTTAAGAAAATATTGGCTATAGACATTCCAAAGTCACGTGCTTTCATGCATCTTGATACAGTGTTTACCATGATTGACTATGATAAATTCACTATTCATCCAAATATAAAATCAGACATGTCAGTATATGTCCTTGAAAAGGATGAGTATAATAAAATAATAATCAACGAAGAGCATGGATATTTAGAAGATATATTGAAGAATGAACTGAACATGGACAAAATAATGCTTATAAAATGTGGCGGAAATAGTGTTATAGATGCATCAAGAGAACAGTGGAACGACGGTTCAAATACATTATGTATTGCCCCGGGAGAAGTTATAGTGTATTCAAGGAACTATGTTACAAATGAAATCCTGCAGCAGTCAGGCATAAAAACTCACGTAATGCCAAGTTCCGAACTTTCGCGAGGAAGAGGAGGACCAAGATGCATGAGCATGCCTCTAATAAGAGACAATTTATAATTATAACAAAATGTTAATAAAAATTATTACAGACCTGACAAGATTATGCTAATATATTTAATTATACATAAATATTAATAATCAAACATGGAGGTAATTATGGCAGTAAATTTAAAAGGAAGAAGCTTATTAACGTTAATGGATTTCACACCTGAAGAAATAAGATATTTATTGGATTTGGCGCATGACCTAAAGGCAAAGAAACGTCAGGGCATCTCAAACTATTTATTAACCGGAAAAAACATTGTTCTTCTATTTGAAAAGACTTCTACGAGAACAAGATGCGCTTTTGAGGTTGCGGCGCTGGATGAAGGTGCACATGTAACATTTTTAGATTCAGGGAGCTCGCAGATGGGGATACTATGATGGCATTGAGTACAGAGGATATAAGCAGGAAGCTGTTGAGGCACTTGCTAAATATGCCGGAGTTCCTGTGTGGAATGGTTTGACCGACGTTGATCATCCCACTCAGATATTAGCGGACTTACTTACAATCGAAGAGCACTTATCAAAGCCTCTCAATAAGGTAAAGCTTGTTTTTGCCGGAGATATCAGGAATAATATGTCATATGCATGGATGTACGGGTGTGCCAAAATGGGCATACACTATGTGGCATATGGACCTAAGGAGCTGAGCGATCAGATAGACCACGAAGCTCTTAAGGATGTATATGAGGCTGCAAAATATACAGGTGCTAAAATAGAAATATCAGATAATACAGAGTGCCTTAAAGGAGCCGATGTGATTTATACAGATATATGGGCCTCCATGGGAGAGGAAGAACAAATACCGGAAAGAGTAAAGATGCTTACACCGTACAAGGTAACTATTGATTTGCTTAAAGCTACAGGAAACGAAGATGTTATATTCATGCACTGCCTCCCATCGTTCCACGACTTTGAAACAAAGATGGCAAGAGAGCAATTGGAATTAGGTTATGACATACGAGAAGTGACAGATGATGTTTTCAGAAGCAGACATTCCGTGGTTTTTGATGAAGCTGAAAACAGGCTTCATACGATAAAGGCTGTCATAGTCGCCACAATAGCATAAGGAAATTAATATTAGAATTTAAGACATATTATGAAGAATTTATACTT
>DAMAEI010000131.1:0-3026 GCA_031997345.1 Sedimentibacter sp. | reverse complement strand
CGGAATGTATGGGTGCTCACGGTGTGATAATCCCCAAGAGAAGAGCTGCTCAGGTAAACGGTGTTGTGGCAAAATCATCTGCTGGTGCAATTGAATATCTGCCTGTTGCAAGGGTTACAAATATAAGCCGTACATTAGAAGAGCTTAAGGAAAAAGGGCTGTGGATATACGGTGCCGACATGGAAGGGAAAAATGTCTCTGATGAAAAGTTTGATACTCCCGTGGGTCTGGTTATAGGAAGTGAAGGCTCCGGCATTGGAAAACTCATTAAGGAAAAATGCGACTGCCTTGTGAAAATTCCTATGAAGGGCTCTATTAATTCATTGAATGCATCATGTGCAGCATCTGTCATAATATATGAAATAATGAAGCAGAGAGGCTTCTGAAATGCCAAGAACCAAGAAAGAATATCTGTTTATAGACGGTTATAATCTGATTAACCAATGGAGCTATTACAAAGATGTAGCCAGAAATATAGAAAACAGCAGGAACAAGCTTATAGAGCTCCTGGTGGAATACCAGGCCTACAGGGGGATTAAGGTAATTGTTGTGTTTGATGCCCATCTTGTGAAGGGAAGCGTGGAAAAAAGAGAGATTGTTTCGGGAGTTGAAGTCATCTATACCAAGGAGCATGAAACGGCAGACAGCTTTATTGAAAAGCAGCTGGACAAAATAGGAAGGTATGAAAGAGTGCAGGTTGCTACATCTGACAACTCAATACAGCAGATTGTATTGGCAAGGGGAGGCACGCGCATATCTGCTCATGAGATGATACTTGAGCTGGAAAATACAAAGAAGGATATACGGATGAGGACTGACAAACCTCGACAAAATGAAACTTTGGAGCGACTTGAAAAATTACGAAGAAGCTTTTAAGTATATTGACACAAAATGTAAATATTAATATAATTTACATAATTATATCAATATTGTGGGGATTACTATGATAGGCTCGATTAGCATGTACAGCAATCTTAATTATTTTAAGCAAGAGTACAACCTGTTTTCCGATGAAGAGCTCATAAGCAAGATAAAACAAGGTGACTACCATGCTGAAAGGTGTTTATATAAAAGATATACATTTATAATAGGAAAAATAACAAGCTCGTTTTTTATAATAGGCGGCAGCTCCGACGATTTGATGCAGGAGGCTATGATCGGCCTCATCAAGGCGGTGAAAAGCTTTGATGCTGAAAACGGAAGAAGCTTCAGAGGCTATGCCATAACATGCATACGGCACCAGATAATTACTGCCATACGAAAAACAAAGGCCTATGAAAGGATTAGCAAACTTACCTCTTTCTACGATTGTTTCAGCGAAGATGAGGAATCTATTTACTGTGAGGACTCGGACCTTAACAGAATGAATCCTGAAAGTGTGCTTATATGCCGTGAGGAAGAAAATCAGTATTATTTAAGAGCAGCGGAGTTTTTGAGCGATTTTGAAAATACTGTCCTAAGCGAATATGAAAAGGGAAAATCCTATGAGGAAATATCACGTGCTCTCAACAAGAGCATAAAATCCATTGACAATGCCCTACATAGGGCGAGAAAGAAAATATACCGCAACAAAGAAAAAATTATGAAATAGAAATAAATTAAAAATGGTTAAACATCGGCGTTTAACCATTTTTAATTTTAAATAATTTTTCTATTGATTTATTAGATTTTTGTTGGTATAATTGTCATTGACCAATTCAACGGAGACATAATGCTTGCGTAGCTCAGGCGGTAGAGCACTTCATTGGTAATGAAGAGGTCGGCAGTTCGAGTCTGCTCGTAAGCTCCAAGAACGATAAAAAGTATAATAATAATTCCAGGAGGAAGGAATAATGGCAAAAGCAAAATTTGAAAGAAACAAGCCGCATGTTAATATAGGAACAATTGGCCACGTTGACCATGGTAAGACAACTTTAACAGCAGCTATTACAAAGACATTACACGACAGATACGGAACAGGAGAGTCAATAAGCTATGACAACATAGACAAGGCTCCTGAAGAAAGAGAAAGAGGAATAACAATTTCAACTTCTCACGTAGAGTACGAAACTAACAACAGACACTACGCACACGTAGACTGCCCGGGCCATGCTGACTATGTAAAGAACATGATTACAGGAGCAGCGCAGATGGACGGAGGAATCCTTGTTGTATCAGCAGCAGACGGTCCTATGCCACAGACAAGAGAGCACATCCTTCTTTCAAGACAGGTTGGAGTTCCTAAGTTAGTAGTATTCCTTAACAAGGAAGACATGGTAGATGACCCAGAGTTAATCGAATTGGTAGAGATGGAAGTAAGAGAACTTTTATCAGAATATGAATTCGACGGAGACAACACACCGATAGTAAAAGGCTCAGCATTGAAAGCTCTGGAAGACGGAAGCGGAGAATGGGGAGATAAAATACTTGAACTTATGGCAGCGGTAGACGAATGGATACCAACACCGGAAAGAGATATCGACAAACCGTTCTTAATGCCAGTAGAAGACGTGTTCTCAATCACAGGAAGAGGAACAGTTGCAACAGGAAGAGTAGAAAGAGGAATCCTGAAAGTACAGGATAAAATTCAGATAGTAGGCTTGTCAGAAGAGCCAAAAGAAACAGTGTGTACAGGAGTAGAGATGTTCAAGAAATTACTTGATCAGGCTCAGGCAGGAGACAATATAGGAGCGCTCTTAAGAGGAGTTCAGAGAACTGATATCCAGAGAGGTCAAGTATTGGCAAAACCTGGTTCAATAACACCACACACAAAATTCAACGCAGAAGTGTACGTATTGACAAAAGAAGAAGGTGGAAGACATACACCATTCTTTAACGGATACAGACCACAGTTCTATTTCAGAACAACAGACATCACAGGTCAAATCGACTTGGAAGATGGAACAGAAATGTGTATGCCTGGAGATAACGCAAGATTTATAGTAGAATTAATCCATCCGATAGCAATAGAAGAAGGACTGAGATTCGCTATAAGAGAAGGCGGAAGAACAGTTGGTTCAGGCGTTGTTACAAGCATAGTAAAATAA
>DAMAEI010000130.1:2250-3067 GCA_031997345.1 Sedimentibacter sp. | reverse complement strand
AGCAGAGGGTCATAGGTTCGAGCCCTATAGTTTCCATTTAAACAGGATGTTGCGGCATTCTGTTTTTTATTGTTTTTTAATAATTGGTGATATACTATATTAGTTAACAAGGAGGCGATTTGTTGGAATTAAAGGATAAAAAAAATAGCGTTGCTATAACAACCATGACAGAGGGAAGTCCTCTTAAGATTATACTTACTTTTGCATTTCCAATGCTTATAGGAAATGTTCTTCAGCAATTTTACAATATGGTTGACAGTATTGTTGTGGGTAATTATGTTGGGAAATTAGCTTTGGCGGCAGTCGGAACAGGATTTCCGATTATTTTTATGATGGCTGCTATGTTTATAGGACTTGGAATAGGTGCAACCATTCTTATTTCTCAGTATATAGGTGCAGGCGATATGGACAGTGTTCAAAAAACCGCGCAGACAATTTATACCGCAATGATTTTAGGTTCTATACCTATTTCTATAATAGGGATATTTCTGTCGGAACCAATATTAATATTAATTAATACGCCTGCAGAGGCTTTATCAATGGCAAAAATATATATGATTATCATATTCGGTGGAATGATAGGATCAATCGGATATAACGTAAATGCGGGAATATTGCAGGGGTTTGGCGATAGCAAGTCCTCGCTTTTATTTTTGGCTATTGCTACAGTAATAAATATTATTCTTGATTTATTATTTGTAATAGTTTTTCGTTGGGATGTAGCAGGGGTTGCCATTGCAACTATAATAGCACAATCAGCTTCATGGCTGTTCGGAATCGCATATATGCGAAAAAAATATGAAGTATTAAATTTCTC
>DAMAEI010000130.1:991-2206 GCA_031997345.1 Sedimentibacter sp. | reverse complement strand
AATTAAGCTAGGACTGCCAACAGGCGTGCAGCAAACATTGTTTGCAGTAGGTATCATGAGTCTTCAATCGCTTGTTAACAGCTACGGATCTGATTTTATTGCAGGCTATAATGCAGCCAATAAAATTGATACATTTGCTTTTATGCCAATACAGAGCTTCAGCAATGCGGTCACCACGTTTACCGGTCAGAATATAGGAGCTAAGCGCATGGACAGAGTTCATAAGGGTGCTGTTACAGCCATAGGCTTATCTGTTGCGGTATGCATAGCATGTCTTGTGATTATTCCCTTCGGCCCTTTTCTCCTCGGTATGTTTAACTCAGATCCTGCCGTAATTGAAGCGGGGATGATATATTTAAATAGTGTAATGCCTACTATTGCTCTTTTAGCTATTGTATTTACGTTGAACTCAGTTATACGCGGTGCGGGTGAGTCGGTGGTGCCAATGATAGGAGCCATAGTCTCATTGTGGCTTGGAAGGGTTCCGGCTGCTTATTACATAGCGGCTAACTTCGGTAAGGAATATATATTCTTAAGCTATGCAATAGGATGGTTATTCTGGCTGCTAATTACGGGTCCGTATTATCTGTCCGGAAAGTGGAAGACAAAATCTGAAAAGCTTCTTAACAACATAATACTGGAGTAAAAAAACACCGGAAAGCCGGTGTTTTTTAATGTCAGGATTATTTTAAGCTGTCCAGCACAGCCTTTATTTTAGCCGGAGCCATTCTGCATTTATCTTCTGATACAGCGCAGACTGCAAATCTCAAGCCTTTTTTCAATGAAACTACAAATAGATTTTCTTTGATTAATTCATCTGACGCCTTCTTTGAATTTTCGCAAGGAATGCTTACGAAGAAACCATCCCTGTAAGGAAGTATTTCAAGCCCGCATTCTTTTGCCCCCTCAACAAAAGCATTTGCACGATTTCTCAGCATCACCTTGTATTTGTTGACTTCATCCTCGTATGCCTGTTTCTTTGCGGGATCTTTAGATATATTAGTCATAACTGACATTGCGCCTCTTGTTCCATTAGACCAGTTTGCCCTATTTGCATGCATGCAGGTATAGTAAAATTCGTTGGTTATTTCTTCTTTGGATGAAATACCGATGGCAGCACCAGATCTCATTCCGTACATTGTGTAACCCTTTGACATGCTGTAACCTATGAGAACAAATATATTTTCAGGGAGATTCGAGAATTTCGCAAAGAAT
>DAMAEI010000130.1:0-981 GCA_031997345.1 Sedimentibacter sp. | reverse complement strand
ATTTTCGTCTTTCGGATCCTACTCCGGCATAGTCTATGTATGCCACGTCTACCATGAGTATTATTCTGTTTTCAGGATCCTTTGCGCTTTCCTTTGCAATGTCAAGAACCTTATCCCACTCCTCATCCGACAGGCTGTATCCCGTAGGATTATTTGCGGGAGTGTTAAGTATGGAAACTATTCTTTTTTGTTTTCTAACAAGGTCTTCAAATTTTTCTTTGTATGAATCAATGTTAAATTCACCTTTATCATCGAAAAATTCGTAATTTGTAACTTTTCTTCCGAACTCCTCGGAAATTGTTACATATGGTGCCCAAAACCAATCACATACCAGTATCGAGTCTCCTGGATTTGTGTAGTTCCAAATGGCATGTCTTACAGCTCCTGTTCCGCCCGGAGTTGCAACAGCCTTTATGTAAGCATTTGGTTTGTATTCCTTGAAGCATGCATCCTGAACAGCTTCGAGAAAATCAGCTTGTCCTGCAACCTGAGCATATGCTGCGATAGCCGCATTAGGAAGAGATTTTAATTCGTTGTATACTGTATCTAAGCAAATAAGATTTCCGTCATCATCAACTAACGCACCCAAAGTAGAATCAATAACATTTTCTTTTCCATATTTATCTATGGCTTCTTTTGCTTTAGCAGCGAGACCAAATATAGCATCGTTTTCTTCAGGCCATTTTGCATGAGCCGCAACCATGTTAATAGACATAATTTCACCTCGTTTTTTTTCTCTAATTTTAACATTATAAAAAATATAAGTCAATATTATTAAATGTATATAAAATTTGATAAATGACATGATATAACTATATATTTATTACTTTGTGGATCTTTAAGCTAAATGTATGTAAAATAACGACAAAAAAATTATTATTGACAAATTCAGACATACATTGTATTATATAAAAGTTCAAATTTATGATCCATTAGCTCAGCAGGCAGAGCACTTGACTTTTAATCAAGGTGTCCGGCGTT
>DAMAEI010000129.1:0-3261 GCA_031997345.1 Sedimentibacter sp. | reverse complement strand
ATACTGAAGGCAGCGGCTCTGAGACATTTAAAGAAGGCGTAATTATGTCATGGAAGGCTAATGAAGTGCTTGGCTATCGCATATTCAGATCAACCTCGGAAAATAAATTAGGCATTTCGGTTACGGATTTTTATATTACAGGTACTTCCTACGCCGATGTGAATGTAGAGCCGAACACCACCTATTACTATACAGTTAAGACCGTGCTTGCGGAGGCTGAGCCGGCAAACGGAAAGCAGGAAGTGTTGGGCGATATAATAGCAAGATATACATTGAAAACAGGAAATGAAGTTACAAAGTCAGAAAATAAGAAGAATTTCATCGTGCTTCAAATCGATAACCCGAACATGAGCGTTAACGGCAAGCTTCAGGAGATCGACCCGGGCCGCGGAACTACCCCTATCGTTGTTTCGTCTCGTTCAATGGTTCCCATCCGTGCAATTGTGGAAGCAATGGGCGGTACGGTGAGCTGGGATAACGATACTCAGCAGATTACATTGACTGCAAACGGAAGCACCGTTAATATGTGGGTTGGAAAAAAGGAAATAACCGTGAACGGAGTGAAGCGTGAAATTGACGTGGCACCGCTTATTCAAAACGGACGCACATACGTGCCGGTACGCTTCTCCGCTGAAAATCTCAACGCAAAGGTGGATTGGATCAACAGCACGAGAGATGCTGTAATAACTTATTAATACTCGAAAATTTTAAATTAATATAAAACACCTCCAGACTCAGTGTAAATTGTGATGTGACCCCAAAATGTTAGATTTTTGGTCTAACTTTTGGGGGGCGGTTCAAATTTTTGGCTACATCTCTTTTAACTTATTCCACAGGGTTGTCCGGCTTATGTTTAGAGCCTTGCATACCTTGACCCTGTTGCCGTCATATTTTTTCATGTACCATTCTATAATGTCCCTTTCCATTTCCTGCAGAGTTCTGGGCTCTAAATCCAGTCTGTTTTTATCGGGTGCATTTGTCGTATCTATATCTAAATCGTCATTTTTAGGTCTATAAGGCAAGTGAATTTCACTTTTGACAATATCTTCGGCAGTCAAAATATTGCTGTCGCATAAGATTACAATACGCATGATATAATTCATGAGCTCCCTTACATTTCCCTTCCAGTCGTGATTCTGAAAGGCACTTATGAAATCCTTGCTGCATGAGCTGATGCTCTTGTTGAACTGGGCATTGTAAAGTGATATGTAATGCCGCACTAGCAAAGGTATATCATCTTTGCGCTCACGCAGTGGAGGAATTGAAATGTTCAATACGTTGATTCTGTAGTATAGGTCATGCCTGAATGTGCCGCTTTCAACTGCTGAAAGTAAATCAGAATTTGTTGCCGCAATAACCCTTATATTTATAGGAATCATTTTTATTCCGCCTATCCTAAGGACTTGTCTTTCCTGAAGGACTCTGAGAAGCTGGACTTGCACATTAAGAGGTAATAGCCCAAGCTCATCGAGAAACAATGTGCCATTGTGTGCCAATTCAAAATATCCGGGCTTACCTCCCGCTTTTGCGCCTGTAAATGCCCCGTCTTCATATCCGAAAAGCTCACTTTCAATTAAATTCTGGGAGAGGGCAGCGCAGTTTATAGCCACGAACGGATGGTTTCTGCGCCCGGAAGCATTGTGTATGCTTTGAGCAAACATTTCCTTGCCGGTTCCGCTTTCGCCTGTTATAAGTATGGTACTCTCAGTATCGGCATATTGTATTGCTTTGTCTATGCATTCATTCATCCTCAAAGAAACGGTGGTGTTTCTTAAATCTTCAAACGTAGTATTTGCAAGCATGCCTTTCTTAAGGTTCTGTCTTCGCACATTGTGGTCAAGGTATGAAATATATGAGCTTTTTTGAAATATAACAACTGTTCCTATATATGATTCTTTGAAAAAAATAGGAGTGGATCTCACTAAAATTTTGTTTCCGAAAAATTCGATTTCCTTGCCTGTTTCCTGATTTTTGCTCCGGATTATTTTTATGAAATCACGGTTATTTATAAAATTGCTTACTGGCTTTCCGATTATGTCCTGCTCGTAGTTTATGTCCAGAAGCTTTTTTGCCGTGCTGTTGATAAGTGTAATTACATTATTTTCATTGAGATATATGACACCATCTGGCATTTCGTTTATGAATGTTCTGAGCTGATTCTCATGCCTCTGCTGCCTTTCCTCTGCATAGCGTATGAGTGAAGCTCGTGACAGTATTTCTTTCATGGTGTATTCGCTTGTGCTGTACATCACAGCCTCGAGTCCGAATTTTTTGCATAATTTTTTTGTATATCCGAATCCACTAACTATCACTTCTTTTTTATCGTCGTAGGCATCGCTGACACATTTCTCTATTTCACGGAAATTACGGTAGCAGTATTCTTTTAAATTAATGTTGAATAAGCTGGTTATGTTGAAAAATTCTTCGTTCAAAATTTTTTCATGATTTATAAGTGCAATATCCTTGGAAATTTTCATAGCCTGTATTATGGCTGACAACAGGTCGAACAATGTGGCTTCAGCCTCTATAACAGGTATATCAGTGGCATTTTTTATCATCTTTGCCGTCACTCCGCGGCTCACAATAACCGATATATTATGCATTTTTGTAACTTTTAGCACCTGCTCTACTGCTTCATCAAATGCACTTTCAATTAGCATGAAGTCATTAAATGATACTTCTTCCGTAGTGCTCAAAACCATATTTGTAAAATTCTCGTTCGGTGAAGTTATAATATATTTTGGTATCATCATCCAATATCTCCTCGGCAATGTTTAATTTATTTATGTATGTTCAGAAAATGGACTTAAAATGTTCAGTAAGTAAACGCAGGTATTTTTTAAAGATGTAAAACCGCTTGATTGCTGCTACGCTTTGTTGGCATGATAATTGCTTAATAACGTAATAACTCTATTATACATATCAATAAGGCTGATGTAAATAACGAAGGAACTTTTTTAAAAATTTCTGATGATATTTATTAATTTACAGAGGCTAATTACGCAGGAGGCAGAAATGAAGGTGGAAAATACCGGACAATATTCAAATGAGGTTGTAAGATTAACACAGCAGCTTATTAGGATTCCAAGTCATAAATTTGTGGAAGACAGAGAATCCGATGTGGCTGAATTCATCTATAATTATTGCAGGCAAAATGGTCTAGATGCGGAATATCAGCAGGTTGAGGGCAAAAGAAGAAATGTAATATGTACTTTAAAAGGCAATGGAACAGGAAAAAATCTTATTTTCAATGGTCATATT
>DAMAEI010000128.1:0-3393 GCA_031997345.1 Sedimentibacter sp. | reverse complement strand
AAGCCGTGCGCTGCCATGGAAGAGGTGGAGGAAGCGGCTAAAAAGGCTTGCTGCCATGAATTTATCAGCGCTCTGCCGAATGGATACAACACTGTAATAGGTGAAGGAGGCGCAACCATTTCGGGAGGAGAAAAGCAGCGTATTTCAATTGCCCGTGCTTTGCTCAAGGATGCTCCGGTAATTATTCTGGATGAAGCCACTGCCAACGTGGACCCTGAAAATGAATCTCTGCTGCAGGATGCCATCGCCCAGCTCACCCGGGGCAAGACCATCATTATGATTGCCCACAGACTCAAGACGGTGCAGAGCGCCGACCAGATACTGGTGCTGGAGCAGGGGAGAATAATACAGCGTGGCACACATCAGGAACTGATGACAGCCGGAGGTCTTTATGCAGATTTTGTAAGCATGCGTGAAAAGTCAATAGGCTGGAAGCTGGGAGCGTAGCTCTCAGCTTTAATCTTCGGCGGAAATAATCCCGATTTTCTTCGCTATCTGCAGGTTGACTTTTAATACATTGACTGTTTCTTCTCCAAAGATACCCAGAAATTTGCCTTGTGTATTGTCTTTTATAATTTCATTAATGGTATCTTCTGATAACCCTGTTGCTTCCGCCAGCGCCGGAACTTGTATCTCAGCGGACTTAGGGCTTATATGAGGATCAAGACCCGAACCTGAAGCAGTCAATAAGTCGGTCGGAATATCCTCTTTTTTAACGGAAGGATTTGCATCCAAAAAACTTTCAATATCTTTTTCCACACGTTTCAGCAAATCAGGATTTGTTGCAGCATAGTTATCCGAACCTGAACCAATTCCCGAATAGCTTCCGTTTTCTTTTTCCTTCTGTGTATATGTGTTATAGTTTACCGCAGACGGACGGCATTTCATGAAACGCGCATCCGTAAAATTCTGGCCTACAAGCTCTGAACCTACTGCCTTACCATCTATCTTTATTAAACTCCCATTGGACTGAATCGGAAAAACAATTTGACTTATTCCCGTCAGCAGTAAAGGATAAGCCAGCCCACACATTAATGTAAGGAGCAGCGTCACTAAAAATGGTTTTTTAATATATTCAAAAAAAATTTTCATATTACCTCCCGGAAGTTACTGTTTATAGTCCAATCACCACTAATAACGGGGTGATTATTAAATCAATTGCTTTTATACCGATGAATGGAGCGGCAATTCCGCCCAATCCGTAAATCAGCATGTTGTTCGAGAGCATCCTTTCGGATCGCTGCGGTTTGTATTTAACTCCTTTCATGGCCAACGGTATCAGGCACGGAATAATAACCGCATTAAAAATCAGGGCAGAAAGTATTGCACTGTATGGTGTAGATAACGCCATAATGTTCAACATTTTCATCTGCGGTATTACCGCCATAAACATGGCCGGTATAATTGCAAAGTACTTCGCCACATCATTGGCAATGCTGAAGGTAGTCAGCGAACCTCGTGTGATTAAAAGCTGCTTTCCGATTTCCACAACATCCAGTATCTTGGTGGGATCAGAGTCCAAATCCACCATATTTGCGGCTTCCTTAGCCGCAGAGGTACCGCTGTTCATGGCAATTCCGACATCAGCCTGAGCCAGTGCAGGAGCATCATTTGTTCCGTCTCCGGTCATGGCTACGACTTTTCCTTCACTCTGCTCAGCCTTGATGACTTTGATCTTATCTTCCGGTTTGCATTCGGCAATAAAGCTGTCTACTCCCGCTTCATGGGCAATAGTGGCCGCAGTCAGCGGATTGTCTCCTGTACACATGACAGTCTTGATGCCGATGGACCTGAGCCTTTCAAAACGCTCTGTAAGCCCGGGCTTGACTGTATCCTTAAGATATATCACACCATAAATCCTGCTTCCGGAGCAGACTACAAGCGGAGTTCCGCCAAGCCTTGAAACATCCTTTACCTTTTCATCCAGATCCTTCGGTATCTTGCCTCCAAGCTCTTGAACATAGCTGCAGATGGCATCATACGCACCCTTGCGAATCTTGGTGCCGTCCGGCAAATTCACACCGCTGATTCTTTCCTGTGCGGTAAATTTGATAAATTCTGTGCCCGGCATAGTTTCCTGACGGTTTCCGCTTAGGCTGTATCCCAATTCTACAATTGACCTGCCTTCCGGAGTATCATCTTGCAAAGAGCTGATAACGGCATTGCGGATAAGTTCCTGCTCACTTGTATTTTCTGTCGCAATGAACTGTGAAGCCATCCTGTTTCCGTAAGTAATTGTTCCTGTTTTGTCCAAGATCATAGAATCTACGTCGCCGCAAGCCTCAACCGCCTTACCGGACATTGCAATGACATTAAAGCGTGTAACACGGTCCATACCGGCAATACCAATTGCTGAAAGAAGACCGCCGATGGTTGTTGGAATCAGACATACTGTCAGAGCAATCAGGGTGGAAATCTGAAGGCGCACACCACTGTAAACAGCAATCGGATAAAGAGTCACGATTACAATTAAAAATATAATTGTCAAGCTGACAAGCAATGTATTCAGAGCAATTTCATTCGGTGTCTTTTTGCGTGAAGCTCCTTCCACAAGTGAAATCATTTTATCGAGGAAAGATTCACCTGGATTTGATGTAATACTGATTTTAAGCCAGTCGCTCACTACTGTTGTTCCTCCTGTAACGGATGCGAAGTCACCGCCGCTCTCTTTCACTACAGGTGCAGATTCTCCGGTGATTGCAGACTCATCCACAGAGGCGATTCCTTCAATTACTTCGCCGTCGTTGGGGATGATTTCTCCGGACCTGACGAGGACAACATCCCCCTTTTTCAGAGCACTTGCACTTATGATGGTTTCTGTCCCTCCTTCAGTTATTATGCGGGCCTTCATGTCAGTCTGAGTTTTTTTGAGACTCTCGGCCTGTGCTTTGCCACGTCCTTCGGCCACTGCTTCCGCAAAATTTGCGAACAAAAGTGTTATAAAGAGAATAGCGGCTACCATTACGTTGTAAATTCGAAGATTTGTTCCTTCATCGCCAAACAATCCGGGCGAAAAGCTGAGGAGCAGCGTTATGAAAAAACCGGTTTCCACAACAAACATTACAGGATTTTTTATCATATATCCTGGATTCAGTTTTATGAAAGCTCCTCTGACGGAATCTTTCAATATATCTCCGGTAATAAATTTTTTCTTAATTTCTTTGCTCATAAATATAACCTCCTTAATTCCAAAGTGTCAGATGTTCTGCAATCGGGCCAAGTACCATAACCGGGAAAAAGGTAAGTGCGGCAATAATCAGAACCACCATAAGCAATGAAATGGTGAAAGTCCCGGTATCTGTTTTAAGTGTTCCGACTGATTCATTTATCGGCTGTTTCATCATTAAGGATCCTGCAACTGCCAATTGTATAATGATTGCCAGATAGCGCCCG
>DAMAEI010000127.1:0-3994 GCA_031997345.1 Sedimentibacter sp. | reverse complement strand
AAGAGAAGGCGGAAGAACAGTTGGTTCAGGCGTTGTTACAAGCATAGTAAAATAAGAAGCCCTATTGAGGACGCCTTGGCGTCCTCTTATTTAGAAAATTTTTTCAAAAAAATATTGACATACTATATTGTATGGTGTAAAATTAAGAGTATTTCTTAGGAAGCCTTCGGAGGCTTTTTTTAATGAATAAAAAATACATGTATTTATTGTAAGAAAAAGGTAATCATAAAATAAATTATTGACAGCGAAATTGTTTTATGTTATCTTAAATTGGATAATGAGTCTTATTGGGCGAATAAGGGTCTGGAGGTGTTGAAATGAGAGTAGCAGTTAAGATGGCGTGCACAGAGTGCAAGCAAAGAAATTATGATACAGAAAAGAACAAAAGAGAAAACCCTGAAAGAATTGAGTTGAACAAGTATTGCAAATTCTGTAAAAAACATACTCTTCACAAGGAAACAAAATAACCGTATTGAGGTGTGTAAATGTCAAATAGAGAAAATGAAAAACCAAAATTTACAGCTCGTGTAAGCAATTATTTCAAAGGTGTAAAAGCAGAAATGAAGAAGGTTAACTGGCCTACTAAAAAAGAGTTAACTAACTATACTGTTGTAGTGCTTGTTACTACTTTTGCTATGACACTTGTAATTTGGGGCTTAGATCTCATATTCCAGAATGTGGTTTCGTTGATTGTATAAGAAGGAGTAATGCAGGTATGAAGCAAGAATCACAGGGGCCAAGATGGTATGTTGTTCATACATATTCGGGACATGAGAACAAAGTAAAAGCCAATATCGAAAAATTAGTTGAAAACAGAGAAATGCAGGATACTATTTTCGAGGTCAGAGTGCCGGTCGAAGAAGTTCAGGAAGTTAAGAACGGCAAGAAGAAAATAAAAGAAAGAAAAATGTTCCCGAGTTATGTTATTATTAAAATGATAATGACTGATGAGTCTTGGTATCTTGTACGAAACACCAGAGGTGTGACAGGTTTTGTAGGTCCCGGATCGAAACCCGTTCCGCTGACAGATGAAGAAGTGAAAGCACTTGGTGTTGTGGAAAGACTTCCTTCAATTGAACTTGTGCCGGGAGATACCATCAAAGTAAAAGAAGGACCTTTTGAAGACTTTATCGGTGCTGTAGAAAGCATAAGTCAGGAAAAAAGAAAGATTAAAGCTTTTGTGTCAATGTTCGGAAGAGAAACTCTTATTGAACTTGATTATGAACAGATTGAAAAAGTGTAATGCTTTTCAATAGATACATGCGTTTACGTATGAAGGAGGTGCAATAATATACCGGTTGTGTTGACTGTTTATCAGGATAGATCATTTACATTTATCACAAAAACTCCGCCTGTAGCAGTTCTGATTAAAAAAGCAGTGGGAATTGAAAGCGGTTCAGGAGAACCAAACAAAAAGAAAGTTGCAACACTTTCTAAGGCAAAATGCGAAGAAATCGCAAAACTGAAAATGCCTGATTTAAATGCCAATACAGTTGAAGCAGCTATGAATTTGGTTGCAGGTACTGCTAGAAGCATGGGCGTTACAGTAGAAAAATAGGAATGGCACAGTGGGAGGCCTGAAATCACAAAGGCTGTCAGACCACTAAGGAGGTTAATAACATGCCAAAAAGAGGAAAGAAATATCAAGAAAGTATGAAATCAATTGAAAAATTGAAATTATACGACTTAGAAGAAGCTGTTGAAGCAATGCTCGGAACAGCAAAAGCTAAATTTGACGAAACAATCGAATTGCACGTTAAGTTAGGCGTAGATTCAAGACATGCAGACCAACAGGTAAGAGGAGCTGTAGTTCTTCCGCACGGAACAGGTAAGGTTGTTCGTGTACTCGTATTTGCAAAAGGCGACAAGGCTAAGGAAGCTGAAGAAGCAGGAGCAGATTACGTAGGAGAAGCTGAATTAGCTGATAAAATCCAAAAAGAAAACTGGTTTGATTTCGACGTTGTAATTGCAACTCCGGATATGATGGGTGTTGTTGGTAGACTCGGTAGAGTGTTAGGTCCTAAGGGATTGATGCCGAACCCGAAATCAGGTACAGTTACATTCGATGTAGCTAAGGCTATTGAAGAAATTAAAGCAGGTAAGGTTGAATACAGACTTGATAAAACAAACATTATTCACGTTCCTGTAGGAAAGAAATCTTTCGGTACTGAAAAATTAGTTGACAATATTAAAACAATAATACAGGCTATAGTAAAAGCTAAACCTGCTGCAGCAAAAGGAAAATATCTGAAGAGCTGCGTGGTAGCCAGCACAATGGGCCCTGGACTAAAGCTGAACACATCAAAATTATCTGAATAGTTCAAGTATTAGTTGGAACGGTTAGACAGTTAGGACCGAATTATAATAAAAACGAAAATTAAATAAACCGCAGACAGTTGGTACTCTCAGAGTTTAAATATCCAGCCGAGGTGAGATAATATAAATTAATTTCTCTTCGTCTGCGGAGAGATTTTCTATTTTTCAGGATAACCTTACAAGGAGGTGTATATAAATGAATCAATCAGTTTTAGAACAGAAAAAACAGGTAGTCAGCGATATAACAGAGAAGCTAAGAAGTGCTAAATCAGTTGTATTGGTTGAATATAAAGGATTGTCGGTTGAGAAAGCTACTGAGCTGAGAAATAAGTGCAGAGCAGCAGGTGTTGAGTACAAAGTGTACAAGAATACTTTAATGCGTTTCGCGTTTGAGGAATTAGGATACAAGGATATTACTCCGAACCTGGAAGGACCAAATGCAATAGCAATGTCTTTCGATGACGAAGTGAGTGCTGCAAAGGTTACAAATGATTTTGCAAAGACAAGCAACGATACAGTAGTGCTTAAGGCCGGTATAGCTGAAGGCAAAGTATTGAACGCCGATGAAGTAAAAGCTTTGGCAAATGTTCCTACAAGGGAAGTTCTTCTTGGACAATTGGCTGGAGTATTACAAGGAAATATCAGAAATCTTGCTTATATGCTTGATCAGATCAGCAAGAAAAATGAAGAAGTAGTAGCATAAAAAATCAAATCGAAAAATTAATTATAAACCAGGAGGTATTTTAAAATGGCAAGTGAAAAAATCACAAACTTTGTTGAAGAAATAAAGAAGTTATCCGTATTAGAATTAAATGAATTAGTAAAAGCAATCGAAGAAGAGTTCGGTGTATCAGCAGCAGCTCCTGTAGCAGTTGCAGGTGCAGCAGCAGGCGCAGCAGCTCCTGTTGAAGAAGAAAAAACTGAATTTGATGTAGTTCTTACAAATGCAGGTGCAGGCAAAATCAAAGTTATCAAAGTAGTAAGAGAGTTAACAGGACTTGGCTTGAAAGAAGCTAAAGATGCAGTTGACGGAGCACCTACTACATTGAAGTCTGCTGTTTCTAAAGAAGAAGCTGACAAGATGAAAGCTGCTTTAGAAGCTGAAGGCGCAACAGTAGAAGTAAAATAATTCAACGTTTGACAATTGACAGCATAAAAGACTTTACTTAAGTAGAAGTAGAGTCTTTTATTATTTATATGCATAATTCCAATAAAATTGTGCACACTAGTTATGTTTATTGTCTGAAGAATGCAATTTATGGAAATATGCAGAAATATTAAATATTTTTTAAATTTATATTGACAGAAAAAATTTATGGTGATAATATAGTATATTGCCATGAGCATAAATTGTTGGCATAAAATTTGTATGCCAAAAAAATAATTAAGGGGTGAAAAGATGCCGCATCCTGTGAAAATAGGTAATAGAGTGAGGATGACTTACTCTAAAATTAATGAAGTTTTAGACTTGCCGGATTTGATTGAGGTTCAGAAGAGATCCTACGATTGGTTTCTCAATGAAGGACTGAAAGAGGTTTTTGAAGATATTTCACCAATCGAGGATTATACAGGCAATTTAATTCTGGAGTTTGTGGATCATTCTTTATATGGAGAGCCTAAATTCAGCGAAGTTGAATGCAAAGAAAGAGATGCAACATATTCAGTTCCTTTAAAACTC
>DAMAEI010000126.1:1052-4080 GCA_031997345.1 Sedimentibacter sp. | reverse complement strand
CAGAGTTAACTTTACTACCGGAAATGTAAAAACTGAAGATACAATGAAATACAAGGACTACTTAGGTGGAGCAGGATTCGGATATAAAATAGTATTTGATGAAGTTCCACAGGGAACAAAGGCTTTTGATGAAGCTAACAAGGTGGTAATAGCAGTGGGACCACTTACAGGAACAACTGCACCTTGCAGCGGAAGAACTAATATTACTTCGTTAAGTCCGACCAATCCATATCATGCAATAGCAGACAGCCACATGGGAGGAAACTTCGGAGCTTGGCTTAAGTTTGCAGGATATGACGGAATAATAATAGAAGGTGCTTCAACTAAACCAGTATGGTTGAAAATTGAAGACGATAAAGTGTCAATCGAAGATGCCGGAAATTTATGGGGCAAGGGAACTGTTGATACCGAGCATGCCATAAACGAAATCATGGGCAAGGAAGCCTGTGTTGCTGCAATCGGACCTGCGGGAGAAAAGATGAGAAATCTTGCTTCAATCGTTAACTGTGTTAACCACTCAGCCGGAGGACACGGAGGAATTTTAGGAGCTAAAAAATTAAAAGCTATCGGAGTAAGAGGAACAAAAGCAGTTCACATTGCTGAAGGAAAAGCTCAAGAATGGCTAAAATTAAATGAATTTATGATGAAGGATATCATCGGTTCAAACAATCAGCACGTTGTACCAAGCACACCACAGCCTTGGGCAGAATATCACAGCCCGGGAAGCCGTTGGACAGCACAGACAGGATTGTTCTGGGGAGCTGCAAATCCACCGGTTGAAACAGGTGAATGTCCTGTAGGAAACAAGAATAAGGTTGGACTTCGTACACAGAAGGCTGTGTTTGACTTAGGACCTTTGGCAGAAGAAAGAACAATAAAAATGGGCGGCTGCTACTCATGTCCGATACGCTGCCAGTCAAACATGCATATGCCTGAGCTTGAAAAATATGGTTTAAGCCCTTATGCAACAAGCACATGCATAGGCTATATAGCACCTGGTACTGCCATGGTTAAAGGCTATAAGGACGGAGAAAAGCAGGGAATGGATTCTCTGATTACAAAATGTCTCGGTTCAAGACTTGCAGACGATTATGGTATCTGGAGTAACTACGGACAGCTTCCTAGAGACTTCAAATATGCTTATACTACAGGCAAAATAAAGGAAATGCTTCCTAAGGAAGAATATGACAGCATCAACTGGGAGCTTTTAGAAAGCGGAGATCCTGGCTGGATGGTTGAATACTACGGAAACTTGGCAGGAGATGGCGAATTCGCTCACATCCTTGACGGATCGTACTGGTTGGATCAAAGATGGAATTTAGGAAAAGAATACTGGGATGCTTATGGAAACAACGTATGGTCCAAGCTTGGATTCCCTAAACACCACAGCAACGAGGCCGGAGCTCAGGTAGGAACATTAATTAACGCAATGTTCAACAGAGACCCTAACTCACATACTCATATGAATATGATAGGAGCAGGCCTTCCGTTAGAAATACTTAAAGAAGTAGCTGGCGAGGTTTGGGGTTCTCCCGATGCATTGGATACACCGCAGAACTATACTCCTATGAACGAATACAAGGCTAAGTTTGCAAAATGGTCATTGGACAGAAACTTCCTTCATGACTCCATTACATTGTGCAACTGGGTGTGGCCGATGACAGTTTCTCCTTCAAAGGATAGAAACTATAGAGGAGATACTGCTTTGGAAGCTAAATTCTTCAGCCTTGCCACAGGTATAGAAACATCAGAGGCGGAATTAGACTTAGCTGCCGAAAGAATAGCAACAATGCACAGAGCTGCTATTGTAAAGCAGATGAACACAATAGATATGAGAAATGAGCATGACCTTGTGCCTGAGTGGGTGTATGAAGCAGATCCTGACAAGCAGGCATTTACAGAAGGTACTGTGAAGCTTGACAGAGAAGATATGCAGCTTGCATTTACTATGCTCTACAGAGAATACGGATGGGATGAAAAGACAGGGGCTCCTACAAGAGAAACATTGGAAAGATTGAACATGAAAGATGTTGCAGATGAGCTTGGAAGACTGAACTTACTTCCTTAAATATATATTGAACAGTAAAATGGGAGAGCATAGCTTTCCTGTTTTACTATTTCGAGAGATTTGGTGGCGGATGATAGACTATGAGCCACAAAAATGAAGGTGTATTATGATATTGGATTATTTATTTGAAAAATTCACAGAAGAAAATCCTCCCGAAGTAAACATGAACGGCTGCATTAACAGATTCAGCAAAGATATAAAGTGCAGAATTTGCCAGGAAAGCTGCAGTTTTAATGCGGTGAAGGCGAAAGGTAAGAGTGTGGTATTTGATGAGAAGTTGTGTAATAACTGTGGTATTTGCAGAGCCGAATGCCCCACCGCAGCAATAAAAATCAAGGGTACCGGAGAGAGCGGATTGTTTATCAATTCTCCTGAAAAGAGAAACATTGTATTTTCCTGTTCAATGGAAGCCGCGGTAGGAAATCTGAAAATCAGCTGTTTAAATTCAATACATCCGGAACTGATTGCTGCTCTTATTATTTTTCACAGGGATAAGAAAATTCATTTTAATTTAAGTGGGTGTGCAAGCTGTGAGTTGGGATTTACAGATTCTATATTTATGAAATCCTTCGATAAGGCATTGAAATTTACTCATGCCATTGGAATTAATTCTGATTATGAAATACACAGGGATGAAGAAAAGATTTCTCAGTTTGTTGATGAAGAAATATCCAGAAGAGAATTATTCAAGCTCATAAGGGCGGAATCAGGCAAGGTGGCAGCGAAGACAATAAGTGCAATAACAGACGGAGAGGACTCACTTCCAGTTAGAAGACTGCTGCTTAAGCTTGTAAACGACCTGGATCTTGAAGTGAACACTGATTACACCGATTTGTTCTGGAATCATTGGAGTGTTTCGGAAAAATGTGACGGATGTAAAAGGTGTGAATCTGTGTGCCCGGGAAATGCATGGAAAGCTGAAAATGAAGATGGAGCTATAAAGATATATAATCGACTTGG
>DAMAEI010000126.1:0-1008 GCA_031997345.1 Sedimentibacter sp. | reverse complement strand
AAGCTGTTTCAAATGCGGTCTGTGTGAAAAAAGTTGTCCTAAGGGAGCCATAAGCAAATCATTTCCTGTAAAGGTGAAACTTAATGAATATGCTATTAAGAGAAAAATTGCACTGACGACCTGCAGCACATGCGGCAAGCAGTTTATCTCTGAAGGCGGCAGTGAAGAGCAGTGCGCTGTGTGCATTAAAAAAGAATTGCTTAGAAAAAAAATATCATCTGCTTCAAATTAACGCAACTATGAATTGATGCAGATGAAAAAATGAGAGGTAGTTAAATGGGTAAGATAGGAACAGGGGAACTAATACTTATATTGGCCATAGCATTGATTGTGGTTGGACCTTCAAAGCTTCCTGAGCTCGGTAAAGCAGTGGGTAAGACTCTTAACGAGTTTAAAAAGTTTTCCAAGGATATCAAAGAAGATTTATCATTAGAAGAAACAGTTAAGAAAACTGAAAAGTCTGATGCTCCTAAGGATAAGAAAGAAGAAGTAAAAGAAGAAGCAGGAGAAAAAGAGAATAAGGAAGAAGATGACCTGAAAGCTTAATAGAATCTTCAGTTATCGGTTTCTTATTTTGTAGAAAAAGCAGCAGATTTTTGTTATATAATGTAGAAAATATAACGAAAATCTGCTGCTTTTTTTAATACTCTAAATATGGGATAAATTCCGCGTTTGTGTTGAAATGGCAAACGTTATATTATGCTGAACACCAATTGGAGCTAAAATTAATTCATGCAGGTGCATCAAAGCGTTATACTATTGGAAATACAATGAAATTTCAACATTTTTTGCTTGTACTTTATTTTGTTTTATGCTAAAATAAAGACATAGCATTGTTAAACATATAACTAATATTAATAAAATTTCAGTGCAGTTGCATTTTGGACATAATGCTTTGACATATAAAGAAGAATTGTAATAATGGACGTGGTTAATCTTTAAAGAGGTTCTAACAATATTTATTTTGAAGGGAGAGTTACTATGTTTCAAAGAGAGATTGAAGATTTT
>DAMAEI010000125.1:3589-4300 GCA_031997345.1 Sedimentibacter sp. | reverse complement strand
TATATAATATAGCACATACAGTCCGTCATGTCAATCACAAATTATTTCCTCTGCTCCTGATTGTAATACAATATTTCTTTGATCATTTCAGGACGAATTTCCCAAATATTTGCCTGAATTCTGAAAATGTCCCACTGGTCTGTTTCAAAAACCCTGTGCCAGCTGTCCATGACCTTTTTCCTTTCCTCAGGATAAAAATGAGCTGTTTTTTCATTTATAAAAGAAAACGAATTGCTAAATCCCTTGCTCTCAAGCTCCCTTGCATACTCATACGCATCCGCCTCATCCTTTGGTATATAATGATGATTTAAAACATAGTCCCACTTCATTCCGTCGAAATAAACTATATCCGATTTATCCACCTCAAGTACATATACAACCTGATCTTCCGTTGGTCTGAGCATATTTTCCTCGCTGATTGAACACCATACGGGAAATTCAATATCCGCACTTTTGGGGACCATTTTTTCAGCGGCATTCACAAACCACTTGTACAGATACACTATATAATCTGTTATTTCTTCAAATTTCTCCCGAAGATGCTCTCGTTTAGTCCTTATTGCACCTTCTGCTTCAAGCTCCTTGAGGCTGTCAATATGCTGCCTGGTCCATAAAGTAACCTTATCAGATTTATTATCCATAAACCCTCCAACTATATTTATACATCAATTATAATACAATTAAACGGCATGTCAAATATAAGCTTATGCT
>DAMAEI010000125.1:0-3579 GCA_031997345.1 Sedimentibacter sp. | reverse complement strand
AAGCCAACATAAACCTTCCGGCTATCTAATATAATGTATAGAAAACATTTAGAACAGCTTGTTAAAATATTATTGCCGGAGGATATCCATGGCTTTACGAGATGCTTTTTATAACCCAACTGACGAACAGAGACAAAATATGCTGTACCAATCTCTTGAACTGTCCGAAAGAGCAGAAGATTACGATAATATAGTGCAATTATTGAGTCCACCGCCTGATATACTGAATTTTGCCGCCCCAATGTCCATGCGAGGTTTAAATATATGCATCCTTGGAGGCGGTCTGTCCGGACTGACCGCTGCTTACGAACTGAGAAAGCTTGGCGGAAATATAACAGTCCTTGATGCCGAAAGCTCAAGGGTGGGCGGAAGAGTTTACACCCATTATTTCAACAATTCGGTAAAATATTTCGGGGAACTTGGAGCAATGAGAATTCCCGTATCTCACGAAACATCATGGTATTATATAAACTTGTTCGGACTAAATACAGAGTCCCTTTCCTCGCCTCGGGCAAACAACTTCATGTATGTCAACAACATACGAATGAGGCGTGACTACACCGGCAGAAATATCGAGGAAAATCTTTATCCACTGTACAATCTTTCTGAATGGGAAAGAAATACACCGTGGAATGAACTGGACTATTATGCATCAAATACTATGTTTAACAGCCTCAACACGCGGCAGCGCTCGGAAATATTGAAAATTCTCCCGGTTTATTCGCCTGAATATGCATCAATTACAAAATTAAGCAACCGACAGGTTTATGAAGATTTGGGACTCAGCCAGGGATTTGTTAACTTACTGTCTGCCGTTGATCCATTTGCAGCATCGCTGCTTTACATAAGCCACGATGAAACAATGAGCAGCATATACACTCAGGATTTTTTTAATGTGTACAGAATATCAGGGGGCATGGTGAAACTGCCCCTGGCTTTAATATCATCCTTTGCGGACAGCAATCCGTCACTCGGAAATGTTGTTATAAAGTCCGGATGTATACTAAGCGGTATTTATCAGTCTGCCGACGGCAATATCATAATAAAATATACAGACATCCGCGGTGTCAGAACATCACAGGTATTTGACCTGGCCATATGCACCATACCATTTTCTACATTGAGAGATGTGGAGGTGGATCCATATTTCAGCGACAAAAAAATGCAGTCAATAAGGGAACTCAATTATACGGATGCTCAAAAAACCGCATGTCTGTTCAACAAGCGATTTTGGGAAGAAAATACCGATTATGGCAATGTCAACGGCGGAGTTTCATTTACCGACCTCATAATCCAGTCTATATTTTATCCTCCCGACCATATACGCTGTGAAGAGGATTGCAGTCCCAATGAGCCGGGAGTGCTCATCGCATCATACAACTTGGGCTCCGACTCAGCAAGACTGAGCAATCAATCTCCTTCCGCCGCACCGAGATTATACTCCATGATGTGGAAAGGGTTCACGGTACTCCACCGGGATATATAAGTTCATTGGTCAACAGCGTAAAGACAGCTCACTGGGGCAATGAGCAATGGGCCAGAGGCGGATTTGCGGCTGCCTACCCCGGACAAAAAATCAACCTTGCATACAATGCTCTTCTCCCAGAATATAACGGAAGAATTTTCTTTGCCGGCGAGCATGTTTCGACAAAACCCGGATGGATTCAGGGTGCCATGCAAACCGGAAAGTGGGCCGCCAATCAGATGGCTCTCATGTTCGGTCAACTTTAATATACGTTGATCATACGTCAATAAAATATATTCTGAATAATTCATTCGCCTTTATCAATACTAAGTATCAAACGGAGGCGAATATGGGAATAAAAACATTAAAATCAGAAATTAAGACAGCAGGCGGAAGTTACAAAATGCAATGTACCGCCGGAAACAATTCAATTATTTTGGATGAACCCGAAGAATTGGGAGGCTCAAACGGAGGCATGAACCCCGGTGAAGCTCTATTATCTGCTCTTGGCGGATGTAAATACATTATTGCAAAAATGTTTTATCAAAAATTCAAAATCAATCTGATAGGACTGTGCATTGATGTAGAGGGCGAAATAGACATGGATGCACTGATGAATACAGTTGAGAAAAAAAATCGAAACAAGGATTTAAAAATAGGCTTCTCAAAAATAACTACAAAATGGTTTATAGATGCAAACAACACGAAGGAAGAAATTGAAAAATTTGTGGAGTTTGTTGAAGCACACTGCCCCATGAAGGACACCATAGAAGATAAGCCCAATTTCAGCGTTGAGGTTTCAGGAAAGAAGCATTAAAAAAAGTCCGCTTAGCGGGCTTTTTTCTTTCTTATTTTATAGCACTTTTTACTGCTTCAATTATGGCATTGCTTGTTACTGTGGCTCCTGATACAACCTCAACATCTGCAGAATTTGCTTCAACTATTTTTCCGGGAAGCTGATCTATGGCGTTTGTTCCTATTCCTTGAGTTTCGTCAGCACCTTCAGCCTTCACATCAACAATTTTTCCGCCGCTCATAACAACCTGTACCGTAACGTCCCCGCCAAATCCCTTGGCAGTACCTGTCAGCGTTTCTCCTCCGGCAGGATTTGATGCAAGCGCACTTTTAACCGCCTCAATTATGGCATTGCTTGTTACTGTAGCTCCTGACACAACCTCAACATCCGCAGAATTTGCTTCAACTATTCTTCCAGGAAGCTGATCTATGGCATTTGTTCCTATTCCCTGGGTCTCACCAGCGCCCTCAGCTTTCACATCAACAATTTTATCTCCGTTTGTTTTAACAGTTACAGTCACGTCTCCGCCAAATCCCTTGGCAGTGGCTGTCAATGCTGCTGCATCCGCTCCGGTTGCGGCAGCTCCGCCTAAATTATTTCCTACAGCTAATATTGCATAAGACAATACTAATACTATTAAAGCAATTAAACCCTTTTTCATGTTTTCCTCCTAATTAATTATCAAACAAATTATATTATAACAGTTTTCACTTTAAATGTAAATAATCTAATAAATCAAATTTACATAGTATCGAAATAATCACTTTATTCTTTAACATATCCATAAGACTCCACATATAATGCATAATAAATCAGAAAGGTAAGGGAAATAGTATGAATCAAAAGCCATGGCATACTGCCTCCTTCTATGATTACGGCAAACAATTCATGTATACCGACAGGCAATTCGTCAAACATAGTACGATTGACCCTGCAAGCGGGAATCATCCCATGCATTATATTGCCGATATACCAATCAGTCTGGCTAAATCTATCGAAGGAAAATATTTTGTAGGCACAGCCGAAAATTTAAAATTCGGAAACGCCACAAACGCATGGGCAAGGCTGTATAATCCTATAGATTCAGGTGTAAACTTTTTTTTGAATGTATGGACTGCAACTGACTTATCATCATCACCATTCAGGGTACAGATTTGGTTTAATGCAACACCTCCTGGAATAATACAGGAATCTCCGCTGGTATCTCCTGCCAATACAGCTTATTTTCCTTCCCCCACTCCGCAAGTAAGATTGGAATATGCCGTTGGAGTTATGGGACTGCCTGAGGGAGGAATAATGGCTTTTTGCAGGAATGAAC
>DAMAEI010000124.1:1063-4509 GCA_031997345.1 Sedimentibacter sp. | reverse complement strand
ATCCTGCTGTTGCTGCTCCGTAATTTCCTGCTGTTGCTTGTTTCGGATCGGTATGTTCAAAAGTCGTATTCGCTTTTGTATATTCAATGTGTGCCTTTACAAGCCCGGGAATTCCTATTTCTGCTCCTATTTTTATTTTAGATGCAGCTACTTTACTATCGCTACCGTCTCGGTCGATTTCTCCGCTTCCTTCTACTTCGCAATAACGGCTGGTTGCAGGTGGATAGTAACTAAATACATTTAAAGGTGATTCACAGAAATGAAATCTGTGATTACAGCAACTTGCCCTTTCCTGTTCGTATTCTTTACCAACCTCATATTGTTGTGTATTTCCTGAAGGACTGCATTTTAAGTCCTTATCAAACCCCTTAAAACCTTTTATACTCATTTATAAAATCCTCCTTGATATTATTAAAATTATTTGCTATACTGTGTTTGATTAAATATTTTTTTATCGGCCGTTCTGTTGGCGCAGGACGGTTTTTTCAATCTTCGGTAATCTTAGTTTATTTCTGTAGTATCTTGCCGTGCTATAGCTCACGCTGGTTTCCTTGGCTATTTCGCTATCGCAAAGCCCTTGATTATAGTACTTCAGGTACTTTTCACACGTAAGCCGCTTGTTCGAGCTTCTATCCGGTTTGTACTCCGAAACCTCAATACCGTTCCTGTTGAGGATATCTATTATTGTTTCTTTGTCCAAAAGTGTGAGCTCGTGAATTAACTTGATTCTGTCCTGCCACAAGTCAGCGTTCTTATAGAAGCTACAGATTTCCTTTTCTGAATAAACCATGCTTTATTTTTCTCACCTCCTTAAATCACTTACGCTTTTCATAAAAGTCTCCTATAACATTTGTTTGAATATTGACTCAAGAACATTCACGACTATACTGTTTCCTGCCTGCTTATATAGTTGAGAATTACTCATTCTTTCAATCCTTTGTTCGTGAGTAAATTGTCTTTTCCCTTTGTGATTAGGATGCCTTATTAATAATTCTTCAGATTCTTGCTTGCTGTAATATTTTGCTTTGTAAAAATCTTCATCTTTAAACGACATCAATCTCCAACATTCAAGAGGTGTTAATTTTCTTATTCTATACCCTGTCTTATAAAGATAGCTATTTCCTCCCGTGTTTCCTAAGGGTTGTGCTGTTATTGCCATTGCAATAGCTTCGCTATCATACACATGGTTCCCCTGTCGCCATTGTTTTCCCCAATCCTTTTCTCCTAATCCACCAACTAATTTAGGCTCTAATAGCAAATTATCCTTCTGCACTGTCGTCAATGTGTTGCTAACGCCATCATTTCTTGGCTGTAATTCCGTCATATTGTGTCTACTTTCTTGAATTTTTCCACTTTCATAATCTTTTCTTACTGCTTTTCCATACTCAGTCCTTTTCGGTGTCAATATTGTAGGCTCCAAAACTAAGTTATCCTTTTGAACGCTCGTTAGAGTGTTGCATATTCCCTCTGAATTAGGTTCAAGTCTTTGTTCGACATGGCTTCCCGCAGTCCTATCAGACGGATTTTCCGGGTTTCTTCCTCTTGAAGCAACTATTACAGGCTCAACAATTTTCGGTTCAAGATTACCGCCTTGAAATGTACATATAGTTGGACTAATTCCGTCCAAAGAGTAAACTCTTCCCCTTTGAGGATTATCGAAATTACTTTCAGATATTAAATTGCCTAGTTGCTTAACTTCTCTCAACTACCATCCCCCCCTCGCTTTTTTGATTGCTTATTCCCGCATCGTACCGGGCCTTAATGCAATTAGATATTTCTTTAATTTTGGGTTCGCTTATGCTACCATCAACGCATATTTTTTGCCCCTCTCCTTTATTAGTGGTTATAGTTGGACAAAGACCCGTAGTGGCAAATACATTTCCGTTAATTCCGTTTCCGCTTGGATTAATATTTCCTACACAGCCATTCAATTGTCCGCTCTCAATAAGCTGTTGTATAAGCTTTTGAGCTTTTTCGTTATTGATGTAGTACTTTTCATCAACTTCATCCTCCAAGTAATCTTTCATTGTCTTAGTAAGTGGCTTAGGTTTGGGAAAACTGTAATTATACTCACCCAATATACTAACCATAAAGCACCGTTCTCTATTCTGTGCAACTCCGTAATTCCTGGCATTTAAAACCTCTGTGTAATTCGAGTACCCTTTATCCTCAAGGAATTTCTGCCATAAGTGAAAATCCTTAATATTTGCATTTGATATTACTTGCGGAACATTTTCCATTAACAAAATTTGTGGTAGATTTTCGGCTTCATTTAGCAGTCTTTCAACTTCCCAAAGTAACCCTGAACGCGTCCCACTATCCTTAGACATTCCTTTCATTTTTCCTGCAACGGAAAGGTCTTGGCATGGGAATGAATATGTCATTATGTAGCAATACTTATTTGTATTTATGACTGCTAAATCAGTTCCATTTACCTCAGTAATATCCGTTATTTTAAAGTCTGTTCCATGTATTGCGTTGTAGCTTGCAATTGCGTATTTATCAAATTCAACAACCCGATAATGTTCAAAAGCAACTCCTAAATTTCTCAACGCCATTGCCTGGCTGCCTACCCCTGCAAACAATTCAATCAACCGCACAGGCTTGTCTATCTTAAATTTAGGGTACATTATGTCAAACATCGATATGTTAATCATGATTCACTTTCTCCTACTCCAATGATATGGATTTTCTTTCATCCCGTTCACTCCTCCCAATTCACACTCGCACGACATTCCTTGCACTTACCATGCGGTTCGTCTGCGTTTCCAGCATAACCTATACATTTGCCCTTCTCGTCTGTTCCACAGTCTCCAAGTCCATTATTTATTGCTTCTTGACGTAGTTTGCAGAACATGATAATGCCTTGTGTAATCTTACTTTTCAGTTCTTGAACTTCTTGATTTTTGGACATTAATCCTCCCAATCCTCGCAGATGTCATCCTGTTTAACGCTATTATCAAACAGCCTACAGATGCCTTTATACTTACATGTTCTCTTGTACCACTTGCAGCTATCGCAGTTCATACCGTTCCTCCATTTCTTCTAAGTACTTAAGCAATCCTTTGATTTTTCCGAAGTATCGTATGTTTTTCATAGCGCCTCCTATCTTTAAGCTATTTTCTGCATATACAGCAGTCTGAATGTTTCTCTGCCTTTCGGAGTTATCAGCGTTTGTACTCCGCTCCAGTTGGTCTTCTCGTTGAAAGTTTCCTTTACTTCAAATAGCTCGTTATTTTTATCTGCATAAGGAGTAAGTTTGCCTTTCTTATCCCTGTAAACATATTTATGAGTTATTAGGAAGCTGATAAAATCTTTCTCCTTGATATTTAATTGCTTTGCAGTGTCTCTGAAACTTGTTAACAGGTTTCTGTCCACCAGTTCGTCAAAATAATCTGCTTTAGGCTGCATAATAGCATTGTCTACGGTGAGAGTGGAATTTACCG
>DAMAEI010000124.1:0-1025 GCA_031997345.1 Sedimentibacter sp. | reverse complement strand
CAAGCCTAATTAATACATCAGGATTTAAAATTGCTGCCTCTAATGTTTCAGGCGTCATATATGCTCCGTGTTTCCTGATAGATGGAAGTACTTCGTCAAATATCCATGATTCAAATTTTTCTGCAGATGGTAATTTACTATTTGCTACCAACCTGTATAAATCACCTTCTGTTATGAACTTTGCCTGCTGTTCCCTTCCTAAGGAATCTATGACGGTACGAAACATACCCCCATCTTTTTTACAGTGCCTTTCAACTGCTTTGTGTGGCTGGTCGTATCCCAACGCTTTAGCAACATCACTACCGCAAAATAATATGTTGCTATTTTCTTCGATTGTCCTTACTTGACCAAACTCTGTGTTTTCAAATATTTTTAATTCGTTCATCTTTGGTGCTCCTTTCTTTTTTGATGTTTACACCTCTTTGCAAAAATTGTATAATTTTGGTGGAGGTGATTTTAGTGTTTATTCCTTTTTTAGAATTAGAAGTATCTGACCAAATTCAGATAATTGCTATTGTTGCTACGACTGCTATATCTTTGATATCCTTATTCATAGCCATTGCAACCCTTAAACAAAATAGTAAAATGATAGAAGAGTCTACAAGGCCATATGTAGCTGTATATGGTATGGTTACAAACTTTCAGAGTCCATCATATAAAATAGTTGTAAAAAATTTTGGTCAATCTGCCGCTTTAATAAAAGGTTTTGAATCTGATTATGACCTTTTAAATTGTGCTTTCGGCGGTGATAGTAAAAGACCCTTTGAACATTTACCAAATACATTCATTGCCCCAAATCAATCTTTTATTTGCGCTATAGATTATTTAAAAACTGTAAAAGATAATGTTGAAAACATAAATTTTAAAATAGTCTATCAAGCAGGTAAAAAGATATATTCCGAATCCATAACCCTAAATTTAACTGTAAACCGCAATCTTATAAACCCTCGTGCATCAACCGATGGTAAAGAATTAAAAATCATTTCATATGCACTTCAGGACTTAGTTGAAAAAAACTTATAATT
>DAMAEI010000123.1:2288-4947 GCA_031997345.1 Sedimentibacter sp. | reverse complement strand
ATTTTGATTTTACATGACCTTAAAATATCTGTCCAGTTTATTATAGCCGATCCAAAACATACTATTGACTTACAGTTAAGTGTAAGGGTTATACTAAAGTATATAAAAAAAGGAGTAAATTTTATGAAGGTTATAGCTATTAACGGAAGCCCACGTAAAGGGGGAAATACAAGCCATGCACTTGAGGTTATGGCGGATGAACTAAGACAGCAGGATATAGAGGTTGAAATTATTCAAATAGGTCAGTTGAATATTCACGGATGCATTAGCTGCGGATATTGCTTTACTTCTGAGGAAAGCCACTGTGTTTTTAAAGATGATATCGTCAATGAGGTTGCAAAAAAAATGCGTGAAGCAGACGGCTTCATTCTTGCATCACCTACATATTATGCGGGAATAGCAGGAACAATGAAAGTTTTCCTGGATAGAGTATTCTACACCAGCTCGGATTATTTCAAATATAAGGTTGCGACGTCTATTGCAGTTGTAAGACGTGCAGGCGGTGTAGATGTGGTGCATCAGCTCAACAACTACCTTAATTTAGCAGAGACTGTAATGCCTCCGTCTCAATACTGGACGATAGCATATGGCTTGGAAAAAGGAGAGGTTAACCAGGATGGAGAAGGCATTCAGACTCTTCGTAAAAATGCCCGCTCGATGGCTTGGCTCCTTAAAACAATTGATGCCGGAAAAGAAAAGGTACCTTTTCCTGCGGAAGAAGACCGTGTTATGACAAATTTCATACGATAATAACTTTTTGATGATGCGAGTCTTCCTCCGAAGAAGTTCAATGAGGAAGAATATTATGAAATTAGCTATGAAATGCTAATAGAGGACAACCTAAAACAGTCATATCATGTAGAAAATGTTATTGTGGAATTAATGTAGAATGAGGAATGAAAATTGATTTTTATGAGAGAATATAAAATATAGTTGAAGATTTATGTGTTATGTGGTATAATTTCATTACAGGAAAGCCTGCGGTGTACGGAAATTCTTTAATTCAACCGACATATTGTAAAAGGGAATTCGCGTCCGAGAGACTATGACATGCCCGCTTTGACGGGAAGCCAGAACAACTCGGTAGAAATCCCACCTGCTTAGATGCGGGTATGAATTAATGGTTTGCGGCTCTTGCGGGTTTTTTTATTTTGTGAGGAAAATAAATCATAAATTTTAGGAAAAACGGGAAAAAGCGATTGCTTTTTGATAAATTACATATATAATATAAATTAAGGAAGAATTAAACGATTAATTAATAGGAGGTAAGTATGATAACCATAAAAGACGTCGCGAGACTGGCAGAGGTTTCAATATCCACGGTTTCAAGAGTAATAAATGATTCAAAGCCTGTAAGTCCCGAAGTGAGAAGAAGAGTTTTAAAAGTTATTGAAGAAACAGGATACAAGCCCAATGACGTAGCAAGAAGCCTTGTTACCAGAAGGTCCTACTTGATAGGTGTTATAGTAAACAACCTTGCCCAGAGCTATGTTGCAGATATAGTGAGAGGTATAGAGGAAATAGGAAAGATGTACGGATATGATATTCTTCTATGCAGCAGCTATTCAAGCAAGGAAACACAGGAAAAATATTTGCAGCTTCTTGATAGAAAGCAGGCAGAAGGCTTATTCCTTGTGGGTAATAAGTTTGATGATGAAATAATCGAGCTTGCAAGAGGCCTCAATAAGCCATGCATTTATTTTACAAGAGACGTGCATGCGAACATGAATCACATATCAATCGACTGCAATGCGGCAATTTATGAAATGACCAAGTACCTTGTACAGGAAGGTCATAGGAAAATAGTATATGTTTCCGATTTTGAGAACAGGTCATCAGTGGAAAATGATAAAATTGAAGGATATAACAAAGCTGTTGAAGACAATGAGCTGGGATATTACAAAAATTATGTTGTGGGCGGAAACAAGCATGGCAAGGCATATGAATTAGGAAAAACAATGGTTAAGGATGCCGGTGAATTCACGGCCGTGGTATGCAGTAACGACGAAATAGCCATAGGAATATTGGACAGCTTCATAGATAACGGCATCAGAGTTCCCGAGGATGTATCCGTTGTAGGTTTTGGAAACATCAGAGAGGGCAAGTTCGTAAGACCTGAGCTCACTACAATAGGAGAGCCTTATTACGATGTGGGTGCCGTAGGTATGAGAATGCTCATAAAAATGATAAAGGGCGACAAAATTCAGCAGGGATTGATGGAATTACCGTTTACCTTAGAAAAGAGAAAAAGCGTTAAATCGTTGAACAATATGTAATTTAATATATATTTGTTGAAATTAAGCGAAAATTACTTTTATTTTCATGACAAATAGTGATAAGAAAGTTTTTTCCGTCCCCCTATAATATTAATTGCAATATATATAGGGGGATTACATATGAAAAAGAGATTTATATACATAATGGTGTTTTTGTTGCTTTTCAGCTATAATTCAATCGGAGCATACGAGTATCATGATGAAATAAGCGATATTGAATATTTGTTGAATGAAAGAATAGTCATAATGAATGAATTCCTTTACGGTGTGAAGGATATGGAGTCTCTGAAGAAAGAGCTGAGTAAAATTGAAACAGAGAAGCTTCTTGAAAATGATATTGATGTTTTAAGTAAGATTATTGATAATCCCACCGATTATGAGCT
>DAMAEI010000123.1:0-2269 GCA_031997345.1 Sedimentibacter sp. | reverse complement strand
AAAACAGAGGGGATACACAGTCTTGAGAGAAAAGATGGAGATGTATTCATTAACGCGGATTTAAACTGGCAGATGAGCGGCTATGATGGTGAATTTAATCTGGTGAGAAACTATAATATCAAATGTGTTGAAATAAATGACAGGATGTATCTGGCAAAGCTGGTTATACTGAATGACAGACAGAATATTGGAGATTGAAGGAGAATTGGATGGAAAACGATAAATTATTTTATAAAAAATATTTTATATGGGAAAAATTAAGCGACAACGAGAAAGATGACGCCTTTAAACTAGGAGATGATTACAGGGCATTTATGGATGCTTCCAAGACTGAAAGGTTGTCCGTAAAGGAAATTATCAGAAGGGCGAAAGCAAGCGGCTTTGTAAATATGGAAGACAAGAAGGAAATAAAGCCCGGCGATAAGCTCTACTACGTAAATAAAGAAAAAAATGCTGTTCTTACCGTTGTGGGAAAGGAAAGCATAGAAAAAGGCATGAATATAGTGGGAAGCCATGTTGACTCGCCACGAATTGATATAAAGCAGAATCCTCTGTATGAAAAGCACGGAATTTCTCTTATGAAAACTCATTACTACGGCGGTATAAGAAAATACCAGTGGGTTACAATTCCGCTTGCACTGTACGGAACTATTGTGAAGGCAAACGGGGAGGTAATTGACATTGCAATAGGTGATGATGACAATGACCCGGTATTTTACATAACTGACTTGCTTCCTCACCTGGCAAAGGATCAGAATGATAAAAAGCTTTCCGAAGCAATAGAAGGAGAGGGACTCAACGTTGTTATAGGAAGCCTTCCTTCAATTGAGGGTGATGATGAAGGTAAAAAAGAAGACAAGAGAGTCAAACTCAATGTTTTAAAAATCTTAAATGAAAAATATGGAATGATTGAAGAGGACTTCCAGACCGCGGAGCTTGAGATTGTACCTGCAGGAAAAGCGAGAGATGTAGGTTTGGACAGAGGAATGATAATGGCATACGGTCATGATGACAGGGTTTGCGCATATACATCCCTGAAGGCTGTACTTGAATTAGAAAATCCGGATAAGACCGCAATAGCAGTATTTGCAGACAAGGAAGAAATAGGCAGTGTGGGAAATACAGGAATGCAGTCTGCATTTTTCAACAACATGGTTGCAGAGCTGATTGCAATTCAAAATAACGGGAATTACAACGAGCTTCTGCTGAAGCGCGCACTTGCAAATAGCAGCATGCTTTCCTCGGACGTTGCAGCAGGTGTGGATCCAACATATCCACAGGTTACGGAGCTTCAAAACGCACCTATAATGGGTAAGGGCGTTGCAATGGTAAAATACACAGGCAGCAGAGGAAAATCCGGCGCAAGCGACGCAAATGCCGAATACATAGGAAGACTGAGAAAGCTGTTCAACGAAAATAATGTAATATGGCAGCCATCAGAGCTTGGTAAAGTTGACCAGGGAGGCGGAGGAACCATTGCATATATCATGGCAAACTACAACATGGACGTTGTTGACATCGGAGTTCCCGTCCTGAGCATGCATGCTCCATTCGAGCTCATTACCAAAACAGATTTATACATGACCTACAGGGCATATAAAGTATTTTACGATAAATTTAATTAACGGAATCATGCAAACCTCTGTGCTGATGTAAATAAATAACAGTACGGAGGTTTTGTGATTCTTTTCGGTAGGTAATAGGTATAAACGAAAAATTATATGAGGTGAGGCATGAAAATTACCCTACGTCCCATTGACAGGACAAACTACATGGAGTGTATAGAGCTGAGTGTGGGTGAAAAACAGAAGTATTTTGTGGCGTCTAATCAGTTTTCTTTGGTGCAGGCTGCATATGAACCTGATTTATATCCGCTGGGAATATATAATGAATCTAAAATGGTAGGCTTCATTTTGTATGACCTTGACGAAGAGTTAAACGGCTGGTCAATGAGCAGGTTTATGATAGATTACTCGCTCCAAGGACAAGGATTCGGCAAGGAATCGTTAAAGCAATTCCTAAATTTTTTTACAGAAAATCATCCCGATGTGAGAACACTGTATACAAGTGCAGAAGTCGATAATAAAACAGCCATTTTATTGTATGAGAGTGCTGGATTTAAAAAAGGAAATGTGTTCGAGTACGAGTTTGGCGGGCATAAATACACGGAAGTAAGAATGATGCTTTCAATATAGCTTAAGTATCAAATTATTTTTGTTGGTTTGTCAAACATATGTTACACACTAGAGCTAAAAAAATCATCTAAAAC
>DAMAEI010000122.1:1811-5029 GCA_031997345.1 Sedimentibacter sp. | reverse complement strand
AACAGGAGACTTAATTACGCTGGGTGATTACGAAATAGTAATGAATTCTTCGCCGATTGTGGTGGAGAAGGAATTAAGGGGTGCTGTAATAATGATGCAGGAAACAAGTCATATTAAGGATCTCGATTTTAAAATCAGAAAAAAACAAATGTACAAGGGTCATGTGGCGCGAAAGACATTTGATGATATTATTGGCGAGAGCTCTGCAATTAAGCTTTGCAAGAAAAAGGCTATTCAATATGCGAAGGTTGACAGCACAATTTTGATACAGGGAAGTACCGGAACGGGAAAAGAAATTTTTGCACAGAGTATACATAATGCAAGTTTGCGTGCCTCAAAACCTTTTGTGGCGATAAATTGTGCAGCTTTGCCACCCAGCCTTTTGGAAAGTGAGCTGTTCGGATATGTAAAAGGTGCCTTCAGCGGTGCCAATAGTGAAGGGAAGGCCGGAATATTTGAAATCGCTCATACGGGTACAATTTTTCTGGATGAAATAAGCGAAGCTTCACTTGACGTGCAAGCCAGACTTTTGAGGGTTATTCAGGAAAAGGAAATAACACGAATTGGTGATGACAAGGTCATACCTGTTGATGTGCGAATTCTGACTGCAACAAATCGGGACTTGCTGCAGGAAATATCCAATAAAAAATTCAGAGAAGACCTATTTTATAGATTGAGTGTTCTTGAATTGAAATTGCCTGCTCTTTCAGAGCGAAAGGACGATATACCTGTACTGGCAAAGCATATAGCAAAAGAAATCAGCAGCAGAATGTGTTTGAAGAAGGTTCATGTTACTTCGGATGCAATTAAGGTGCTTGAAAGTATTCCGTTGGAGGGAAATGTAAGACAGCTATCTAATATTATAGAGAGGGCACTTGTTATTTCAAATTTCACGGTAGTTGATGAAGACTGTGTCATAGAAGCAGTGGGATTAAACAGAAACAATCAAAATGTACAGGAAGATAAGATTGAAAATATATTTGAAAATGCAACATTGGAAGACATGGAGAGAATGTTGATAAAAAGAGCGTTAGAAGATAACAAGGGAAACAGGCAAGCGGCAGCTGATAAATTGGGAATAAGCTTATCAACTTTGTGGAGAAGACTTAAAGAAATGGGAATGACAACGTCAAATTGACCATGTCATTTTGAAAGAGTACGTCATTTTGACATACTCTTATTTTTTTTATTTTAACCGTGAGTAGTAACTACCGCTGAATAATAACGTTTTCTGTTTTTTTAATTTTTGGCATGCAAATTGCTTATTAATAGATATAAGTCAAGAAAGGAGACAAGATTTATATTGAATACTATTACATTAGCAGGGACGTATCCTGAGGAAGCATATGAATTAATTCAAGACAAACTTCCGGAAAATTTTAATATAAGGTTTGCCAAAAGTCAGGAAGAGTTAAATGCACTGGAGGATTTGGAGTTTGTAATTTTGAGAACATTGAAGATTAATGGTAAATTAATTGAATCAAATCCAAAATTAAAGCTTATACAACGATGGGGCGCGGGATTTGACACGGTGGATATAGAGGCGGCGGGAACAATGAATATTCCCGTAGCTGTAGCTTCAGGGGTCAACAGCTGTGCAGTTGCGGAGCATGCTATTTTGCTAATGCTTGCCACCTATAGAAATTTAATTCCTCTAAACATAAATACAAAGAAAGGAATATGGGACAGAAGCACTTATTCATCAAGTTCATACACAATTGATGGAAAAAGAGTTGGGCTATTAGGGCTGGGAGCCATAGGGAAAATGGTGGCGAAAAAAGTCAGCGCATTAGGTGCGGATGTTCAGTACTATGATATTTTCAGGCTGCATGAAGAAAAAGAGAATGAATTAAATATAAGTTATGTGGATTTTGAAACGTTGCTGAAAACAAGCGACATAATCAGCATTCATTTGCCGCTTACAGAAGGCACAAAAAACTTAATTAATGAAGAAGCATTAAAAAAAATGAAACCAAGTTCAATTATTATCAACACTTCAAGAGGTGAAATAATTGATGAAAATTATCTTGCAGAAGCATTGAAGTCAAAATTAATCATGGGAGCAGCCTTAGACAGTTTTTCAGAAGAGCCATATCCTTCTGATGGAATATTGAATTCTATAGATAACTTGATTATGACACCTCATATTGGAGGAACAGTTGTAGATCTTACAAGACCCATGGTAGAAAAAGTGTTAGGCAATATAGGCAGGGTACATAAAGGGATGCCGCTTTCCAAGGTTGATTTGGTGAATTCTAAATTATGCACATATCCTGTTGAATGATAAGGGAGGAATAATATGGACAGAAATTGTGTTACATATAGCTGTTCCATCATAAGAGGTGGTACAAGCAAAGGGTTGTTTTTAAGCGAAAACGAACTGCCGCCTGCAGGCGAATTAAGAGACAAGATTATATTAAGGTTGTTGGGCAGCCCTGACTTAAGGCAGATAGACGGATTAGGAGGAGCAAATTCCCTGACAAGCAAAATATGTATAATTGGTCCGTCGGAAAGAGAAGATGCAGATGTGGATTATACTTTTGGACAGGTGTCGGTTGACAAGGCAAAAATAGACTGGCAGGGCAATTGCGGAAATTTGACATCGGCAGTTGGATTGTTTGCGGTGAATAACAATTATGTTAAGGCCAAAGAGCCATTAACTAAGGTGAGAGTATTCAACACAAATACATCCAAGCTAATACATGTCAATGTCCAGGTAAAGGACGGATATGTACAAACGGCCGGTGAATTTTCAATACCGGGTGTTCCCGGAACAGGGGCAAGGATTAAAGTTGATTTTTTAGATCCTGCCGGAGGTGTTACCGGAAAGCTGCTGCCAACCGGAAATCCTAAGGATATTATAGACCTGGGACCTAAAGGTAAATTTACCATTTCAATTGTAGATGCTGTAACGCCGGTGGTTTATTTGAAGGCAGAAGAATTAGGATTGAATGGTACGGAACTTCCCACAGAAATTGAGGATATGCCACATGTGCTGGCATTAATGGAAGAATTGCGTTCAGAGGCTGCAGAATTATCCGGAATTGTAAAAGATAAAAAGGATGCCACTTCAAAGAGCCCTGCGTTCCCCAAGGTGGGATTTATAACTAAATCTAAGGATTATGTTAATCCAGAAGGCAAATTAATTAAAGCTGAGGAAATTGACTTGGTGGCACGTCTGGGCTCAATGCAAAAAATGCATCGGGCTTACATGATTG
>DAMAEI010000122.1:0-1801 GCA_031997345.1 Sedimentibacter sp. | reverse complement strand
AGTCAGTACAGGGGCAGCAGATAAAATACCGGGAACAATAATTTGGGATGTTTTAAACGAAGATGCAAAAAATAATGCTCTCTTAGCCATTGGGCAGCCGTATGGTCCGATGGAAATTGAAATAACAAGCGAAGGCAGCAATATTTCTAAGGTAAGTGTTGAACGCACAGCAAGGGTTTTAATGGATGGATTGGCGTATATTCCAACTGAAACCTTGTGTTAATAAAAATATAGAAAGGAAGCGGTGAAGTATGGAAAGAAAGTATAGCGATTTAAGATCGGGTTTGGTAATCGTCGCATTGTCTTTATTAACTTATATTTGGATTATCCCGACACAGATTAAGAGAAAGGCTAATGTAGATATGGGACCGGATTTTTTTCCAAAGCTTATGGTTCTAATAATTGGCATATGCGGGTTGGTGCTATTTGTTCAAAGTGCATACAGCCTTTACAAGGACGGCAGCTTAAAGCTGGATGTCCTAAAGGATAAAAAATACAGAATGAATTTAAAAGAATACAAGATACACATAATATTTTTGATATCAGCCGTCGTGTACCTAATTATTATGCCTTTCACAGGTTTTGTAATAAGCAGCATTTTGTTTTTAATATTCTTGCTGATGTATTTTGGTCATTCAAAAATAGTATGGTGTATATTTTTATCAATAGTCTATGTAACCGCTGTGTATCTAATATTTTTAAAGGTTTTCAAAATACGTTTCCCGATTGGTCCATTGGGATTCTAAGAGAGTGGAGGTGAAGAAATGGAATTAATTATGGAGATTGCACAAGATTTTTTATCGATTAATGTTATTGTTGCGCTTCTTATAGGTGTTTTGATGGGTATTATCGGAGGTGGATTGCCCGGAATAAGCCCAAGTATGACAATAGCGTTATTGCTGCCTATAAGTCTGTATCTACCTACAACCGTCGCTATTGCACTGTTGATGGGTGCTTATCAAGGAGCAATGTTTGGTGGCTCAATATCAGCTATATTGATAAACACACCCGGAACTGCCAGCTCGGCAGCAACAACACTTGATGGTTATCAAATGGCATTAAAAGGTCAATCGGGTAAGGCGCTTTATACAGCTCTGTATGCGTCATGTACAGGAGGTGTTATTGGAACAATAATTCTGCTGGCAATGGCTAAGCCACTGTCTACAGTAACATTAAAGTTCGGACCACCTGAATACTTCGGTCTTATGTTGCTTTCCCTTGCATTGATTGCCGGCATATCCGGGAAATCGCTTATAAAAGGATTAGTATCAGCTTGTTTTGGACTGCTTGTAGCCACAGTTGGAATGGACCCTATTTATGGAACGAAAAGATTTACATTTGGAAATATAAATTTAGGTGATGGCATTGAAACATTATCAGTGTTTATAGGGCTTTTTGCATTAACTGAAATAATGAGCCAGCTCTCTAAAGGAAGAACAGAGCTTTATAAAAAGGCTGATGCGTTATCCATAGGTGATAATAAATTAAGCTTGGCTGAATATATGGGTCAAATGTCCAATATGATCAAGTCAGGCGTAATGGGTGCATTAATTGGAGTTTTGCCGGGGATAGGAGGAAGTACAGCTTGCTTTATCGCATATGCCGAAGCTCAAAGAACATCAAAAAATCCGGAGAAATTTGGAACGGGGGTTATTGAAGGTATAGCAGCACCGGAAGCTGCAAATAACGCAGTTTGCGGAGGAGCCTTGGTTCCGATGCTTACATTGGGTATACCCGGAGATGTAGTAACGGCAATTTTGGTAGGTGCTTTAATAGCGCACGGTATTAAGCCCGGTCCTCT
>DAMAEI010000121.1:0-5044 GCA_031997345.1 Sedimentibacter sp. | reverse complement strand
ACGCACTATGTAACAATACTGTAATGGTTATTTTGTCGAAAGCTGTTAAAATATTGATAACATGACATAGTAAAAGGAGGATGCATGAAAAAAATACTACTTATTATAGTCGCTGCATTGTGGTTCGGCCTTGTTCCCGCATACGGTGCGGAAACAGGATATACGAACATATCGGATATTGCGCTATATAAAAATGCCGACTACTCTTCGGCTGTTGTAAGCACGTTAAAAATGAGCACGAAGCTTGACATAGTCAATGAAAACGAGCAATGGTACAACGTGAAAACTCCAAGCGGCTCTTCAGGCTGGATAGAAAAATATTTCGTGACCGTTCCCCCGGAAAAATATATTGTAAACAACACAAAGAATAAAATAAACATACGAAAATCCGCAACAACGCTTTCTGATGCTGTTGCACAGCTTGAGCCGGGAGAAAAGGCAAGATACATAGACACATATCACAGCTGGCACATAATAGAATACAAGGACAAGGAATACTATGTGGCGAGCTGGCTCACAGATTTGGAATACAATTCGTCACGAAATATATACATTTTATACGACAAGGTCAACATCAGAGCAAATGCGTCTCTGAGCAGTGATGTGCTTGCACAGGGAAACAAATATGACTCCTATAAGGTGGTTGGAGAAAAAAACGGCTGGCTGCAGATAAGGCTTGATGACAAACAGGACGGATATGTGGCGGGATGGCTGACAACCTACAACCGAAACTATTACTCGGAAGGAAGCATATCCTTCAAAAAAACTATTGATGAATTGAATATACGAACAGGTCCTTCTGCAGAGAACAAGAAAGTGGGCTCTCTTAAGAAGGGAGATGTAGTAAATGTTGTAGGTTCCGAAAACGGCTGGGATAAAATCGTATCGGAAAGCGGTCTCGTGGGATGGTGCAACAGCACCTATCTTAAGGAAGTCAATCCGCTGGCAGGCAAAACAGTTCTCCTTGACCCCGGCCACGGTGGTAAGGATCCCGGTTCCATAAGCTATTCCGGGAAATATGAAAAGTATGTTAACCTGGAGGTATCCAACAGGCTTAAGGACATACTTGAGGGCATGGGTGCAAAGGTATATCTGACGAGAACCGGTGACTACTATATAACAAACAAAGAAAGAGGAAGGATGGCAGACAGGCTGAAGGCGGACATTCTTCTCTCAATACATCACAACTCTCTGAACAACAGCGACTACTTCGGGCTTTCAACATATTATAATACGATAAACTACAAAGACCCACGCTACGGCTACAATCTTGCGGAAGCAATTTATCTGAACGCAATAACCGTAAACGGTGTGTATAGAGACGGGATTTTAGACAGGAACTACGAGGTGCTTCGTGAAACATCGACTCCCGCAGCCCTTATAGAAATAGGCTTCATGTCCAACCCACAGGAAGAAATGAACATCCACATAGGAAGCTTCCAGGACATAATGGCGGAGAAAATTGCCTACGGAATAGTGGATTACTTTAAGAAATAGTCAAAAAATGCAAACGGACGCCCAGCGTCCGTTTAAATTATCTTATTTCATAATTGTGTGGAATATTTCCACCAGCAGATCTTCCTTAACCGCCAGAGATAAAAGCTTGTTCTGCTTGATGAATGAAGGCAGGTTTTTTGTGAATTCTATAGGTTTTTCCTTGAATGCATCTGCGGTAATTTTGAGGAAGTCCAGAGTATTGTATATTTTGAACCTTTCAACATTCAGTTTTTCCGCAATTCTCTCGAAAAATCTGATGCATATGTCCTCATAATCGGCTCGCCCTTTCATATCTAGTATGCTTTCAAGCCTAGGCATTATTTTCTCAAAAAGCACTCTGTCCCAGCTGAAATCTGCAAAGCCTAACATTTCGGCAATACTTTCAATAATTTCTTTGTTATGCAGCATGTAATATGTCATAAGCTCTATGAAGTTTCCTTCGTAGGGTACACAGTAATACCTGAAGCCCTTGAGTTTTTTAAACACCTTCATGGTGTCGTAGTACCCCAGCTTTATAAGCTGGTCTGCTTTTTCCATATTGAAATCCAGAGAATCAAGCATTCCACCCAGAGTTCCCTCCGCAGGCTGAATATAAGTAATTTTTACATTCTTATCCTTTACCCTTCGCACTACGCCTACTGCCATAGTCCTTACAGCAATTATTTCTCTGTATCCCTTTTTAGCCAGCAAATCTATAGGAAGGTTGTTGTAAAAACCACCGTCAAGATATTTCTTCCCATCCATTTCCTCTATTTTGAAGGCTGGAAGGTTTGCACTGGCAATTAAAAAGTCCGTCATTTTCCCTTGTGGAATATTCTCCTTGAACATTTCCACAGGCTTTTTATCCGTAAGGTCCACAGTGACGATTCCGAAGTCCGTATCCGAGCTTCGTACTTTTTCCTCATCCACATATGTGTCAAAAAGCTCCCTGATCTTTGTTGTGTCAAGCCCCCGGTTACTTAATATCTCCTTGGACTGATGAAGGAGATAGGAAAAATTTATTTCTTGCAGATTGAAATTCTTCAAATCTAAAATAGCTTTTTCATCCAAATCAAACAGTTCATAGGAATTTACACTGTACCACAGCCTTTCAAGAAGGTCATAATCTCCTTGAACCATCATGGCACCGTTTATTGCTCCTATGGATGTTCCCGCAATTCCCCCGATTTCTATTCCCAGCTCACGCAGCGCCTTAAAAGCTCCCACATGATACGCACCTTTTGCGCCTCCGCCCTCTAAAACTAATCCATACATTTTATTTACCTACTCAATGGATAGCAGTTTTACAGAGCTTACGCCCTTAACCTTCTTAAGTTCAGCCATAACGTCATCAACGGGTTTGCTTATGTCAGAAATATCGAGGGAGAGACTGACAGCTGCCTTTCCGTTAATGGGTATGTTTTGGTTTATGGTAAGAATATTGGCGTTTTCCATGGACATATAGTTGAGCACACTTGACAGCACGCCTTTTTCATGTCTGAGCATCATGGATATTACGGCTTTTCTTCCAATGGAGTTTTCAGACGGAGAAAAAACGTAGTCCTTGTACTTATAGTAAGTGCTTCGGCTTATGCCTACCATTTTTACAGCCTCGCTGATTCCTTTTACGCTGCCGTTGTTGATTAAGTTTCTTGCCTCGATGACCTTTTCATATACATCCGGCAATATTTTTTTGCTGACAATTAGATACTTTTTTAACATATTTCCTCCTTTACGCCTTTTGTATCTGCAGTCAGGTACTTTATTTCCCATTTATTTTGCAGAAACATGATATTGTCCTTAATTTTATTTATAAATTCAGAATTATCGATAATATTCATTAATGTAGGTCCGGAGCCGCTTATGAAAAATGCCAGCGAACCGTTTCCCTCGCATATTTCTCTTACCTTCTCAAACTCATGTATCAATGTCTTCCTGTATGACTGATGCAGCCTGTCTTTAAGCGACAACCTTATAATTTCCGCATTTCCCTCCTCAAGGGCTTTCAAAAGAACAGCTGTGCGAGAAATATTGAACACCGCATCCTTAAATTCTACCTGCTTCGGAAGAAGCTTTCTTGCTTCATGGGTTGATGTTTCAAAACCGGGTATGAGTGCACAGAATTGCAATTTATCGCTTATTTCGTAGCTCATGCAGTAGGGAGTGCCTTCCTCTACTATTGATGCCGTCAATCCTCCGTATACCGCAGGCGCCATATTGTCCGGATGCCCCTCAATATTCACTGCAATTTTAAAAAGCTCGTTCTTGCTTAAGCCACCCTTCAGCAATGCATTTGCACCAAACACACCTCCCGCTATGCAGGCCGAGCTGCTGCCCAGGCCTCTTGATACAGGTATATCCGTCTTCATGGATATTTTTAAGCCCTTGACATCCTTGCCGATTATTTCCGCGGTTTTTATAAAGGACTTATATACAAGATTGTTGCTGTTATTATATAACTCCGGACATCCTTCAATTGTCAGTTCCCCGTCTGTTTCTTCGAACTCATATGCATTGTACATATTGAGCGCGAGTCCCAGTGTGTCAAAGCCGGGGCCTATGTTTGCCGTGGATGCCGGAACTGTAATTCTAATCATAATTTCTCCTTATCAGTTTTTCTCTGACATAGTCTTTCATCTCATCTATTTCACAAACAGCAGTATGCCTGATTTCCTTCTTATTAAGTCCCATTAAATTTTCCGGCACCACAACTCCCGTTCTTTTGCTCAGCTCCTCCATAATTTCAAATTCGTCTCTATTATCAGCTCCGTAAAGAGCTTCGTAGACGCTTCCAGAAAATTTGTATGGGCTTGCTGTTGAAAGAACCACTGATACCGTATTGTCCTTTGTTTCTTTTCTGTAACTCTCAAGAGCACGATATGCCACAGCCGTGTGTGTGTCAAGAAGGTAGCCATGCTTTTCAAATGTTTCCTTTATAGTAATTTTTGTCTCATCCTTGAATATGCATGCTGCGTAAAACTCTGAATTTATCTTCTCCTTCATTTCATCGCTTATCTCATATCTTCCTGATGAATTTAGCTGTTCCATGAGAGATTTGACATATTCATTGTTCTTTTCGCTCATGTAGTACAGAAGCCTTTCAAGGTTGCTGGACACCAAAATATCCATTGAAGGTGATATTGTTTTGTAAAACTGCCTGTTTCTGTCGTAAACACCCGTTCTTATGAAATCATACAGAACATTGTTTTCATTTGAAGCACATATGAGCTTGTTCACAGGTAGTCCCAAAAGCTTGGCGTAATATCCCGCCAGAATATTTCCAAAGTTTCCTGTTGGAACCACAAAGTTTATCTTTTCGCCCATGGATATTGTCTTGCTTTCAATCAGCTTCATATATGAATAAAAATAATACACAATCTGCGGAACAAGCCTGCCTATATTTATGGAGTTTGCCGAAGAAAACATTTTATTATTTTCCTTAAGCTCCTTTGCAAGTGCGGCATCCGTAAAAATTTTCTTTACTCCTGTCTGGGCATCGTCGAAATTTCCACGTATGGCACACACATAAGTATTTGAGCCCTCCTGCGTTTCCATGTGAGCCTTTTGA
>DAMAEI010000120.1:0-5213 GCA_031997345.1 Sedimentibacter sp. | reverse complement strand
TGACGACGACGATGATGACGACGATGACGATGACGACGATGATGATGACGACGATGATGATGACGACGATGATGATGACGACGATGATGACGATGATGACGACGATGATGATGACGACGATGATGACGATGACGACGATGATGACGACGATGATGACGATGAATGTGACACCACAGTATTCCAAACAATTGATGTATGTGTTCCAGTGACAGTTACTGCCGAAGCTGATGTTGGACCGGTTAATGTAATTTGCTGTGGAAATGCGAATGTATCATTTGAACCATGTCCTCGACAATGCGACACAGAAATAGTTTTCTTTGTAAGACAAAGAGTATGTGCAGAAATACCAATAGATATTGATATAGACGCAGTAGGCGGTACGGCATGTGTGAATTTAGTTGAAACAAGTGTGGAAGAGTGTCAAGACTGCCCTCACGACAACGGTGATATGGTATAGTAGATTAATAGTAGCAAAAGGGGACTTCAAAAGAGTCCCTTAATTTATCAATAACTAATTCTGATTTAATAGAATTTTGTAATAGGCAATCAAACTTGATATATTGTGTTGAGTAAAGTCAATTCTTAAATCATGCATAGTAAGGCCTCTTTTAAAGGCACCAATGCATAATTTTTTATTTTTGTAAGGTGTTACAGATTCATGGCGCACTTGATTTTGCAGTTGAAACCCTATTCCTTCATCAATGGCATTTTTGATTTTTACCGCTTCTTTTGAATAGCCTTTGTCATGCAATAAATGATACGCGGCACAAAGACCTTCGCTGCGACAGGCGGTAGGAGTAGATTCAAGACGTAAGTAGGGTATTCTGTATGCACCGTTCCAATGAGGATTTTCTATATTACCTATAATCTGGCTTTTAATGATTGATTTTGTAATTAATAATGTATGTTCAATATACATGTCTTGAGGTTGTTCATGATATAATTCATTTAAAGCATATAACAGCCAATGATCGTGAATAATTGTGTTTATATTGGCGTATTTATCCCTTACCTTAATGAGATAATGAGAAGCCAGCTGTGCACAGTTAAGCCAACTAATATTTCCATCCAGCTGATAAAGACGTACCAATGAAAGTATTGCTTCTCCGGGATAATATTCAGATTTGAAATTATATTTTTCCTTAGTGGAATATCGTTGCTTCTGAATTACAAATTCGCCGTCCATATCCTGAGTTTCATAAATATAATTTGCCATATTTTGCATTAATTCTATATATTCATGATTCTTTGTTATTTGTGAATATTTAGCTAACATAATAATAGCAAGAGCATTCCCACCTAATTTTATGGTATCCTTTTCTACTACTACACTCACTTTATTCCCATTAATTTCAAAAAATTTTATTTTACCAATAATATAATTGATTGCTGATTCAGCTACTTTTAACAATTCATCATCAGGCATTAATTCATAAGCTTCAAGAATAGAATATGTTGTTCCTGCATGTCGCAAGATGTTGTAATCTTTTTTTTTATTACTCTCTTCTGGTAAATAAGAATAAATATATTTACCGTTTTTTTTAACCGCTTTTTTATAATAATTATCCTTTGTTAGAGATATTGCGTCTAAAAGTGTATCCTTAGATATCAATTGACTCATTCCTTTCTTTTTACCCGATTTATACAATAATCTGCAATAAATCCAGCGGCATTTCTTGACTTGCCATAGAGAGGGTAATGATGCCCTCCAATTCCCGGTCTTGTGTTGATTTCCAAAATAGTATAGCTATTCTCTTGAGGCTCATGAAAATGATTGTGTGCAATTATGTCTACACCGGCGATATCTAAACCTGGAATTGAATTAACTGCTTTTTCTGCAAGTTTTTTGTATAGTATATGGGTTTCATCTGTAATATCAATGCTATCTCCTCCTGTTGCAACTGAACTTTTTAAGTCCAACATTACAATTACACCATCATCGGGTATACTTGAAAGAGTGTATCCTTGATCGTTAATAATAGATATGCGATGGTTATTTATTTTAATCAATCTTGATTTTAAATGCGGATTTTTTAATCTGATTTTATTTTTTTGGCTTATTAATTTTTCAATTGTATCAATGCCATTTCCAATAATATTAGGGGGGAAACAAGCAAAAACAGCTACGCATATCCCATTTACAACTAAGTATCTTGCTTCTGTGCCACCAATGAATTGTTCTTCAAGTAGTATTTTGTTACCGGTAACCGAAACTGCATTGTTCCATGCATCTTCAAATTCTTCTTTATTTTTAACTCCAACAGTAACACCTTTTCCCTTATGTCCATCAGAAGGTTTTATAACACTTGCGGGTAAAGATAGTGCATAGTTTAATGCGTTTTCCTTTTCTTTAATAGAAAAACTCTTGCCTTCCATAACATTCAGACCAGCTATCTTTAAAAACTTTCTCGTGATAGGCTTTTCTTTAACTATTCGTGCTCCTACTAAAGAGGTGAAGGATGATTCTGTTTCAAGGAAGACCACATTTTCTTTTCCTAAATTAACAACAAGATATTTGCCTATTCGAGTAGAGGCGTATCCCTTTTTTTGAAACTCTGAGGCTAAAAGATTACTTGTAGAGAAGATTTCATTTTTGTATTCGTTAGGTTTATTAAATAAAATGTTTTTGATATTAAAATAATCAGTATTCTGGTTTTGTAAAGGTAAGAATAATCCGGATTCATATGTATTGGTAGAAAAATAAAACCCATGAGAATCCTTACCGCGGAAAAAGCCCATAGGAAGCATTAAATTTTCAAATTCATATTTATTAGTCGCTCTTGTCTGATAATTTGTTTTTATATTATCAGTAACAATTGGATAAAAACGCGATTTAACACTCCAATCGTTTTCGTTTTCTTCAAATTGCAGCCGCGCTATGGTACTAATAGGTAAAACATCAAGTTTTTCGTAACGTCCCCTTGAGTTAAAAACAAAATTTCCAATAGAATAGGCAATAACACCAGATTGGCTTTTTTCAATACGGTCTAACATATGCGAGCCATGTCCGATTATATAATTGGCACCGCATTCAAATATTTCAGAACATATACTGTGTATATTACTATTTTCAAAAGCATATTGATAATCAATGCCTTGCCAATGAGGAAATACAATTATGAATGAATTAGGATCTTCACTTCGCAATTTTTTTATGCTCTCTTGGGTACTTTCTAAACTCAATGGATTGATTCCGGGCATATCATTGGAAGCAAAGAAATTATACTTCTCTTTATAACGTTTTGAAGTATTCATACCACCTAGCATATAAATATTTCTCAGACTTTTTTCTCCAACCAGTGTTATTTTATATGGCTGTCTCGCTTCTCCGATATTCTTACCGGCTCCAATCGTTTTAATATTATTTTCTTCCAATAGCTTCTTGGTTTCCAGCAGTAAATCAGGGCCAAAATCCATGGTGTGATTGTTAGCTAGGTTTACAGCAGTGACACCTAAATTTCTAAGAACTTTAAGCGACCGTTCTGGTTTATCCCAATTTGGATATTTTTTGTCCAGGAAGCAAATTTTTGGATTGTCTGCAAAAACAGACTCAAGGTTAAGAATTAAATAATCACTGTTATTAATAATTGTATTAATACCTTCAAAAAATGATTCGGGATTATTTTCAAGCCTTAGAAGCAATTCTTTATTCTCGGCATTTTTTATATACCAGTCTCCTATACTTGTATCTCCGGCAAAAGTTATTACAAATTTCTTTCCCATTCCTAATCCCCCAATCTAATACAAAAATTATAGTATACTGTTTATTATATGTTACAAACGTGAGTAAATATGAATGTGATTATGACATGTAGAAAACTTTATAGATATAAAAAAAGTATAAATTTATTATTTATTTTAAATTGTATTTTGCCAAACTTTAACTATTATGTAACTGCATTCTCTTTTGTGAATAATATATAGTACTATATTTGTCAAAAAAAGGAGTTTAGTTATGAATAAGGATAAATATAATAATGATATAGAAGAATTTTGCAATCAATATGGATGCGATGTAACAGTTTTTCAAAATTTAGATGTATGCGTTCCTATTGCTGTTGAACCATACGTAAATTTACATGAAGCAGAAGTTGAATGTTTAGATGAACCATGTATTGTGACTAACCCAAATTGGTCAAAAGGAAAAAATGGAACATGTAGATTTAGTTTAGTTCAAAAATTATGTATCGTGATTCCAGTTGAATTTAGAGCGAAAGCAACCAGCGGACCAACCTCTGTAGTATGTGGAGATATATCTGATGAAGGATGTCCAGATGACTGCCGTCCAGATGAATGCCATCCAGATGACTGCCATCCAGATGACTGCCGTCCAGATGAATGCCATCCAGATGAATGCCATCCAGATGACTGCCGTCCAGATGAATGCTGTCCAAATAAATGCCATCCAGATGACTGCCGTCCAGATGAATGCTGTCCAAATAAATGCCATTCATTTGAATGCCATTCAAATGAATGCCGTCCAAATAAATGCTGTGATAATCATGAACATGATACACATCAAAAATTACCTTTTAATTTTTATATTAAGGGGAGAAGAGTTGAATAGATTGACAGATTGAATAATTTGTCATAGTTATTGCAAAATGAAAAGGGCCTCAAACAAATGAGGTCCTTTATGTACTTATACAAGTGTATGTTCTAAGAATATTTTTAAGCCTATAAAAACTAATATGACTCCGCCTAATATTTCTGCTTTTTGTTTAAACATCTCACCAAATTTTTTCCCGAGATGGGAACCTATGATAGAAGTGATGAAGGTTATTGCGCCGATAAACAATGCAGCAGAAACAATATCTACTTTGATTACCGCAAATCCTATGCCTATTGCCAGAGCATCGATGCTTGTTGCCACTGCCTGAAGCATAAGAGTTTTAAATGTGAGGTTTTTGTCTACATTGAGACAAGCTTCGGGTTGTTTAAGCTCCTTTAGCGCCTCAATTATCATTTTTCCGCCAATGAAACCCAAGAGTATCAGTGCAATCCAATGGTCGAGGAAAGATATTGTTTCACTGAAGGTGGTGCCAACAATGTAGCCTATAATTGGCATAAGTGCTTGAAAAAACCCAAAGGCGGCTGCAGTTGATAAAATTTCTTTTTTGTTAATATTTCCAAAGCACATGCCGTTTGAAATCGACACTGCACATGCGTCCATTGACAATCCAAGGGACGTGAAAAAAATCATTGTTAAACCC
>DAMAEI010000119.1:0-5213 GCA_031997345.1 Sedimentibacter sp. | reverse complement strand
TATAATTGTGTGTTTGGAATATAATTCTCGCTGAAGACTGTCTGCACTCTTGTTGTATCATACACATCGTAATCCGCAATACCGTTTCTCATATATATTATAAGCAGGCTGTCATTTTCCAGTTCCTCAATATCCTTTCCCATATACTGCAGCTTCAGATTCACGGGGGCATTCAGCCTGTAGGTCTTCCCCGAATCAATCTTCTCCAACGTATAATAGCCGTCGTAATATGAGTATCTTCTGCTGAATGCACTTAGCGTTTCTTTGATTCCTCCGTTGCCATCCTCGTTGAATGCAATTATTTCATAGTTTCTGTCCTCTCTGAAGTCCGGTATTTCTATGAAGGAAATGCCTCCCTCGGTGGATACATTCTGGTCGTATACCGTATTTTCAATCCTTTTGTAGTCGTATTTTACTACATTTACCTTGTTGATAAAGTCGTATTCCTCTCCTACAACAACTTTTTCGTTGTATCTTTCGATTATCCTGACATTTACAGTATCATCCACAGGCTTTCCTCTCAGCTGCTTGTAGTCATATCCGTTATCGGGGTCGTAGTTTTCAAGGCTCAGCTCGTGAAGCAATATGCTTATTGATTTTAGGTCGTCTTCATTCTGCTCCATTTCAAGCATCCTGTGCTTCGGAAATATTTTTATTGTATTTCTGGTGTACACATGTGCGTCCTCAGCCTTGTCATTGAAGGCATCGGCATATACCTCAACAGGTCTCCAGCTGTCACTGACCACATTTGTGTCAAGTCTGAAAGAGTAATTTCCATTTTCGTCTGTTCTGACGCTTGTATCCAGCGGATTGTATCTCAGCACATTGTTATATGCGTTTGTTATCATACGGAGCTCAAGTCCCGGCATGGGAGAGCCGTCAAAAAAGCTCGAATTTATTCTATAATTTACCTCTTCACCGCTGTATGCAAATTTCTTATCCATACTGCCCTTAAGGGTGAACAGGGGCTTCGTGTATTCTCTTATGGAAACACTCGTCACCGAAACGAGTGTTTCATTGTCGTAAACCCTTATTCCAAGCCACTCAGCCGTAATATTGCTTATTTCAAAGCTTGCCTGATATGTTCCCACATCTGTGAGCTTCACAGTCCTTGTTTCAAGAATCAAATCTCCGTCGTACAGCTCAAGCTTTACCTCTCCCACGGATTTTTTATCCCTGAACTTTGCAAAACCCCATACATTTATGGTGTCTGTAGGAAGATATACGGGACGGTCAGTGTCTATGTATCTATAGTAATCATAGGAGCCGTAATTGTATCTGTAATAATAGTCGTTTATAAAAAAGCTTTCGCCGTATATGAAGTCATTGTAACCCTTTGCTCTCACTGTGAGCTTTATAGCCTTATCATCCGAAGGAATTTCATCCAGCACAAGAACTCCCTTTTCATTTGTGTAGCCTGCCATTTTGCCGTTCAGTATTACCTGTGCCTCCTCTAATCCTCCGCCGGTTGCTCCTTCGCCTGCAAATACAAGCATACCGTTTTCAAATATGCCGTAGTAAACCAATATGTCGTTTATCTGAAGGAAAAGATACTGTTTTTGGGCCAGCCCCTCCCCGTCGAATTCAAGAAGATAATAACCCTTTTTAAGCTCCTCCGGCAGCTCAAACAATGCGTTCAGATAGGTTGGCGTCTGCTGCATGTGGGGTTTCTGGCTCAGGGAGCTCATGAGAGCAAGCCTGTCATTATCGGCGGCCTTCGGAAATTTTCCTGTTTCAGCATAAAAAGACACATCCTCTGTAAATTTTCCCACATCGTCATACTGATAAATATTTATGTTGTATTCCTGTTCCTTGCCCACATAGGCATCTATTATTTTAACGTTGCTTTCGTGTATATTTATTATTGCTCTGTTGAAATAAATTTCCGAGCTTCTTTCGCTCTGTGTTGTAAATGTGAACTTATAGTCCTCCCGAAGCTTTTCCTCACTGCCTGCGGGACCGTAGCCCTTTTTTACTGTGACAGTGTAAATGGTGTTCATATCCAATTGTGACGGAACAAATATTGCCGAATTGTCTTTGTATATAAACTTCCCGTCAACCTTCGGCATTATTTCAAAATAGTCGTCGATACCTGCAAGATTTCCCTGAGTGAAATATATTTCAATTCCGGAATTTACCGGCACATAATCGCCTGCGTCCGCAGGCAGAGTGCTCTCCACTCCAAACTGCTTCCTTGTCTGAAATGCCCATGAATATTCGTAGGACTCATCCTTCAGTGTGAACTGATAGATTTCGTCGTATTTAAAATCAGACAGAGGAATGACGTTGTACTCCGTGGATGAAAGTTCTTCAATTTTAAGCTTACTCTCGGGAGCAACCTTAAGATTTTTCTCCACATATGCTTTATCTATGCCGTCCTTGGACGTAAGCTTGAAGGATGAAGAACTGCCGATGCCGTGCTTGTCATACTCAACAGCCGCAAGCTCAAATCTGTCCTCGGCAGGCATGTTGTCATGACGCTCGGGAACATCTTCCACCACAGCCTCCCTGCCTCGCGAACACGCGGTAAATACAAGACAAATGCATAAAATGCATGATAAAATACGTTTGTACATAGATACCTCCTCACTTGAAATAAATACTGTTATTTACATTATATACCTATTGTCTGTAAATTTCCATTTAATTTTACGATATGCCATCATCGGATTTTTGACATAAACATTTATGTACCGACAGCATAGAATAATATAGCTTTATGAAAGGAAGGAAAATTCATGTACAACTATAGTAACTATCCATGCAACAACTACAGAAATGCGCCGTGGTACAACCCGGAAATGTATCCATATTTTTATGCGCTGGGCCGTCCGGATTATACTTGGGGGTATCCTGTGCGAAACACAGATTACTCGGGAATGGCAATTAAAGATTACGGACCTAATCCCTTTGCCATAAACATAGATGATGCTTCGAAGCAAAACAATAACTTTCGCACTGCACTGTGGACCGGCGATCACATGCAGCTTACACTGATGAGCCTTGCTCCGGGAGAGGATATAGGCCTGGAAATGCACCCCGACGTTGACCAGTTCATACGGATTGAGGAAGGTCAGGGCACAGTGAGAATGGGAAGTAATGAAAACGCAGATGACTACGTAATAAATGTGGACGATGACTATGCATTCATTGTTCCGGCTAAAACGTGGCATAATGTGGTCAATACAGGCAGAACACCGCTGAAGATGTATTCCATTTATTCTCCGCCTCATCATCCCCACGGTACAATTCACAGAACAAAGGCATACAGCAATTCCGCAGAATAAAGTGTTTAACACTGAAAAGATGGCTGACGCATTTACCAATGCAGCAGCCATCTTTTTTCTCATTCTTTTTGTCCTGATTAATCTTCCATGTTTATATCGATAAATCTGTTTCCCTTTCCCCATACGGATATTATGGGCAGCACCTTTACAAATGCTGCGGGATCGATTCCTTTTATATATTTTTGAATCATTATGGACTGATTTGGAGAGCATACGGATTCTAACTGTATTTTTTCCTCATTTGTATATCCTCCCCTTGTCTTATAGACTGTAACTCCTCTTCCCAGCTGAAGCATTATGTAATTGCTGATTTCTTCATGCTTGCTGCTGATGATTTCCAGCTTGTACAGCTTTGTTCCTATGCCGAACATGGCATAATCGCACGCCTTGGTTATTATCATCTGCCCTATTACGGAATACAGCACTATGTTCATTCCAAATGCAAAGGCTGCTATAGTCAGAACAATTCCGTCTATTGCCATCATAAGATAACTTACGTTTACCGCAGGAAAAAGCTTTTTATTAAGTATTCTGGCAATTGTGTCCGTCCCTCCGAAGGAAAACCCCTTTCTGAGAATCATCCCGACACCTGCACCGTAAAAAATCGAGAAATAAACCATGGCAAGAAAGATATCATTTTCCACAAACTGAAATTCAAAATTTTGCATCACAAGCAAGACGGTGGGATACAAAATCGAGAGGAAAATAATCTTCATTACCTCCTTCTTTCCCATAATCAGGTACGTTCCAATCAATATTATGAAGGTTGCAAAGTAATAAATATATGAATAGTTAATATTTGTATACTTTTCAATTATAATTGCCAATCCTGTTATACCGCTTGTTATGAGACCGTTTGGCTTTAGAATGTAGTTCACCGAAAACGCGGTAATAACGCATCCTACAGTAAGATACACAATATTAGTGATGAAATTTTTTAAATTAATCTTTTCCATACATCTCCTATGTCCTTTACAGGGACTGCGATTTATTTTTATTATATGTGTTAATTATTATACAATATTATTATCTGTGTAACAACTCAATTTTATATTTTCGGGCAAAGATAGCCTCCTCACATGAATATGGAAGAAATAATCCAGTTATTCTTAAACCCTTGGGCATATTAAGCATATTATATTGCAGGAGGGATGTAAATGAACAGAAATTTTTGCAGAGCAGACATCAACATGGAGGATTTCAGGCGCCTTTTCAAATTTAACAATGTTGAAATTATGAAGCTTAACATTAAATATCCGATACTGCGCCTGATCTATAACCCTAATACGGAATGGTTAGTTAACAGTGAGATTGCTTCCAGCATAGATGAATATATAAGCCGTGTCAATGAGCTGTATGATCAGGCAGCCGACCAATACAGGGAATCTCTGATTACAGATTATCCTTTTCACAAATATGAGGCGTACATGGTTTTCAATGTACCCTACAAGCAAAATTGCCTTTTGAGTGTGTATGATGATGAGTATGAATTTACCGGCGGAGCTCACGGAAATACAACAAGAAGCTCGGCCACATGGGAGCTCTTCAGGGGCACACGCCTGCCTCTCTACAGTTTTTTCAAACCTGGCACGGATTACAAGAAGATGCTTACGGATGAAATAATTAAACAGGCTGAAAAAAATCTTGCCAAAAACCCCGGCATTTACTTTGATAATTATAAGGACCTCATAGTGAGTGCCTTCAATCCGGACAGTTTCTATCTCACTCCGGAAGGTCTAGTAATTTATTATCAGCAATATGATATTGCGCCATATTCCACCGGAATTGTGGAGTTCACGATTCCATATGATAAAATCGGATGGTCTCCGGAATCATGGAGGCAGGTTATGTAGTCAGTGTTGTACAGAATTAAAGGGGCTGTCTCAAAAATAATTTTTGAGATAGCGCTACAATTTTAGAAAAATA
>DAMAEI010000118.1:0-5318 GCA_031997345.1 Sedimentibacter sp. | reverse complement strand
CAATAGTAGGAACAGGCACAACCATATTAGGCCTTGTAGGGGATACATCGGTTCTTGATATAAATTCAATTTACATGGTAAAGAGTGTGGAAAAAATAATAAAAATTCAGGAGCCATACAAAAAATCAAACAGAAAGCTGCATCCTGAGAACACTGTTGTAAAAGTTGGAGATGTGGAAATAGGCGGGCCGGAAATTGTTATAATGGCAGGGCCATGCTCGGTTGAAAGCGAGGAGCAGATTACGGATATCGCAAGAAATGTAAAGGCTGAAGGTGCTAAAATATTGAGGGGAGGCGCATGGAAACCAAGAACATCCCCGTATGCATTCCAAGGTCTTAAGGCTGACGGACTTGAGCTTTTAAACGTGGCAAAGAAAGAAACGGGAATGCCTATAGTATCTGAAATAACAAATACTGCACACATTGATATGTTCATGGAATCCGTTGATATATTCCAGGTGGGAGCACGCAATATGCAGAACTTTGAGCTTCTGAAAGAGCTTGGAAAGGTAAATAAGCCGGTGCTTCTGAAGAGAGGTTTTTCAAATACTTTAGAAGAGCTTCTCATGTCAGCAGAGTATATTATGAGCGGCGGCAACAATGATGTCATATTGTGTGAAAGGGGAATAAGGTCATTTGAAACATATACCAGAAATACTCTTGATATAAGTGCAATACCTGCTCTCAAAAAGTTGAGCCATCTTCCCGTAATAGTAGATCCAAGCCACGCGGCAGGAATGAGCTGGATGGTTGAACCTCTGTCAATGGCAGCCGTTGCAGCGGGAGCTGACGGACTGATAATCGAAGTTCACAATGACCCTGCAAATGCACTTTGCGACGGAGCACAGTCCCTTACCTACGATGATTTCAATAACACAATGACCAAGCTGAGATTGATCGCAAATACCGTGGGAAGGAAACTATAGGATGGAGCATGACTATTTATCTGAAATAAGGGATAAGTATGATAAGGAAATAATGGAGCTGTTCATTAAGCGTATGGAAGTGGTGGCAGAATTGACAAGACGGGAAAGCAAGAGTGAAGATAATACAGTATACCCTGATGCTGAAACGGATTATATGGATGAATTCAGCCACATGAGCAACGTTTTGAATTCACTGGATTCAAAGTGCAGGCATATGAACCTTCCGGAGACGGCAGGGATGTATGATGAAAATGCACGACTTGAAAAGAGCCTTGTGAAAACGGCATGCTATCAGGGACTTCCATTCTCATATTCCGAAAGTGCGGCAAAGGCACTGTTCGGTCATGCGGAGCTTATGAACAAAACAACATTCGAGGATGTTTTCAAGGCTGTTCATGAAGGTGCTGCGGATGTGGGAATTGTACCTTTTGAGAATTCAACTGCAGGCTATATAAATGATGTATACGACCTTATACTGAAATATGACCTTTTCATAAACTACACATATGTGAAGAAAGTGGATCATTGTCTCGCAGGTATTCCCGGAGCAGAGGAAGAGGACATAAAAGAGGTTCATTCCCATCCTCAGGCTCTGGCTCAGTGCAGGGAATATATCAGAAACAGCGGCTACACGGAAGTTGCGGAAATAAACACTGCTGTCGCTGCTCAGAAAATAGCGGAAATGAACATAAAGGAAGCGGCCTGCATATGTTCCGAGGAAGCTGCTCTGCATTATGGCCTTAAAATACTTCGGCATCAGATAAACCAGCAGAAGCTGAACTATACACGCTTTGCTGCTGTTTCAAAGAAAAAGGCGGTTGAAGAGGATCACAATCGTATCAGCTTTGTTTTCAACGTTTCTCATACCACGGGATCGCTGAGCAAGGTGTTGTCCATAATTGCATATTACGGCTGCAATCTTTATTATATAAATTCAAGACCTAATCTGAAAAATCCGTGGGAGTACATGTTTTATCTGGATTTTGAAGGGAACTTGGCTCATAAGCAGGTAAAGTGCCTTCTTTCCCAGCTTAGTGAAGAAGTTCCTTTCATGAAGGTTTTAGGGAGCTTCAAAGTGTAAATTTTAACAGGAGGTAGTATATGAATATAACAATTGTCGGACTTGGAGTTATAGGCGGATCTATGGCAAAAGCAATACGGGAAAATATCAGGCCTGAAAATTTGTGGGCTGTTGATGTTGACTTTAATATTTTGAAAGAGGCATATGATGAGGGCATTATCGATGATATCACCGATGATGTCAGGATATATCTCGAACGCTCCGACATGGTGATTTTATGTACTTATCCAAAGGCAGCCGTTGATTTTATCGTGTCAAACATGGATAATTTTAAGAAAAACGCAATCATAACAGATACATCCGGAATAAAGAGCAAAATTGTGGGAGATGTACGGAAAAATCTGCGGCAGGACTTAGAGTTTATAGGCGGGCATCCTATGGCCGGAAAGGAAAGCTCGGGATACAAATATTCTGACGGAAACATATTCAGGGGAGCAAGCTATATTATTACTCCGGATGAATATTGCAGCAGCGGAAATGTGTTGCTGTTGAAGGAATTATTGTTTAAAATAGGATTTATGAAGGTAGTTGAGTTAACTCCGCCGTCTCATGATAAAATAGTTGCATATACAAGCCAGCTTCCCCACGTAATCGCATGTGCGGTAATAAGCAGCAAAAGCTTTGAAGATGGCAAGGAATGCATAGGAGGCAGTTTCAGAGATATGACCAGGGTGGCCGATATAAACTGTCAGCTGTGGAGCGAGCTGCTTATTGAAAACAAGGAAAATATACTTACAGAGATTTCATCTCTTGTGGATGACCTCAAAAATATACATGCAATAATAGAAAATAATGATAGAGAAAAACTTGAAGAATTATTGAAAAGAAGCAGCATTATCAGGAGGGAGATGAATTATGAGGGAAATTAGTCTGGAATTAGGCAGCATATCCAGTGAAATAAAAATCAAAAAGGGATTGCTGAAGGATGCTGGCACAGAAATAAAGAAGTATGTCGAAGGCAGAAATGCGGCAATTATAACGGACGAGAATGTATTTTCACTGTATGGCAGTTCTCTCATGGATTCACTTCACAGTGAGGGCATTGCTGCAGATTACATAGTTGTTAAGCCCGGAGAGCAGAGTAAGTCTGTGGATACATTGAAAAAGGTGTATTCTCAGCTTGTAGGTCTGAATATTACAAGAGGAGACTTCATAATTGCACTGGGAGGAGGAGTTGTCGGTGATCTGGCGGGTTTTGCCGCATCGACATATCTTAGAGGGGTTGACTTTGTGCAGATACCCACATCACTTCTGGCGCAAATAGATTCCAGCATTGGTGGAAAGGTTGCCGTGGATCTGGAAGAGGGAAAGAACCTTGTGGGAAGCTTCTACCATCCCAAGCTTGTGCTTATAGACCCCGAGCTGCTGAACACCCTCAACGACAGATTTATAAAGGAAGGTCTTGGTGAGGCCGTTAAGTATGGCTGCATCAGTGATTCCGGTCTTTTTGAAAGTCTGATGAATATGAAATCAAGAGAACAGCTCTTTAATAATATAGAAGATATAATATACAGGTGTCTCCTTATAAAGAAAGAAACAGTGGAGGCAGATGAAAAGGACAAGGGACTGAGGATGACACTTAATTTCGGTCACACCTTCGGTCATGCCATAGAGAAATATTTCAACTATGAGAAATATTCCCACGGTGAAGCTGTCTCGATGGGGATGTATCACATAACACGCAAGAGTGAGGAGCTTGGATACACAGAGGTTGGAACGGCAGAAAAGATAAGAGAAGTCCTCAAGAATTTGGGGATTGAATACAGAATGCCGGAAATGGCTGAGGAAGATGTTGAAAATGCAATACTTCTTGATAAGAAAAATATTTCGGGAAATCTCAACCTCATACTGCTCAGGAAAATCGGAATTTGCTATATAGAGAAAATTCCTGTGGCAAGTCTCAACAAATTCATTTAACGGAGTACATTATGGAAACTATTGTAATAAAGCCGTCAAGGCTGAAAGGAAAGATATATGCACCTCCTTCAAAGAGCATGAGCCACAGAGCAGTAATCTGCGCAGGGCTGAGCAGCGGCGAGAGCAAAGTGGAGCATGTCATATTGTCGGAGGATATTAAAGCCACCATAGAAGCAATGACACAATTAGGTGCCAGTATCGAAATAACTGGTGATGAGTATGACAGCACTCTCATTGTGAGGGGCAGTACCGAGGGAGCGAAGGAATCAATCATCAACTGCAGAGAATCTGGCTCCACCCTTAGATTTATGATACCTGTAGGCATGATGCTGTCAGAAAAATGCACATTTACCGGTTATGGAAGATTAATTGAGAGACCCTTGGACGTCTTTTACGAAATATTTAAAAAGGACGGCATAGCCTATGAAACAGAAAATGGAATGCTTCCACTTAAGGCTTCCGGTAAGCTGAAAGGCGGAAGCTACAGCATGACAGGCGCGGTAAGCTCCCAGTTCATATCCGGTCTACTTTTTGCACTGCCTCTTCTTGACAATAATTCAATCATCGAAATTACTGACAGGATGGAATCAAAGGGATATATTGACCTCACTCTGAGCATGCTTGAAAAATTCGGCATCAATATAGAAAATAACAACTACATGAATTTTAAAATCAAGGGCGGTTCAAAATACAAAAATACAAATTACCGTGTTGAGGGAGATTATTCTCAGGCGGCATTTTTCGTAGTTGCTAAGGAAATTGGAAACATCGTAGACTGCCTTGGCCTAAACGAGGATTCCATGCAGGGTGACAAAGAAATTATGGATATCGTAAGGCTTTATGACAGTGTCGTTGATACCGTAACTATTGATGTGTCACAGATACCCGACCTTGTTCCTATAATGGCGGTGCTTGCTTCTCTTAAGGAAGGCGTTACTACACATATAATAAATGCAGGAAGGCTCAGAATCAAGGAATCTGACAGGCTGAAGGCCATACAGACAGAGCTTTCCAAAATAGGAGCTAATATTGAGGAGCGGGGAGACGGTCTGCGCATAATAGGAAAGAGTGAGCTGGAAGGCGGAGCAACCGTAGAAAGCTGGAATGACCACCGCATAGCAATGGCTCTGGCTGTAGCCGCAACAGGCTGCCGGGAGGAAATTACATTGGAAGGTCACATGTCGGTGACGAAATCTTATCCTAATTTTTGGGATGAATATAGAAGACTGGGAGGAGAAGTGCATGAGCTCAATAACAGGCAATAAACTAAAAATAAGTATATTCGGTGAATCCCACGGCGAAGCAATCGGAGTTGTTATGGACGGACTTCCGCCGGGAATAAAGATTGACCGCGAATATGTTGAGAAGCAAATGGCAAGAAGAGCTCCCGGTAA
>DAMAEI010000117.1:2870-5755 GCA_031997345.1 Sedimentibacter sp. | reverse complement strand
GGCCTCGAAAGAAACAGATGAATCTAATGGAGTCGCAAAGCGCCGCCGACTGCTCTGCATTTGGTATGATTGGCGGTGCAGATAGACTTACTGCTATTACCTTTGGAGACAGCAATCAAGGAAAACTTCGTGTTGCGTGCTCTGCGTTGCATTTTAATCCGGTTGATACGGTGCAATGGCAGATTATATTTCATGAAAAGCCTTGTGCGGATATATAAACAGGAGTTTAATGAGGTAATTATGATAATTCGAGAGTATAAACCGATTGACTGCGCCAGTATGGCAAAGCTGTTTTATGATACTGTGCATACAATCAATGTCAAGGACTATACGAATGAACAGATTAACGCGTGGGCTACAGGAAATATTGATTTGGAAGCGTGGAATTGTTCATTTTTGGCTAACAATACTTTAATTGCGGAAATAGACGGGAAAGTTGTTGGATTTGCTGATATGAATAAAGATGGTTATTTGGATCGACTCTATGTTCATAGGGATTTTCAGCGCAAGGGTATTGCCTCAGCTTTGGTAAACAAATTAGAAGGTTGCGCACGAAAAGATGGTTTACTCAACTTTGAAACATATGCGTCAATTACTGCCAAGCCCTTTTTTGAAAAACAAGGGTATGCGGTTGAAGCAGAAAATAAAGCTATACGAAATGATATTACTTTAGTAAACTATAAAATGGTTAAGCATTGTTAAGTTCCAATTTACTATTTTTTTACAAAGGGGATTAGTCCGTCAAAAAGGCAGAACAGATGGAGTTTGTAGCAGGATGTTGTTGTGCAAAGGTTGGGAAGCCGGAAATAAATAAGGGATGTTTGGCACATAAAATCGATAGAAGCTGTAACACGTATGCAGAATCATATTCATTAAAATACTAATAATGAATTATCTATTGATGATGCATGAGGATAGCTATATTTGTCTGATAGCAAATCGCCCTGCGGATTTGCTTTGTTATAAATACCGATTCAGGTATTTACCGGAAGACAGATGCGGTATGCTGCGGGATCAGTCACAAGTAAAAGGAGCGAATAATGAAAAATGAAGAGATAGTATGTTATTGTTCAAGGGTTACGAAGGCGCAGATATTAGATGCATTAGATAATGGTGCAAAGACGTTAAATGATGTCAGGAAGATGACAGGTGCCTGTACTTTAGGAAAATGCAAAGAGCTAAGCCCAACAGGAAAGTGTTGCTCTCCGGAAATTATTGATATTATTGAGCAATATCAAAAGAGAAACTAGTACTTGTATGAGGACATTATTATGGTCTTTTATCGCCATAAATATAACACATTGACATTAATCTGTGCATACACTATAATAAAAATAACTCTTTGCACGAAATTACGTCCGAGGTTTTGCGGACGATTAATCAATAGTACAAACTGAGCAGGCGATAAACCTTATTGGAGGTTATGGGGCTGGGCCGCATTGCGGCAGCAGATGGTATTTTTGACGCATCTGTGGGACGGTAGTATGTTCCACAGGTGCGTTTTATATTATGTGGAAAATGATTATGCGTGCCTTAGGTTATTAATTAAAACGGAGGTAATGTTTATGAAAATGACCAATGAGCAAATTGCATTGCGAGTATCTCGAAACAGCATTATAGGTAATGTAATATTGTCAGGATTTAAAATGTTCGCCGGAATATTTGCACAGTCTTCAGCAATGGTTTCTGACGCGGTACATTCCCTTTCTGATGTTTTCAGTACTTTTATAGTCATTATAGGGGTAAAGCTGGCGAATCAGGAATCTGACAAAGAACATCCATATGGACATGAACGATTTGAGTGTGTAGCTGCCATTATTTTAGCTGTTATTTTGTTTGCGACAGGTATAGGGATTGGCTATTCTGGTGTGCATAAGGTAGTAGCAGGCACTGGTGGAGAGATTGTCACACCAGGCAGACTTGCTCTAGTAGCAGCAATTGTTTCAATTATTGTAAAGGAATCAATGTACTGGTATACATGTATAGCTGCCAAGAAAATTGATTCAAGCGCATTAATGGCGGATGCTTGGCACCATCGTTCGGATGCCTTTTCGTCTATCGGTAGTTTTATCGGTATACTTGGAGCACGGCTGGGGTTTCCTGTTTTGGACCCGGTAGCATGTTTCGTGATTTGTTTATTTATTTTAAAAGCTGCAGTTGATATTTTTCGGGACGCTATTAGAAAAATGACTGATAGTGCATGTGACGATGAGATCATTGATGAGATGCACAGAATTATTCTCGCACAAGAATCGGTTGAGGGAATTGATCAGCTGAAAACTCGTATGTTTGGGGATAAGATTTATGTGGATGTAGAAATACGGGCAGATGGTTTGACAACACTGATAAAATCACATGATACAGCTCACCGAATACACGATGCAATTGAAGAGAGATTTATCAATGTTAAGCATTGCATGGTACACGTGAATCCGAGCATTACGGATTCGGAAACAAAATAATAATGAATAAGAGGACGAGGTAGTCCTCTTTAATTAACCGCGTGGAGAGAATAATGCAATCGATAACACGAAATATACAAAAGAGCAAATGCGTAATATTCGCATTAAAACGAACGAAAATAAATAATTGTTTTTTAAATATCACATATTCTATTGACAAGCATTTTTATATTTGCTATCATATGCTTGTCTACTTAATAACTAAAAAGAGGATGGCTATTATGAACTTTGAAGTTAGAAGAGTTTATGTGGAAAAGAAACAGGAATATAACACAGAAGCTTTAAATCTAAAAAATGAATTTGCCGAAAATTTGCAGCTTCATAATTTGAAAAATGTTCGTGTATTAAACAGGTATGATGTTTCGCACATCAGTGAAGAAGATTTCAAAAAGGCAGTTGAAACGGTGTTTTCGGAGCCTAACC
>DAMAEI010000117.1:0-2860 GCA_031997345.1 Sedimentibacter sp. | reverse complement strand
ATTATATCTATGAGAATATAAGCACGAAGGGAAATGTTTTTGCCGTGGAATTTTTGCCGGGGCAGTATGACCAGAGGGCTGATTCAGCGGCACAATGCATTCAGATAGTTACCGGAAAAGAAAAGCCTGTTGTGAAATATGCAAGGGTTATTGAGCTTGAAGGTGAGCTGTCAAATGAAGAGATAGAAAAAATTAAGAAGTATTACATAAATCCTGTGGATTCAAGGGAAGCAGGGCTGTCGGTGCCTGCGGACCTGGATGAGTTGTACCCTGAAGCCGTGCAGGTGGAGACTGTGAGAAATTTTATATACAAATCTGATAAAGAATTGGAGGAGTTCCGAATTGAAAGGGGCCTTGCCATGAGTTTTGAGGATTTGTTTTTTTGTCAGGAGTATTTTAAAAATGCGGAAAAGAGAAACCCTACCATCACTGAAATAAAGGTTATTGATACATATTGGTCAGACCACTGCAGGCATACGACATTTTCCACAATAATTGAAAATGTTGAATTTGAGCAGGGTAATACAACGGATGCAATTAAGTATACATATGAGCAATATTTAAAATCAAGAAAATACATATATGAAGATGGATCAAGAGATGTGACTCTCATGGACCTTGCTACCATAGGAGCAAAGGAGCTGAGAAAACGAGGACTTCTTGACGACCTTGAAATATCGGATGAAATAAATGCATGCAGTATTGTAGTGGATGTTGATGTGGACGGAAAAAATCAGGAATGGCTTCTGATGTTCAAAAATGAAACTCACAACCACCCAACGGAAATAGAACCTTTTGGTGGCGCGGCAACTTGTCTGGGAGGAGCCATAAGAGATCCCCTTTCGGGACGCTCCTACGTGTATCAGGCAATGCGGATATCTGGAAGCGGAAATCCAAACCAATCAATAGAGGACACGCTGCCCGGCAAGCTGCCTCAGAGGAAAATATCTAAGGAAGCTGCGGCAGGCTACAGCTCCTATGGCAATCAAGTGGGACTGGCTACAGGGTATGTAAACGAAATATACCATCCGGGCTATGTTGCCAAAAGGATGGAGGTGGGCGCAGTAATTGCGGCGGTACCTAAGATAAATGTAAAAAGAGAGCAGCCTGAAAAGGGAGATGCAATAATCCTTCTTGGAGGAAGGACGGGCAGGGATGGTCTTGGAGGAGCAACAGGCTCGTCAAAAGAGCATACTGAGGAATCCATACTTCTTTGCGGTTCAGAGGTACAAAAAGGAAATGCACCGACTGAGAGAAAAATCCAAAGATTATTCAGAAATCCGGAAGTCAGCAGCATGATAAAAAGATGTAATGATTTCGGTGCGGGAGGAGTTTCCGTTGCAATAGGAGAGCTGGCTGAGGGACTGAATATCAATCTTGACCTCGTTCCAAAAAAATATGAGGGCCTTGACGGTACGGAGCTTGCAATTTCGGAATCACAGGAAAGAATGGCCGTTGTTATAAGGAAAGAGGACATTGAGAAATTCAATAAGTTTGCCGAGGAAGAAAATTTAGAATCTACTCCTGTTGCCGAGGTTACTGATGACAGAAGGCTGGTGATGACATGGAGAGGAACAGAAATTTTAAATATCAGCAGGGACTTTTTAGACACTAACGGTGTAAAGCAGAAAATAAATGCATATATAGGTGAGCCTGAAAATGTATCGGCAGGACTAGAACTGAAAGGTAACGGAATTAAAGAGCAGTGGCTTGGATGCATGGGAGACTTAAATGTAGCAAGCCAGAAAGGTATGGTTGAGAGATTCGATTCTACTGTGGGTGCAGGGACAGTGCTGATGCCATTCGGAGGAAGGACACAGCTTACGCCTGCGGAGGGAATGGCAGCAAAAATTCCCGTCCTCAGCGGCTCAACGGACACATGCTCCCTGATGGCTTACGGGTTTGACCCGTATCTCACAAAGGAAAGTCCATACCACGGGGCAATGCATGCGGTTCTTCATTCTATTGCAAAGATTGTTGCAATGGGCGGAGATTACAAAAAAATCAGGCTTACATTTCAGGAATATTTCGAAAAGCTCAACAAGGAGCCTAAGAGATGGGGCAAGCCTCTGAGCGCGCTGCTTGGGGCATTCAGGGTGCAGCATGAGCTTAAAATTCCAGCAATAGGCGGCAAGGACAGCATGTCCGGAACATTTAAGGATATGGATGTGCCTCCGACGCTCATAAGCTTTGCCGTTACCACGGAAAATGTGAAAAATGTTTTGTCTCCTGAGCTTAAAAGATCAGGAACTAAAATAGTTGTTGTGAAAATTAAAAGGGATGAAAATAATGTGCCGGATTTTGAGGATGCCGCGGATAAATATTCCGCAATCCACGAGGCTGTTGTAACAGGTAAGGTGTTGAGCGCGCATACCGTGGGATACGGAGGAATTGCGGCAGCTCTGGGAAAAATGGCTCTTGGAAACGGCGTGGGAATTAGAATCATCGGTGAAGGTGCAGGAGCGGAGCTGTTTAAATCAAGCTATGGGGACATAATACTTGAAATTGAAAATGGCGTTGAAATGGACTGGGCTGTGGATATAGGCGTAACAACAGGAGAAGAAAGCATACAGATATGCAGCACAGAAAGCCTGGAAGATTCTGAAAGTATAAGCTTGGAGGAAATCAGAAATGCGTGGCTGGAGCCTATGAACGGTATTTACCCCATTAAGAAGGATTCGGAAGGAAAGTTTGAAAAATATGATATTCTTAGAGGAACAAGACGTACGTCATCCATAAGCATTGCCAAGCCAAGGGTGTTCATACCTGTTTTCCCGGGAACAAACTGTGAGTATGATACGAAGAGAGCATTTGAAAGAGCCGGAGCGGAAACAGACTTGTTTGTATTTAAAAATTTAAG
>DAMAEI010000116.1:0-5824 GCA_031997345.1 Sedimentibacter sp. | reverse complement strand
GTTTTAGATGATTTTTTTAGCTCTAGTGTGTAACATATGTTTGACAAACCAACAATTGTATTTTAGAATTTCCCGCACATCCGGTATCAATAGAGGTATTAATAGTCCAAACTGCTTCGAGACGTAAAAGCTGTTGGGGAGCTACGCCTCGTTACAATTTGTCTGTATAGTATCTTATAGTGCTGTAAAGCATATACAAAGTTGACCCCACAATCGCCATCAGGCATATGAGCAATAATATCTTATCCATATTTCCCTCGGAATTTTCCCATTTATATAATTAGACGTAACTTGTGCCGAAAATGTTTCATTTTTTAATAATTTTTTATTTTTTGTATTAAATCATCGAATATTGAATCTTCATGCCTCTTGGAGAATTGCTAAATTTATTAAATATTTTTAACATCCCTTTGTCTGCAAAACTTTTTTATATGTGGTAAAATAAAATTATAATTACTCAAGGAGATAATATATGAATATAAAGCAACTAAGAGACCTTACAGTTATAGATTTTGACAAAAACAGATATCTTGGAATTGCCTGCGATTCATGCGGAGGAATCGGACTTAAGGAACACGATGTGGTGAAGGCAACTCCGCAGCTCACGGCCTACCATACGGGCAAAGTTGTTCTTGCGGAACTCATGTGCATGGGATTTACTCCTTTTATACTGGCTGACGGTCTGGCTGTAGAAATGGACAACACCGGAAGACAACTGATAGAGGGGTTTAAAGATGTTTTATCAAAACTTAAGACTACAGAGGTTCACCTGACCGGAAGTACAGAGGAGAATATTAAAACTGTCCAGACTTCAATGGGTATTACTTGCATAGGCATTTGTGATAAGGATAAGCTGAAATATAAGAAAACCTCCAAGAATCATGTGTGCATTCTTGCAGGCCTACCTCTTGTTGGTAATGACGTCATAAACAACCCGGATAAAATTCTGGACATTGATGATTATGAAAAATTATATCTTTGCGAATATATTTCCGAGATGCTCCCCGTAGGCTCACGTGGGATTACTGCTGAGCTGGGGGATTTATGCAGCTACAATTCTCTTGATATCGATTATGAAAAAAACATCTCGGTGGATTTAACAAAATCAGGAGGTCCTTCATGCAGCTGCCTTATAACTGCTGAAGAAAAATATGTGGACATAATCAAGAGTTTAACAGACAAACCCATTGAAATTCTTGGAAGGTTTTATTGAGCATAGCTATGGAAAATAGTACGGGGCTTTTGCAAGCCCCATTTCCATTTGCTGCAAATCGCTCGCTGATTATACCAACATCTCGGATGCATCTTTATGGCCTTTACAGCTGATGGTGTATCCCCGTGAGCCGTTACATATTAACGATTATTGTATCTGATATTTCTAAATCCCTGGCCTATTAAAATATCTCTTCGATGGGAAGGAATGTCGATGATGGTTTCAGGAACCGCGGAGGTGTCAGATGGAGTCTCAATCATGCTTATGTCAAATTTTTCTGTTACTCCCGGGAAAACTCTTACGTTATTCACCTTAACCGGACAAAATCTTTCGGATTCTATTGTTATGTCATATGTTGTGAAATAATATTCCGGGCCCCTGACTAAAGTTCCCAAAGGATGAGAAACCGGAAGTGAAACCGTTATTGGATATGATTGCGTCATTATGCTGTCAACATGTGCATCTTTTCCTTCACCCCTTGCATAAATTGTTACCACCGCCCCCGGAACAATGAACTGCCCACGCTCCGTAAATGTGAGAAGTACTATAAATCCAATATCGTTGTTAACAGGAATCTCCTTGTTCATAAAAACTCCATTGTTTAAGTCATACCTGTTATTATCGTACATACCGATTCTGTTGTTATATCTACTAATATCATTAAAATTCATTTATAATCTCTCCTTAACATTATACTGATATAAATTCATAAAAATTTATAATATCCTGTTGTATATTGTATGATAAGAAATTAATTTGTTTAACAAAATTATGCAATAATAAAATACTTAAAAAAATTTGCATACTAAAAGGCAAACCAAGGATAATTTGCCCAAGGTTTGCCCAAAAGTCAGTTTTCTTATTTGTCCAGGTTGTATTTCTTCTTAAATCTGTCAACTCTTCCGCCCTTATCAACAAACTTTTGTTTGCCGGTAAAGAATGGATGGCATTCTGAACATATTTCAACTTTGATTTCATCAAGTACTGAACCTGTTTCAAAAGTGTTTCCGCATGCACACTTAACAGCAACAGTCTTATAATCTGGATGTATGTCTTTTTTCATCCTGTTCACCTCTTTCTCGCTCTATATTAACTAAATAATATTATCAATTTACCTTTAGCATTATAACACACAGAAAATTATATTACAATATTTTTTTTATTTAATAATTTCTATCCACAAGGTCATCCTTGCTTTTATCTATATTCATTAGCTGAGTTGCAGACTGCTTTATAAATTCTCCGTTTGTTTTGAACTTTACAAGCCCGTCGATCAGCCTCTCCGTAACATCGGCTACAGAGAAATTGCTCAGTGCCTTTCTGAGCTGCCATATTGTCTGAAGCTCTTCCGCATTGAGGAGCAGCTCCTCTCTCCTTGTACCTGATTTGTTTATATCTATAGCAGGGAAGATTCTCTTTTCTGAAAGCTTTCTGTCCAGATGTATTTCCATGTTTCCGGTTCCCTTAAACTCTTCAAATATCATGTCGTCCATACGGCTTCCGGTTTCAATCAGCGCACTTGCCAGAATCGTAAGGCTTCCGCCGTCTTCGATATTTCTCGCTGCACCGAAAAATCTTTTCGGTCCATACAGTGCTCCCGGGTCAAGACCTCCGGATAATGTCCTTCCCGTTGGGGTAATGGTAAGATTGTAAGCTCTTGCCAGCCTTGTTATGCTGTCAAGAAGAATAACTACATCCTTGCCGTGCTCCACAAGTCTTTTTGCTCTTTCAAGAACCATTTCCGCAACCTTTATGTGGTTTTTGGGGAGCTCGTCAAAGGTTGAATAAACTACATCTCCTTTGACAGACCTCTTCATATCCGTTACCTCTTCGGGTCTTTCATCTATTAAAAGCATTATTATTTCAACTTCGGGATAATTTTCAGCAATACTGTTGGCAATATTTTTGAGAATGGTTGTCTTTCCAGCCTTGGGAGGAGCAACAATTATTCCTCTCTGCCCCTTTCCTATGGGGGCTATTAAATCTATGAGCCTCATAGCAATGTTGATGGTTGAGCTTTCAAGCCTGATTCTTTCATCGGGATAAATCGGGATGAGTGAATCAAAATCTTTTCTGTTTCTTGCCAGCTCAGGATTTTCATCATTTACTTGCTTTACATACAGAAGGGCCTTGAATTTTTCGCCTTGCTTTGGTGGTCTCGTTATACCGGAAATCTTATCTCCGGTCTTCATATGGAATCTTCTTATTTGAGAAGGGGATATGTAAACATCTTCATCGCTGGTTAAATAGTTGTTTGTACGCAGAAACCCGTAACCATCCGGATGCGTTTCCAAAATTCCCACTACCTTAATGGCACCGTCCCCGCTTTGCTCAATTTCATCCACTACCTTATCGGGCATAGCTGGTGCGTTGTTTTCGATAGTGGCTTCCTCTGCTTCATTTTCAAATTCCACTAAGCTCTTTGCATTTTCAGTAAGTTTATTCTTATCTATTTTTATTTTATCAACTTCTGCAACTTCATCAATTTTATAAAATTTTTCGGTGTTTTCAGAAGCATCAGCATTATAATATTCGTTCAGCTTTAAAAGCAGTTCATCCTTCTTGTATCTGTAGGCATCACGCATACCCTTGGACTTTGCCAGCTCTTTCAATTCGGAAAGCTTCATGCCGGCTAATTGGTCTTTACTCATAAAAACCTCCATTCAGTTTTATTTATATCATTTATGGAAAATTATCAGATAAGTGCTTGATAGGTGCTACAATGATATCACTTTAATTTTCAATAGTCAAGGAGATAATTTCAAATAGTTAATTTTCGTTAATTAATTAACTATCGTATTGATTTTTATTTTATTAGTAATATAATAAAGATATAAAGTATGTGAGGTTAAGCCATGACCGATTTGAAAATATGCGTGGGAAGCGCCTGCCATCTGAAGGGCTCCTATGATGTCATCAATATTTTTAAGAATTGTGTGGAAAGCAGAAATGCTGCGGACGAAATTGAAATAAAGGCTGCTTTTTGCATAGGCCATTGTACCGAAGCTGTTTCCGTATGCTTCATGGAAGAAATATACTCTGTTAATGCAGATACCGCCGAAAATTTTTTTGATGATGTAGTTATGTCAAGCTTGAGGAGTTAACATGAGAATACTTGATTTTTATCCAGCAAACTGTAAAAATTGCTATAAATGTGTGAGAAATTGCTCTGTGAAAGCAATTAAAATGATTGATGACCAGGCTCAGATAGTTGAGGAAAAATGCATAGCATGTGGCAACTGCTTTTTGGTATGCCCGCAAAATGCAAGAAATATACACAGCGATCTTGAAAATGTATTTGATGCCATAGAAAACGGAAGAAAAGTAATTGTATCAATTGCTCCTTCCTATCTTGGCGTTTATGAAGAGCCATACAAGCTCATATCTGTTTTGAAGTATTTTGGTGTTTCATCAGTGGAGGAAACAGCCATCGGCGCTGCCATGATTACTGAGCTTTACAAGAAATACATCAGTGAAACAAATATGAAAAATGCAATAACAACATGCTGTCCCACTGTAAACATGATGGTTCAGACATACTTTCCCGACCTTATAAAATATCTCATACCTCTGGACTCCCCCATGATTGCCCACTGCAAAATGATGCGCAAGCACCATGGAAATGATGCATTCATTGTTTTTCTAGGCCCCTGCATATCTAAAAAATGTGAGGCTTACGGATATCAGCTTTCGGGAATAATTGACGGGGTGATTTCCTTTGAGGAACTTGATAAACTCATTGAGTCAAAAAATATAGATATATCTGCCTTTGAAGAATCTATACCTGACATGGAAGGAAACTATACAGGCAAAAAATATCCTCTGGAAAACGGAATTTTGTCCGGAATGAAAGATATTATTGCTGAAAGTCCCTTCACACCGCTTTCCATATCAGGAATAGACAATTTAAAAGGTGCCTTTGATGCTTTATCCGAAGGCGAACTGACGAATGTCATCATTGAAGCTAACAGCTGTATCGGAGGGTGCATGGGAGGTCCTGCAATACCTAAAAAAAGCCAGAATATGTTTGTAAGGAAAACCAAGACCAAGTCAAGAATTCATCCCTTGCGTGACAAGGCTTACAAAAACTACGAGCTCCATGAAAAAAACCTAGACTATGAACGGCATTTCAGAAACAAACAATATCAGCATCCCTTCTACAGGGAAGAGGACATCAGGTCTATACTTGAAAAAACAGGAAAGCATTCTAAAAAAGATGAGCTGAACTGCGGCGCATGCGGCTATGATACCTGCCGGGACAAGGCAATATCCGTACTGGAAGGATTGTCTCATCCGCAGATGTGCATGCCGTTTATGCGAAGCGAGGCAGAGAAAATTTCAAATATTTATTTTGAATATTCACCCAGCATAATTGTTATTGCAGATTTGAGCCTGAATATACTTGACCTGAATCCCATGGGCGAATCAGCCTTTAACACAACCATAGGCAAAATAAGGAATCAGCCGCTGTCTTCAATCATGCCCACGGAGGATTTTACTGAGGTCATAAATACAGGTGAGAGCATGGTCGGTAAGAAGCTTAATCTTGAAAGCTACGGCAAAATAATGTATGAACGCATTATATATCTTCCAAAAAATAAAATTTTATTC
>DAMAEI010000115.1:0-5856 GCA_031997345.1 Sedimentibacter sp. | reverse complement strand
GTACTCAGCCGAGCTCTGTAGCTGACAGCTGCATAATTCAGATAGACCGCAGATACCTTCCGGGAGAAAATGTTGTGTCGGTAATAAAGGAATATCAGGATATCATTGATTCGTTGAGCAAGGAGGATCCGGAATTCAAAGCTGAAATTATACGGATGGAATCCAATCTGATGGAGGAATTTGATCATGCTCCATTAATAGCACAACCTGAATCTGACATTGCAAAGACCGTATACAATGTTCTCAAGAAATTTGTCAACAAGGAGCCGAATATTGAAAAACGAAGGGGATGGACTGATGCGGGAGTGCTTTCAACCTATGGTAAAATACCAACTGTTGTTACAGGACCCGGGGATTTAAAATATTCACATGCAAAGGATGAAAAAATGCCCATTGCAAATCTTATCGATTATGTTAATATATATACACAAATTGCTGAAGAGTTTTGCAGATAATAAGGAGGGACTATGTTAGATTTAAAAATTATAAACGGTAAAATAATTGATGTGGAAAACAGAAGGATTATTGAGGGAGATTTAGGAATTAAGGATGGAAAAATTGTTGACATAGGAAACGTATCGGCAAGTTCGAGGGAAATAATCAATGTTGACGGAAGGCATGTATCTCCTGGATTTATTGACATACACATGCATGAAGAAGATTTCTCCCTTACGAAGAAAGAAAAATATGATATTGCTGAAACCATGCTGAATATGGGCGTTACTACATGTATAGCAGGCAACTGCGGAAACAACAGGCAGTCAATAGAAGAGCTGCATGAGTTTATAAAAGAGATGGGGAGTCCCGTAAACTATATGTCGTATATAGGACATAATTATCTTAGAAATCGTGTAGGGAACTCGGATATTTATGCAAGGTCCACCAAGGAGCAAATTGCAAGAATGCAGAGTATGGTAGAAGAGGCAGTTGATTCGGGAGTCGTTGGTGTGTCTTACGGATTAGAATACTGCCCAGGTATCGATACGGAAGAGGCAATAGAAATTACTGAAAAAATCAAAGGGAGGAAAGATATTATTCTCTCGGCGCACTACAGAAAGGATGCGGCCTATGCTCTCGATGCCATTAATGAAATGGCAATGATAGGAAGGGAAACAGGAATACCGTTTCAAATTTCCCACCTTTCAAGCTGCAGCGCATACGGTAATATGACGGAGGCGCTCAATTTAATTGAAAAACATTATAATTCAGGACTGGATATATCTGTGGATGCATATCCTTATGCCGCATTCAGCACATTCATAGGTTCCGCTGTATTTGATGAGGGATGCTTTGAGCTCTGGAACAAAAGTTACGATTCAATAATGCTCACGGAGGAGCCATTTAGAGGAATATTCTGTGACAGAGAGCTTTTTGAAAAGGCAAGAAAAGAATATCCGACAATGCTGGCGGTGGCATATGTAATGAACGAGGAAGAAATCGTGGAGGCCTTGAACCATCCGCTGGTTATGGTTGCCAGCGACGGTATATACAGAAATAATTCAGGGCATCCAAGAGGTGCAGGAACATTCCCAAGAGTTATAGGGAATTACGTCAGAGACATGAAAGCAATGGAGTTTTTTGATGCTATTAATAAAATGACACATATGCCTGCAAAGCGGCTTAAGTTGAAAAATAAAGGTCTTATTAAGGAAGGTTTTGATGCGGATATTACAGTTTTCAATTACGATACTGTAATTGACAGAGCCACGTTCCAGGATCCGCAGCTAAGGCCTGTGGGAATTGATTATGTAATATTGGGCGGGGGTGCCGCCGTTAAAGAGGGAGTTACTGTTAATAACAGATTGGGGAAATATTACAGAAGGGGAGAAGCGTAGTTGTTATTGGCAGGAATAACCTGTTGATATAAAAAATTGCCCATGGAGGAGAGTATGGAAAAAGATTTAAAAAAGAAAAAGCTAAAGGTACCGCATACTTACGTAATCTTATTTGCAATGATTATTGTGGTGGCATTACTTACTTACGTAATACCTGCGGGTCAGTATCAAAAAATGCAGCTGCCATCAGGAAGGACGGTGGTGGATCCGGATTCTTTTGCATATGTGGATACAAATCCGGCAAAGCTGTTTGATGTTTTAAAAGCATTTCCCAAAGGATTGGGAGCTGCACAGGGAATAGTGTTCTTCATATTCATAGTTGGAGGGTCCTTCAATATAATAACACAGACAGGTGCAATAGAGGCCGGAATCGGTAAGATTGCTTTAGGTCTGAGGGGTAAGGAAATATTGCTGATACCCATATTTGTAAGTGTATTTTCAGTTGGAGGACTAACCATCGGTATGGCAGAGGAAGCCATCGTATTTGTACCAATAGGAATAGCATTGGCGAGAGCTCTCGGATATGATGCAATCGTAGGGATGGCTATGGTTTCTCTGGGCGCTGCGGCGGGCTTTACATCAGCAGCCATGAATCCGTTTACCGTAGGTGTAGCCCAGACTATTGCCGAGGTTCCTATGTTTTCAGGTATATGGCTCAGACTGATAATATGGGCTTGTACATTGACGCTGGTTACATGGTATATATTCCGATATGCAAACAAAGTAAAAAAGGACATTAGAAACAGTGTTGTTTACGAATTAGAGCAGGAAGAAAAAGGAAATGCAATAGACTTAAGTAATATAAAGAAACTTACTACGCGTGACATTTTGGTTCTGCTGATTTTCGCTGCAGGAATGGGGCTTTTAATCTTTGGTGTATTCAAGTATGAATGGTATATTACAGAAATAGCTGCTTTATTCCTTGCAATGGGTATTGTTGCAGGTATTGTTGGAGGCTTCTCTTTAGATGATATAGCAAAACATTTCATCTTAGGTGCAAAAGACATGGCGACAGGAGCCCTGGTTGTGGGCTTGGCAAGAGGGATACTTGTTATTATGGAAGGAAGCCTTATAATTGATACCGTAGTACATGGCTTGGCGGGAGTTATAACTTTACTCCCAAGAACAATAAGTGCAGTAGGAATGCTTCTTGTGCAGACATTTATCAATTTTTTCATACCATCTGGCTCGGGGCAGGCTGCTACAACAATGCCTATAATGGCTCCGCTTTCTGATCTGATAGGTCTTTCGAGACAAACGGCAGTTCTTGCTTTCCAGTTCGGAGACGGTATATCCAACTCTATAATTCCAACATCCGGAGTTTTGCTTGCAAACTTATCTGTTGCTAAAATCAAATATGAGCAATGGGTTAAATTCGTATGGCCTCTGATGGTTCTTTGGACATTGATGGCGGCTGTGTTCATGGTAATAGCGGTATTAGTTAATTACGTTTAAAATAATACAGGCAAAAGCTCCGCATGCGGAGCTTTTGTTTCTATTAAGGAGAATTTGTATGGAAAGAATAAGATGCAAAGAACTAAAAAATAAAATAATGAGCGCAGAAGATGCCGCAAGGATAATAACGGACGGCAGCATAGTGGGTATGTCGGGATTTACACCGGCAGGTTATCCCAAGGCAATACCTGCCGAGCTGGCAAGGAGAGCCGACGGGGGAGAAAAAATACAGATTGACCTCATAACAGGGGCATCCACAGGACCGGAGTTGGACGGACTTTTAGCCGAGAAGGGAATCATCAGGAGGAGATATCCGTATCAGACAAATATATAAAGAACGGATTTTTAGGAAAAGTGGAGGTTGCAGTAATAGAAGCCGTGACAATAACGGAAAACGGAGGAATAGTTCCAAGCACTTCTGTTGGGAATTCAAACATTCTGGTTGAATGTGCGGACAAGGTCATAGTTGAAATTAACACCTCACAACCGGAAGAACTGGAGGGAATACACGACATATACAATATTCCGGCTCCGCCAAACACAGAGGCTATTCCCATAAGGAGTGCATTTGACATGGCAGGAACTCCATATATTCCATGTCCTCCGGAAAAAATAGCCGCAATTGTATTTTCTGATGTGCCCGATAATACAAATCCGGTTGCACCCATCGATGACCTTTCGGAAAAAATGGCTGAGAACCTTATTGGTTTCTTAAAATCTGAGGTGGCCGCGGGAAGGCTTCCAAACAACCTGCTTCCGCTTCAGTCGGGCGTTGGAAGTGTTGCAAATGCAGTGCTTGGTGGTCTGTGCAAATCAGAATTTAAGGACTTGATTTTTTACTCTGAGGTTCTTCAGGACTCAGTTCTGGATTTGATAGAATGCGGCAAACTGAAGTATGCATCCTCAACGTCCCTTACAATATCACCTGAACGCATGAAGGGCTTTTTTAATAATTTTTCTGAATACAAGGATAAAATAGTGCTGAGGCCCCAGGAATTAAGCAACAGTCCAGAGGTAATAAGGCGATTGGGGGTTATATCAATAAATACGGCAATAGAAGCGGATATTTACGGAAATGTAAATTCAACGCATATAATGGGAAGCAAAATGATGAACGGAATCGGAGGCTCAGGGGATTTCGCGCGCAATGCTTTCATTTCAATCTTTACAACTGCATCAACCGCTGTGGGCGGCAATATATCTTCAATTGTCCCCATGGTTTCCCATGTCGATCATTCGGAGCATGATGTCATGGTTTTGGTAACAGAAAAAGGGGTGGCTGATTTAAGAGGACTTTCTCCAAGTGAAAGAGCGGTAAAGATAATAGAAAATTGTGCTCACGAGGACTATAAGGAACAGCTCATGGATTATCACGAAAGATCGAAAAAATTCTCAAGCGGTATGCATACTCCTCATATTTTGGGTGAAGCGCTGTCATGGCACGAAAGATTTTTAAAAAAAGGTTCAATGAAATAGGCTGAAAGACGATTGTTTACATATAACAATTATTTTGAAAATAATACTAATCCTCATTAAAAAGTTCCATTAGAGAGGATTAGTATATACTGCTTTCCTCTGCTATGGGCAATTATTGCTCATGTTTTTAAAATAGGAGCAGTATAATTTTGCAAGTTATAAAAACATGAAATCATTTTACCTAAAAATGTTGCAAATTTAACCGTTTTGGATTAATATAAATATAAATTTTAAACAATGCAATTGCAGATGGAGGTTTAAATGTTTGAAAAAGAGAAGCTTGACCAATTGGAAGCCGCCCGCAAAAATTGGGAAGAAAATGTATTGAACAAATCATTGAATAAAGCACCGGAAAGTAAAGCTGAATTTAAAACCGGTTCAGGTACAGCTGTTGAGAGACTTTACACACCTGAAAATGTTGCAGATATTGATTATGAAGAAGAAATAGGCTATCCGGGACAATATCCGTTTACAAGAGGATATCAGCCTACAATGTACAGAGGCAAGGAATGGACCATGAGAATGTATGCAGGCTTTGCCACTGCCGAGGAATCAAACGAAAGATACAAATACCTGGTTAATCAGGGCTCCACAGGTTTATCTGTGGCATTTGATCTTCCTACGCAGATTGGATATGATTCAGATCACGCGTTGGCTCAGGGTGAAGTGGGCAAGGTTGGAGTTGCCATTGACTCCCTCAGAGATATGGAGATTTTGTTTGACGGTATTCCGCTGGACAAGGTTAGCACTTCAATGACAATAAATGCTCCCGCATCAGTGCTTCTGGCAATGTATATAGCTGTTGCCGAAAAGCAGGGTGTAACACCGGATAAATTGAGAGGAACAATCCAAAACGACATACTGAAGGAATACATAGCCAGAGGCACATACATATTCCCTACAGAGCCTTCTATGCGCTTGATAACAAATATATTTGAATATTGTTCAAAGGAAGTTCCAAAATGGAATACAATCAGTATTTCAGGCTACCACATAAGAGAAGCCGGCTCTACTGCAGCGCAGGAGGTAGGATTCACGCTGGCAGACGGTATTGCATACGTGGATGCCGCAGTTAAGGCTGGTCTGGATG
>DAMAEI010000114.1:5228-5969 GCA_031997345.1 Sedimentibacter sp. | reverse complement strand
ACATGACAATTAGAAAAATCATCTATGCTTATTGATACGTTACCCTCTCTGATTATCTCTCTAACATAATACACATAATAATCGGCTCCTTTTACCAAAGCACCCATGCTTACAGAGCCGGTACCGTCTGTTATCTTGATGTTTTTAGGATGCAGATTGCTTACATCTTGATTGAATGTCAGCTTAATACCATAAGTATCCTCTGTCTTGCTTTTTCCACCCATTTGTTCTGCTACAAATGAGACATTCACAGGAGCTGCATATATAGGTGTTACAGTTACGTCCGATGCCGGCATAACAAATTTTGCCGTTGAATCTCCATTGAAGGTTCTTTCTGCAAAGGTTACTGACGGAGTAATCTCCCATCCCTTGAACATCTGTCCTGCCGGAGCCTGTGGTGCAATGATGGTCACAATTTCACCCGGTGTGTATCTACCGCTGCCTGTTCCTCCGGTGACAGTAACACCATAAGAAAATCCACCTTCAACTAAGATCAGTGTGTTATCATTATTTCTTTGCACATCTATTTTGCCTGAATATACCTTACCTCCTGCTGTGAGGCTGATGATTGTTTCTCCCGGTGCCAACCAGAAAAATAATCTTCCATAACTATCAGTCTCTATATCTGCTATTCCATATCCGGACGGAACAGTTATATCGGTAACCTCCGTATCCGGAGCATTCAAAATTGTTATGTTTATACGATACAGCTCATTGCCGCTGCTATCTAACGGTTGGGTT
>DAMAEI010000114.1:0-5218 GCA_031997345.1 Sedimentibacter sp. | reverse complement strand
TTGGACCTTCATCTACAAGGCCTGTGCTAGTAAACGTGGCTTTTCCAAATTCGGCATCAATACTGCCTCCGGAAATAAAGACCGGTCTTTCCGGTTGATTTTCAGGTGTCAGCACAAAGATTCCATGACCGGGTGCATTAGCAATCACCCTACCTCCAAAGATTTTAACATCTCCCATCATGGTACCAATGCCACCTGATAATGCAGAAAAAGGATCGCCTGCTACAGGAGCATCTGTCCCTGTGGCTTTTACCGTGCCACCATTAACAATGAGAGCACCTCCGTCTCCGACTACAATTCCAACCTTGCCACCGACAACATTAATTTTACTGCCTGAATTAATCTCAAAATTCCCTCCCGAAAAACTAATCCCTATAATTTTTCCGTTTACATCCACAGTACTGTTTGAAATAGAAGAGTTAATATTCTGTGAGTTAACCTTTTGTATACCGTTATTTCCTTCCACCTTAACCCTACTGTTTGAAATAATAACGCTACCCTCATAAAAAATGCCGCTTGCCCCATTATTCGTATTGATTGCCGTTACATCACTGTTATCAATTCGTATGCTATAAACAGATATAGCCCCGTTATATGGCGTTCCACTTTTTACAATAACATTGGTATCCTTAATGAATAGCTCATTGCATCCTATGGTAATTCCATCATCACTGTACAGCTCAAGCCTTCCTGAGCCTGTAATTTCAATTTTGTTTGGAGAATATATTGCATTTCTCTGCTTATCAGCACCATTTACATCCTTTACGTATCCGCCGTACAGCTTGTTGATTGTTCCTTCCTTACTCTCTATTTTGAACGGCTTTCCATCAAACGATTCACCATAAGAATAAATCGCCACACCCTCGGTACGCCAGTTGTCTTTAATACTATTTCCGACAATATCAACTGAATCTAAAACCAAGGTTAAATCTGCGACATCTACATTGATTCCCAGTCCATAGTTACTACCTGTCAGTGTAAAGTGTCCTGAGTTATCTCCTGCCTTGATAGTCAACACCTTTTCAGCATCGGAATATTTCCAACTTTCACCTTCTACGATGCCTGTGATATTTGAAAGCTTTGATACATCCAACATAGTCTCATTGCCGTCAAGTCCGTCAGGAGAGCTGCCCGTTGGAGGATAGACAGTGAGTGGGAAATCAAAAGTGAAATCCACTCCGGGTACACCATCGTCAGCACCACCTTGAATCGTTGCACGCAATGTAATAGTTCCTAAGTCTGCAGACGTGAAAATATTTCCTGTTATATTAGCAGACATACCTCTTGCATCCACAATACTCCATATGATATCTTGTTTGCTTGCATTTGTCGGCAACACTGTACCTTTTAAAGTCAGCGGCTTATTTATATATGCGGTATCCGGCAGGTTGACTATTGTAGTCACCGCAACAAAACCCGATGCATGCTGAGGATCAAACTGCAATGCAGGAGAGATAAGAGAGGTTCCTGTAACGTCCGAAATATCTGATATGTAGTTATATCTACAATCAAGTGCTTCCAAAGCTGAGCTTGCAGTTACATCTATGCCCGTCAACTGATTGTTTGAACAGTTTAACTTTTTAAGTGCTGTAAAACCGCTAAGATCCAGTGATGTCATTGCATTAAATGAACAGTCCAATTCTTCCAGAACCAAAGGTTCGGTAATCGAGGGATCAGTCAGCTTGATGGAGCTTAGCTGATTTTTAGAGGCATTCAGTATTTTAAGGCTCTTAATAAATTTGGGTTTACCATCCGGATCTGTTGCCAAATTAAGCTCTGTCAACTGATTTTGACTGACATCTAATTCCTCCAAAAAAGGAAAACCTTGTAGCGACAATGATGTCATATTGGTTCGTGACAGATTCAGCTTTTTCAAACCGTTAGGCTGAAAATCCATGCTCACTGTCCTTAAAGGATTACCGGAAGCATTTAATTCTTTCAATGAATCAAACCAATTGATTCCTTTCAGAGTTTTTATATTTTTGTTTGATATATCTAATGTCGTTATGCCCTTTACATCTGTATCAAATATATCCTCATTTTCACCCTTACTAAGCACGGTCCGCAGATATGACGCAAATACCGGGTCAAGCCAATTGGTGATGTTTATTTGAAGCTCAACAAAGCTAATCTCATTATTGTCATTATTCTCTATTGTCACATTATCAGCCTCATAAGGTTTAGGATAAGAAGGCAGAGAAAATTTGCCGTTTAATCCTGCCGGCAGCCAGAAATACAGATTACCTGATGAATCTGCTTTAAGAGAGTCAGCATTGTAGCCCGGGTTAGTACTATCTACATTGAGTCCATTGATGATCTTGTCAGCATCGAGTTTCATTTTAACCCTATACACATCATTCGTTCCGTCTGTCGGTCTTGGAGAAACCTTGTTGCCAACTGCGTTAACACTTCCTCCTGTGATTTTGATACCATTAGTTGCGGTCAAATCTCCGCCACTACCGAAAGCTGTAACTATACCGCCTGAAATATCAATATCAACTGCTTGAATTGCATGACTGTTAGCCTTCTCTGCTTTTGCATCAATTATATAGTTTGATATATTAACCGTACCCGTCAAAGCCTGTATAGCAGCATGACCCTCTCCTGTTGCTTCAGGAGTAACAACACCACCTGCAATAGTGATATTACCGTTTCCGGATACGATACCGTGAGGACCCTCTGCTTTGATTGTGGATTTTATGGAAATATCACCATCAGAATAGATGCCTGCCGCTTGCGAGCTATTAGCAGCAGTTCCTACAGTAACTGTACTTTTGGCATATGTATCGCTGCTATATGTAACAGTAAGACTTCCTCCTGCATGGATACCACATGTACCTTCGGCAGTGATGGCATACTCACCTTTAGAAGCAGGTGATGATTTTATCTCAATATTTCCGCCCGCATCTATGCCGTTAAAGCCATCGGCACTTGTCTTGGCAATGATTGTAGTGCGTTCAGCGGTTATATTTCCTACTGCAGAAATAGCATGGGTACTGCTACTCATAATTTCTACCTTTATGGCATTATCCTTTATAATTATATCTCTTCCTGCTTTGATATAAGAATCACCTACTCCGGCTGTCCAACAAGAACTACCGCTATTACCTGTAAATCCGGCAAAAATAATATCACCGGCGGCATCTATTTTTGTAGTTTTAGACGCTGTAACGGTACTTGAGTTTATTCTGCTTGCATCTGTTATAGTTACATCTCCGGCAGCATCAAGTTTAAAATTCTTTTCAATAATAAACCTACTAATCACAAGATTGACACCACTTTCAACAACTACGTTAAGTACATCATCTCCGCCATACCAATTACCTTTCAAAGTGAAATTATTTGACACATCCCCATTTTTGATAGTAAGAGTCTTGGTAGTCGTGGCATATGACCAATTACTTCCATCAACATCACTGCTTGGAGAACTACCTAATTCCGTCTCATTTCCGCTGTAGGCGTATACCGTTATAGGTAGCATTGTGATAATCATGCATGCTACAAGCAGCGTAGACCAAAATTTCTTCAGTTTTTGTTTCATACAATATCCTCCTTCTCAATATGACTCGCCCAGAGTCATTTTAATAATTTCATTATAGGCAAGCTCCGCAATGGGCAGACCGTTTTTATACCAGTAGACAAAGCTGCCGTCTGTGTCTGCTGATTGCCATATTGTTATGTCTGCCAAAGCTCCAAAGCGAAATCCGGCAAAGTTGGGCTTCATATCCACCATCACCTTGTTTCCGGTGTCAAATGCTACTTGCAAAATACCCCCTTCCATCGGTTCAACCTGTATAATGGGCTGTCCCTTCATATCTCCACCTCCTTAAGCATACAAGAACTCCACCATACAATATTGTACATTGGAGTTCTAATTTTGTAGTGTGACCATTTGTCACTATTTTTGTATATTAAGAAAATTTTCCAATGAAAGGCGCTTATTTTTACCATCCCCTGAAATCCCCAATTTGTCAAAAATCCTTGAAAGCTGGTTACGAACAGTTCCCTCTGCAATATGGAGCTCTTCGGCTATTTCCATATTAGTTTTACGATGTGCCGCCATCATGGCTATTTCCAGCTCTCGTGCAGACAATCCATAATCCTGCTGCTCTCCAAAATGCTCCATTCGTATTTTCTGCCTTGCAGCACGAAACTTTCCGGCTAAGTTCAGGATGTGACTGATTTCTTCTGCATATACACCTGAATCCTGTAGCTCTTTAAGTAGATCAAAAATATACGACTCACCTTCGGCAAATGGCATGATAATACCGTCAGGAAGAGCCATGTCTAATGCTGTCTTCAACTCTTTTCGAGCCTCTTCTTGTTTACCAATCTGCTTAAGAGCTGCGGCAAGCTGTATGTGAAGCCAAATTTTGCATAGTACATTGTTGTAAACATCATAGAGTTTTTCACAATCCTCTCGTCTTGCTACCAATGCCGTCCATTCACCCTGAGAAAGAAGCAGTTGGTTATAGAAGGTATTTAGCATAGGTGTGGCTGGGAACATGACCAGTGCTTCAGAGAGCCGTCCCTCAACCAGCCATTTCGGTGCGTTTTCAGGACTGCCCAGCAACGCATATATAAATCCCAAACACATATCCAAGGTGTTTGAAAGTGTGTACTGTCTTTCCTTCTGCAGCCATTCTCGAAGATTTTGGCTTTGTCTTTTTATACTTTCATAATCTCCTTGAAGCATCGCCATACGCATGGAGAGAAACTCACAGCACAACATAATACTATACTGATTCTTCCGCCTTGCTGCTGATAGTGCCATATGTCTTGATATATCAGCATCTGTTATCTGTCCCCGTTCCCAGAACAAATCAGCAGCAAAACTATGTTCCGCACCATTGCCGTGTCCATTCGATAACTGATAAAAATATGGCATACACTCTTTCATCTCGGCATTTTCACTGTTTGCATAGCCCTCTCTACGATGATACATCATCAGGATCGATGGTGCGGCGAAAGTCCATGCTCCTTTTTGATCTATACTGAGAGTTGCACGGCTAAGCAGTGTACAAGCTCTGCGGTGATAATCACTCATAGCAGAGATGTCATTATAGCAAAGGAAGCTTTCCGCCACTTCAGCATCTCCTAAAAGGTCATCTTTCTCTTGGATGGTCAAAGATGCATCTTGTTCCAGTGATTTCAAAAGCAATAATTTCATCCGTTTAATTTCAGGTATGTTATAAAAGGAAAACATCTTCACCATACA
>DAMAEI010000113.1:2593-5989 GCA_031997345.1 Sedimentibacter sp. | reverse complement strand
GATTTCATGATAAAGAGATTCATGCTGGATGATTCTAAAATAATTGTCAGCTACAGAGGAGATGCCGCCGTAAAACCGGTTGGAGAGGAGCTTAAAAATATATCCGTCATGCTGGCGGAAAAGTATCCTGCATTGAAATCTGTTATGAAGTACAGCGAATATCACATAAATGAAAATGAAAAAAATATAAGCTTTGTGTTCAGAGCGGCTGTTTCGGATATGCTGGTGGCCAAGGGCTATGATAAGTTGATAAGAGATACGGTGAAAAGTGTATGCTGCGAGGATTACAATATATATTTTTCTGACCATGAGGATTGCGAAGATTTTACATTGCAGCACGAAGATGTGCTTGTAAGGGAAATTGAAAATATTCAGAATGAGGCAAGAACGGCTCCTAAGCAGGCAGCTACCAAGGTGCGCAGAGAGGCTGCCTTTACAAAGAAGGAAGCTAAGCCGGAAACCGGCAAGACGCCCAAAGCAAAAAGTGCTGATCTTATATTGGGCAGGACTTCAGCAATAAAAGACAGGGTTATAAAAATTACGGATATTACCCAAGACGAGGGACGAATTGCAATAGAAGGCGAAATATCTAATATTGAGCCCAGGGAACTTAAAAGCGGTAAAACAATGATTTCGTTTGATTTATATGACGGAAGCAGTTCAATGTCATGTAAATGCTTTTGCGACCCAGGTGAAAATGTTGAGGTGCTGTCGAGGCTTCAGAAGGCAAAGGGAATTAAAATCGCAGGAAATGCTGCCTACAGTAAGTATTCCGGAGAGGTAGAGCTTCTGGCAAATACTATAATTGAAACCGAGGGAAGAAAGAGGGCCGTGAGAACGGATAATTCCGAAAACAAGCGTGTGGAGCTGCACATGCATACGCAGATGAGCCAGATGGATGCAATGACCAGCGCTACGGACCTGATTAAAAGGGCTATGAACTGGGGAATGAAGTCCATTGCCATAACAGATCATGGAGTTGTTCAGGCATTTCCTGAGGCGCATAATCTTCTGGGTAGAGATAATCAGGATATGAAGGTTATATATGGTGTTGAGGCATATCTTGCGCCGGACAAAAAATCTTCTGTAACCAATTCCAGAGGGCAGGGAATAGATACAACATATTGTGTACTTGACCTTGAAACAACAGGTTTTTCGCCTGCCACTGAGAAGATTACGGAAATTGGTATCATGAAGTTCCAGGGAGGGAAGGTAATTGATGAATTCGGATGCTTCGTAAATCCTGAAAAGCCTATTCCTGCAAGAGTTATAGAGGTTACAAACATCACTGATGACATGGTTAAGGATGCTGAAACTATTGATAGGGTGTTTCCGAAGATTCTGGATTTCATAGAAGGAAGTGTGCTTGTTGCTCACAACGCAGATTTTGATATAAATTTTCTCAAACATAATGCAGATGTTTTAGGCTATAAATTTGATTATACATATTTGGATACACTGTCCCTTGCAAAGGAGCTGTTTCCCAACTATAAAAGCTACAAATTAGGCAGAATAGCGAAGAATTTAGGAATTACAGTTGAGGTTGCCCACAGGGCATTGGATGACGTGGCAACCACTGTCAAGGTTTTCAGCATAATGCTGGACATGCTTAAACAGAGAGGTGCAGAAGCACTTGATGACATTGAGTTATATGCATCTGATGAGGAATCAAAGAAGGAAGAATACAAAAAGCTCAATACATTCCATGCGATTATATTGGCGAAGGATTATGTCGGGCTTAAAAACCTCTACAAGTTAGTGTCATTTTCACATCTTGATTACTTTTATAAGAAGCCGAGAATATTGAAGAGTATCTTCAAAAAATATTCCGAGGGCTTGATAATAGGCAGCGCGTGCAGTGAGGGAGAGCTGTACCAGGCAATACTTCTGGGCAAATCGGAAGAAACAATTGAAGCAATTGCCAAGGAATACGACTATCTTGAAATACAGCCAATTGGCAACAACGAGTACCTTGTAAGGCAGGAGCAGGTTCCTGACAGAGAGTATTTAAAAGATATTAACAGAAAAATTGTCGCACTTGGAGAAAAGTTGAACAAGCCTGTGGTTGCAACAGGGGACGTTCATTTCATAGACCCTGAGGATGAAATATACAGACGAATACTTGAAGCCGGACAGGGCTACAAGGATGCGGACAACCAAGCTCCTCTGTATTTAAAAACAACGGAAGAAATGCTCAGGGAATTTTATTATTTAGGAGAAGATAAGGCCTATGAGGTGGTGGTTACCAACACAAATAAGATTTCTGACATGTGCGGTAATATAAGCCCTATTTCGTCTGAAAAGGCAACACCTCACATTGAGGGCTGCGAGCAGGAAATCAAGGATATAACATACGCAAAGGCACGCGAGCTCTACGGAGATCCTCTGCCTGAAATTGTTGAGAAAAGATTGGAGAAGGAGCTTGATTCAATTATAAAGAACGGCTTCTCCGTTATGTACATCATCGCTCAGAAGCTGGTGTGGAAATCAAATGATGACGGATACCTCGTTGGCTCAAGAGGCTCGGTTGGTTCATCCCTTGTGGCGTATATGACAGGAATTACGGAAGTAAATGCCCTGCAGCCACACTACAGATGCTCTAAATGCAAATACTCCGATTTCAACGAATATGGGTGCTTGAACGGTTTCGACCTTCCAGACAAGGAATGTCCTGTGTGCGGTGAAATGTTGGTGAAGGACGGTATAGATATTCCTTTTGAAACGTTCCTGGGCTTTAACGGTGACAAGGAGCCTGATATAGACCTGAACTTTTCCGGAGAATATCAGGCAAAGGCACACAGATATACCGAGGTTATATTCGGAAAAGGAACAACATTCAAGGCGGGAACCATAGGCACCATAGCGGACAAAACAGCATTTGGCTATGTAAGAAAATACTTTGAAGAAAAAAACATGCATGTAAACAAGGCGGAGATAGTGCGTATTTCAAAAGGTTGCACCGGGATAAAAAGAACTACCGGGCAGCATCCCGGAGGAATAATCGTTGTTCCCAAGGGAAGGGAGATATATGAGTTTTGTCCGGTGCAGCATCCGGCTGATGATTCTGAATCTGATATTATAACAACTCATTTTGACTACCATTCAATTGACCAGAACCTGCTCAAGCTGGACATACTTGGGCATGATGATCCTACTGTAATCAGAATGCTTCAGGATATAACAGGGGTTGACCCTAAAGCAATACCAATGGATGACAAGGAGACAATGTCTCTGTTTTCTTCAACAAAAGCATTGGGCGTAACTCCACAACAAATTAATTCAAAGGTGGGGACATACGGAGTGCCTGAATTCGGAACTAAATTCGTAAGGGGAATGCTCCTTGATACAATGCCGCAGACATTTTCGGACCTGCTGTGTATATCTGGACTGTCTCAC
>DAMAEI010000113.1:0-2583 GCA_031997345.1 Sedimentibacter sp. | reverse complement strand
GCTAAAAACTTAATTGATGAAGGAATAGTTCAGTCCATAAGTGAGGCTGTGTGTACAAGAGACGACATCATGGTTTATCTCATAAGAAAGGGACTTCCTCCAAACTCGGCATTTAAAATAATGGAAACTGTGCGTAAGGGAAAGGCTCTCAAGGACCCTAAGTGGCCCGAATATGAAAAGCTTATGAGGTCAAATGACGTTCCTGAATGGTATATTGATTCGTGTAAAAAAATAAAGTATATGTTCCCGAAGGCTCACGCTGCCGCCTATGTAATGATGGCGTTCAGAATAGCGTGGTTTAAGGTGCATATACCTGATGCATACTATGCGGCATACTTTTCCATAAGAGCAAAAGCTTTTGATGCGGAGTTCATGATTTACGGCAAGGAAAAAGTGAAGGAAAAAATGAAAGAAATAGAGCTTCAGGGCAATGAAGCCGCTAACAAGGACAAGGACATGTACGATGACCTTGAGCTCGTTCTGGAAATGTATGAAAGAGGGCTTAAATTCTTGCCTGTTGATTTATATAAATCTCATTCATCGAAGTTTATTGTTGAGGATGAGGGATTAAGGCCTCCTTTTACCAGTATATCCGGAATGGGAAATGTTGCGGCTGAAGGAATATATGCGGCTGTTCGAAACGGAGAGGAATTGAAATCTGTGGATGATTTGAGGAAGCGTGCAAAAATAGGAAATGCTGTCGTAGATTTGCTGAAAAAATTCAATTGTCTGAATTCACTTCCGGAAAGCGACCAGCTCAGCTTTTTTGATGCTATATAAATAACCGGCATGGTTACTTTAACCGTGTGCCGGCATATTATATATCAAAGGAGCGATAGAGTTGAACCTTAATTATAATCAAAATTATTTAAACATCTATGACAGACGCTGCAGCAAAAATGCTTGTCTTAAGCATCATTGCGGATACAATATATCTATGAGTGAGGTGCCGGTAAGCAATGCTGTAGGGTATATAGACCTTTACATTTTTACGGACAGGGCTAAAGAGCCTGTGGAAGGCGCCAAAGTTGTATTTTACGCAAGAAAGGGAGACGTAAATACCGTACCTGTTAAGGAAGTTATTACGAAAAAGATACCTACAAAAGTGGAACTGCCGGTAGCTAATCCATCGGGAACATTGATAAATGGCCCTGAATACTACTATACGACTTATAATATGACCATAGAAAAGGAAGGCTACTACAGCATAACAGTTCTAAATATAAGGATATTTCCGGATATTACAACACAATTCACTTTTAATCTGAATCCTGTTGTACCGGGTGTGCCGGGAAAGCAGGAAACAATAAGTATACCGTCGCATCCGAGGGATATGGTTAAAAGTAAAAAAATAAAACAATTAAACAACTAAACAAAAAACAGAAAGACTTGTCAGTATTATCCGCCGACAAGTCTTTCCTGTTTCTTGCTTTTGTTATATCAGTATGCGTAAATCATGCTTCCGAACTGCACCGAAACATCCTTTGATAAAATCCACTGATTTGTTGTTGTGGTGTCATAATAGAACAGTGCTCCGTTTGTATTGTCAACCCCTGCCAGGGCTTCTTTTGCTGCACGTATGCATTCTTCGTTGGCAGGCTTGTTGATCCATCCATTAACAACAGGTGTAAACTGATAGTATCCGTTTATATTCTGATATATTACATTATTTATTGATGTGGGGAACAAACCACTTTTGATGCGGTTTATTACAACTGCGCCCACTGCAACCTTTGCTTCGTATGGCTCTCCCTGAGCTTCCGCCATAATAAGCCTTGCCAGTAAATCCAAGTCCTCAGGTTTATAATTTTCTTCTTGCTGTGCTGATTGTGAAACAGGTATGTCCAAGGTCTGACCTGCATATATGTAATTTGTGTATATGTTGTTTGCTCTGCGCAGATCCGATAATTTTATGTTGTGCTTCTGAGATATTTTATACAGCGTATCTCCTGACTTCACCGTGTATTTCACACACGCAATATTCAGAACCTGTCCCATATTAAGGTTGTAGTCCGTAAGATTATTTACAACCATTAAATTTGCCACAGAGGTGCTGAATAATCTGCTTATTTTATATAAGGAATCACCGCTTACAGCCGTATATTCTGCTGCATGGGCATCAGCCGGCATGGACGCCGACAGACCTATTGCAAGTCCTGTGGTTATAAGAAATGCTCTGATACTTTTTTTATTCAATTTTATCCTCCTTATTGCTATATTACCTCAGATGTTGAGATTCAGCACTTAAATTGTAATGTAAATTTAATATTCGTTCAATGGAAAGTCCTTGAATTGAAGGCTATATCAAACATTCAATGAAATAAATGCTTATATGGTGGAAATGAAATAAATAAAAAACATTCAAATTAGAGCACCAGTCAATTAAGAAAGGTGCCTTGCAGCAAGTATTAAATTTTTCTTAAGGCATGTTGCATATGGGCTCTTCCCACCAACCAAAGGCGATTTTTCCAATTGCCGGCATTACAGGAGTTTCAGGATTTGATATAAATACTAAGAAAGAACCACCGGGAGGAAATATAAATTTACCCTGCTCCTCGGAGTTTATTGTTGTTCCTGCCTGTT
>DAMAEI010000112.1:2129-6251 GCA_031997345.1 Sedimentibacter sp. | reverse complement strand
AAGTCAAATTTGTTGGGGAACCTTTTTTCATCGTTAAAATAATCATGATTCCAGCCTTCGCCTTCCAGCCAGGATTCATCACTTACATCTCTTTCCTGTAATCTTGCTTTAAGGCGTTCTCTTACTTCACCGAGACTCTTTGTACCTACCAAGTTCACGCACCGCATGCTCTTGGCGTAGTGTACAAAATGGATGTGAGAATCATTAAATCCAGGAAGCACAAGTCTTCCTCCCAGATCAACCTCTGTAAATGAGAGATTGTCTGAGCTCAAATATTCCCTTGCGCCATTTTCGTTTCCCACATATACAAATTTGTTTCCGTCAACAACAAAGGCTTCAGCTATAGAATTCATGTCCTCCATTGTGTGCACATTCCCGTTTTTATATAGTGTTATCAATTTGTACCTCCTATTTTTAATAATTATTGGTTAGCTTCTTTTTTTAATTTCTTGTCAAAATACATATAAACAACACATCCTATGGCCGGCACGACAAAACCGATAAGTGCTGTTACAGGATCCTCAATAAATGTGTTGACCATTAATCCTGCAAATATTAAAACCGTAATAATTACAGTAATAGGGTATCCCCACATTTTGTATGGTCTTTCAAGATCAGGATATTTCCTGCGGTAAATCAATACAGCAACAACAACCAGAACATTGAACAGCATTCCCGAGAAAACAACCATGGATGTAAGCTGGTCGAGGTTTCTGGATAATACAAGTATAATAGATATCACGCACTGGCCTATAAGTGATACATGAGGAACTTTGTATTTTGGGTGAAGTTTGCCATAGCTTTTGAAGAAGTGACCTTCTTTTGCCATTGCATAATATGTCCTCGGGAAGGAAAGTATCATTCCGTTCAGGGAACCGAACATAGAAATTATCATGCCAACCAATACGATTGTACCGCCTACACCGCCGAAAATTCTTTTGGCAACTTCAGTTCCGAGATAATAATTTTCAGCCTGTATGTAGGAAATGATATCCTCGTGAGGCAATACTCTGTAAATTGCGTAGTTAAACAAGGTATAAAGAACCAAGATTCCGCCTATGGCAATTATTATTGCAAGAGGAAGGTTTTTCTTCGGGTTTTTCATTTCCTCGGCTACGGTATTCAGATTTGTCCATCCCTCATATGCCCACAATGTTGCCACGGTTGCAAATGCAATCATTCCAAACATGCTTCCGATGGATACGGTGCTTCCGTCAGCAGGCATGAGGCTTAAATCTGGAGTTTGTTTTCCGAAAATCAGTGCTCCGAACAATATCAGTCCGATTGGTATCAGCTTAGCAACCATTGAAACATTTTGCAGTATGGAGGCCCTTTTAACTCCGAAATAATTATAGGCAGTAAGTCCGACAATTAATATTATAGCAATTATTTTTATTCCTGTCTCATTGATATCAAAAAAACTTTTTAGTGCATTGGGAAGGGCAACTGCAACTGCCGCTATGGACCCTGCACCGCTGATGAGCCAGCTTGCAAATCCGTACAAAAATCCTACTGCAGGGTGATATGCTTCATTCAGGTAAACTACCATACCTCCGGCAACCGGTCTTGAAGCTCCAAGCTCGGCAAAGCATAATCCTCCAAGCAGTGATACAACACCTCCGACTATCCAGCAAACAAGTGCGAGACCCAGGCTCATGCCTGTTCGCATCAATACATAGGAACCTAAATAGAATATTCCGGAACCAATCATTATGCCGCCGATGATGCTTACTCCGCCGAATACGCCGATTTCTTGTTTGAACTCGGACGTGTTCGGTTCAATTGTAGTGATGTTTTCATTTTTACTCATAAAACTTCTCCTTTTTATATTTGTGAGATTGTTAATATAATAGCAATTATTATGCCAAGTATTAATTACATATATTAATCTTAATGTTGTGTAAAATCAACGTATATTTTTATAATCATAAAAAACAATAGGATTAAATCCTATTTAGTCCTATTATTGCACAATGTATATTACCAAAAATTTGATTTCTTTAAAACTTACAATAATATGAAGTTTGAAAGTACTAAAGCATGGAAAAGAGTAAGGTAAATAAAAAATAATAATCATGTTAAAATAAAAATTCATGTTGATATTTTTATAATAGAATTGCAAAATTATGTATAAGTATATAATGTTACAAAATAGTTTATGATAGTTTTAAAAAGACTGTTGACAAATATTTCTCATGGGTGTATACTCCTAAAAAATACACAATAAAATGAGCATTATAAACGCTGTGATAAGGAGCAGTAAGCATATTCAAAGATTTCAGAGAGTTGTTGGTTGGTGGGAAACAATGTCTGAGAAGTGCTGAACTAGCCTTGGAGCGGATTCTCCGAACATATGTTAAGTAGGAGGATACGGTTAGCCGGACGTTAGAAGCGGCAGGATATCGATTAGAAATAATCCGTATCCAGAGGTGCATTTCGTATGAAATGAATAAGAGTGGTACCGCGAAAGATTATATATCTTCCGTCTCTTAGGGTAATTTCCCTGAGAGACGGAAGATTTTTGTTTTTATACCTTTCTCAGAAGGAAACAGTTATGTGTATAGAAAAATAAGAGAGAGGTAGCAGAATGGAAAAACAAAAAAACTTATCAAAAAACATGGGATTTACAGGCGCCTTCGCAGTGGCATGCGTATTGTTCGGCTCACATGCCGGCGGAGGATTTGCAACGGGTAATCAGGCAACGCAATATTATGTGAGATACGGGTGGACTGCTCCGCTTATGGCAGTGATAGCCATGGCGCTGTTAACACTTACTATCCGTGAATGTATTATCATGTACAATTCAAGAGGACTTACAAGCTATAAGGAACTTTTTCAAACTCTTTATCATCCTTACGATAAGATGTCGGTCTTGTTTGATATTTATTTTTACACAATGGTTATATGTGCGGTAGGAGCTGTAATTGCGGGAGCGGCGTCACTGCTTAATAAGACTTATGGCACTCCGTATGCTACTGCTGTTATTTCTGTGGGAATAATATTGCTGACAATGACAATTTTTGGTGCTGCGATGGTTTCTCGCGCGTCAACAATTATGTCCGTAGGAATTTTATCTTCCTGTGCAGTCATATTTATCCTTGGCATCAACGCAAAAGCGCCTGAAATCTCAAATGTAGTTGCTGTAAGAGAAGCAGGTGGAAATATTTCTCAGGGAATTTTGAAGGCATTCACGTATGCAGGATTTCAGTCTGTGGTTATACCTACTATGATTTCATGCGGAAAGACACTTAGAAGTCCGAAGCAGGTTTCACAGTCAATGCTGATTTCATTCGTAATAAATTCAGTTGCACTGGTTCTGTCGGTTGTAATGCTGTTAGGGTGGTACTCGGAATTTGTTCAGGCAGGTGAAACAACTCTTCCGTCTCTTTACATTACAAAGCAACTTGGGAAGCCATATGTATTCTGGGCATACAATATCTGCTTGTTCCTTTGCTTTATATCCACAGGAGTAACAACAATTTATGGATTTGTCGAAAAATTTGAAAAGGCAAAAATACTGTCAACAATAAAAAAGATTATTTTAAGAAGAATTATTGTTGCATGCTTTATAATGGCAATATCAATGGGAATATCAATGGTGGGTCTGGATAGTATCGTCAAGTATGGTTACGGTTATATGGGGTATCTTGGCATCGCAATAATAATAATTCCATTTCTGACCGTGGGAGCATACAAAAACCGTAAATTCTTGAAAGAGCAGACGGACACGGGCAGCGAAGGTTCAAAGGATGAAATCTCATTTGCAGGAAGAGCGGAGATATAAACTAATACAGCTAAATGCTGAATTGCAGAATTATAATTATATATCTATATCATTAAAAAGGAGCATATAAATGAAAACACGTTTTTTTCCGGGTTATACCATAGGAACAGATTCATATAAGGAAATAGAGAGGATATGCAAGCTATACGGAACAAAGGCTGCTGTCATAGGCGGAGAAATAGCCATAAAGGCTGCCGAAAATAAAATTAAGGAAGCAACTGAAGGAAGCGCCATAAGGATAACAGGTTTCTTCCCTTACGGTGGAGAGGCGTCTGTAGAAAATATAGAAAGATTAAAATCAATCTCTGAAATTCAGGAAGCAGACATTATTTTTGCTG
>DAMAEI010000112.1:387-2119 GCA_031997345.1 Sedimentibacter sp. | reverse complement strand
GGAGGCGGAAAGGCAGTTGACACGGCAAAGGTGGTTGCACAGACCACTGAAAGACCGCTTTTCACATTCCCTACCATAGCATCAACATGTGCTGCATGCACAAGCTTAGGAATACTGTATCATCCTGATGGCTCATTGAGGGAATATTCTTTTTCGGATATTCCGCCTGTCCATATTTTTATTGACAGTGAAATTATTGCAAAAGCGCCGTCTAAATATTTATGGGCAGGAATAGGAGATTCCATGGCTAAATACTTTGAAACTTCTGTTTCCAGCCGCGGTGATGAGCTTTCACACTCACAGGCCATGGGGGTTTATATAGGCAACATGTGCAGCGGACCATTTGCTAAATACGGAGAAAAGGCACTCACGGACTGCAAAAATAATATTGTATCAGAAGAGCTGGAGGAAATAATACTCGGAATTATAGTTTCGACGGGTATGGTGTCCAATCTGGTTAGTATTGATATCACGTCGGGGCTTGCGCATGCCGTATACAACGGGTTTACAGTGTTACATCAGATTGAGGAGTACGGCCATCTCCACGGTGAAATAGTGTCTTACGGAATTTTGGTGCTGCTGATTGTAGATAAGCAGCAGGAGGAGTTTAAGCGTATTTACAAATTTAATAAAAAACTCGGCCTTCCTACAAGGCTTTCAGACCTTCATTGCACTGAGAGTCATGTTGACAGGATTGTAGAAAAGGCTCTTTCGGGAATTGATGTGAGGCATTATCCATATGTGGTAACACCGGATATGGTTAAGGATGCGATTGCATTCCTGGAAAGCTGCAATTAATAAAGAAGACATGCGCAAATTCCGCATGTCTATTCACTTCATATGCTTGGCTTTGTATTGCAGAGGAGATAGACCTGTATAGTTTTTAAAGGCCCTGCTGAAGTAATGCTGGCTGCTGTAGCCTGTCATTTCGGCAATTTCATTTATGGTGAAGCTTCTGCCTGCATCTGTTAGGTGTTTAATTGCCATATTGATTCGCAGTTTATTCAGATAATCAGTGAAGCTTGTTCCTGTTTTCTGCTTGATTATTTTTGTGATGTATGATTGGCTCACATGCAGGTTTTCCGCAACATAGTTCAGAGACAGATTGTTTTGGGTGAAGTTTTCCTTTATATAGTCCATAACACAATTGCCTACTAATTTGCCTCCGATTGGCTCATTTTCATTCTTTTTAAGCTTGCTGAGCTCCCACAGCCTTTCGCTGTATGAGTCCAGTGCCTTAGAAATTATGCCTTTAAATTCCTTGTATTGTATAGGCTTCAGAAGGTAGCTGTACACACCCAGCTCCAGTGCTTTCTGCGCATATTTAAACTGGTCATATCCTGAAATTATGATAATTTTTGCGTAAGAATCGGTTTCTCTTATTTTTTCTATAACCTCAAGACCGTTCATAAAGGGCATATTTATATCAATCAGGATTATTTCGGGCTGGTACATTTTTATTAGGCTTAGAGCTTCTTCGCCATCCTTTGCTGTACCTGCCACAGACAAATTTAAATCATATGATTCAATTAATTTTTTCAACCCGTTTCGTATGATTTCCTCATCATCTGCTATAACTGCTCTAAACATTGGAAGCCCTCCGTTATTTTCGGTAATTTCAATGATACTGTTGTACCCTCGTTGAAAATACTGGTAATTTCAATGCGATATTTATCTTTAAATGTAAGCTTCAGCCGTTCATTTATATTATCCAGACCATAATGTTCTGTTT
>DAMAEI010000112.1:0-377 GCA_031997345.1 Sedimentibacter sp. | reverse complement strand
GCTCTTCAAGGGTTTCACTGCTCATGCCGAGACCATCATCCATCACTTTTATAGTAATGAAATCATTCTCGGAAAATATTTTTATAGTTATAATCCCTGAATTTTTCTTCTGCTTAAGTCCGTGGTAAATGGAGTTCTCAACTAGAGGCTGAATTATCATTTTGGAACAAGGTATTGAAAAACTGCCTGTTCAACATTAATTTCATAATTAACCTTGTCCTTGTACCGTATTTTTTGTATGCACAAATAATTTTTCACGTGTTCAATCTCATCTGCAACAGTTATAAATTCCTTCCCTCCGCTCAGTGATAATCTGAAAAAAACTGAAAGTGAATTTATCATGTCAGCCACATCGTAGGCATTATGCTCCAATGCTT
>DAMAEI010000111.1:1117-6272 GCA_031997345.1 Sedimentibacter sp. | reverse complement strand
AATATAAAATCAATACCCTTAAAAAAGTTGTTTAGTTTACTGTTGACAATCCAGTTGCCCCAGAAGGAAGGGAAAAATTTTTAAAAAAAGTAATTAATAGAGTAGACTATGAAGATATAAAAACTAGAGTTATATTTCTTCAATACGAGGATATAGAATCACTTTTAGAAAATCCGAAACTTTTATTTAGGTATAGACTAATTTAAAGATAATTTTAAGGTATAGACTTATAGACTAATTTAGAGATAATTTTAAATTATAGTTCAAAGGATATACATACCATGCCATTGGTATGCAATGCCTAAAAATTTAATCTTGACAATATGAGTAGCAGAATTCGATTGAAGAAGGTACGTAATTTAAGTATTTTATTTATAAAAAGCTTTCTAGGATATACCGTTTATGATATACTTAATAAAAATACAAACAACATCTAACATGGTTGTTTGCAAAAATCTAAAACAGCAGCAAATCAATATCATACACGGTGGCATCTTAACATCTAAGACGGTTTAACCTAAAATATGGTTAAAAAAGCAGGTCTCCAAAACAAAATATGGCAATACTTCGCGTGCCTTCCAAACATTAAAAGCGTAGGCGTTATGGGTGATGAAAGAACATATTCACACACGGTAGCCTTAAGAGCAGTAAATTCAACAGACGGAATGACATCAGATTGGTCTCGTATACCATATGAAGTATTGGAAAAAGTATCAACCAGAATAGTTAATGAAGTAGATAATGTAAATAGAATTGTTTACGACATAACCACAAAACCACCAGCTACGATTGAGTTCGAGTAATAAGTATAGAAATAGCCGTTTTAGATTTTCACAGAATTTTTGAGAATCTATAACGGTTATTTTGATTTTTGAGCCATAAAGGAGTTCTGCTTATTAGAACTTCGGATTATTTATATATACTTTGGCAATCCCGAAAGATTTAACACTAAATGCAATATATACTTGACAATTAGCTTTATATAAATTACAATATGCAATATAGGAGAGATTGTATGAAAAATAAGCGAATGAAAATTGCTCGTATTGAATGTGATATGAAACAAGAAGATTTAGCAAAATCAGTTGGTGTAACAAGGCAAACAATAGGACTTATTGAAGCAGGTGATTATAACCCTACACTAAATCTTTGTATAGCAATCTGCAAAGTACTAAACAAGACATTAAATGATTTATTTTGGGAGGAGCCATATGAAAAATAATAAAATTCAAGATGAAAGAATACTTTTGGCGAGAAGAAAGATCCAAAGCGAAGCGTATGGATGGCTTGTATGGATATTAATGATTTCTATTATTGTACAGCAATTTTTTATGAAAGCTTCATTTGAACAATATGCAGTTGAATTTTTCGCCTTAATAGGGTGTGGCTTATATATTTCGATACGCCATTATAAAGAAGGAATTGATATTTGGAATCCAAAAATCAATGGTAAGAAAAAATTGTTATTAAACACAATTGTATCGGGAATTGTTTCAGTAATTCTTTTTGCGGTACTAAGTGGTAAATATGATATTAAAGCTTTGACATCATATTTTGTGAGTTTTGTTCTTTTTTTCTTAGTTCTTCGTTCAGTAGTAATGGTTATAAACAAGAAAAAACAGCAAACTATTGAGAATAAACTAAACGAAGATGAAATGAACGAATAAAATAAGAATTGACGTTCTAAAATAAAGTTGTAATAGCGGGTATGGTTTGGTAAAATAACATAGGCGTGATAAAGCTCTTCGGAGTTTTACATATATTCCACCATGAAGGGAGAGGGTCATTATGGACAGACAAATAATCGGAATAAATTACGTATTATATTACACACACATGGAGGAATATTATGAGCAACAATATTTATTTAAAGAAAATTGACGAATCTAATTTTATTGAATGTTTCAATCTGGAGCTGGGAGAGGGACAGGAGAAGCTTGTTTCACATCCCATAAGGAGCCTTGCGCAGGCATATGTTTACTATAAGCAATGTACACCTTTTGGTGTTTTTCATGATGATACTATGGTTGGATATGTTATGGTTATTTATGACTATGACGAGGAAACGTACAATATCTGGCATTTGATGATTGATAAAAATCACCAGGGTAAAAAGTACGGTGAGAAGGCTGTTCAGCTTTGCCTGGAATATATCAGGAATAAGCCCTTCGGTACATCTGATGAAGTGCTGCTCACCTGTAATGAGGATAATAAAAATGCCCTGCACATTTATCAGAAGCTTGGTTTTTATCCGACGGGAAATAAGGATGATGATGAAATAGAAATGAAAACCTTGGTTTGATTTTTAGCGTTTTAACAAATAATAATTGTATATAAATGAAGCCCGCAAAGCTTATGTTAAGCTTGCGGGCTTTTGGCTGGGTTGCTGTTAAGATCAGGCACCTTATTAACAGGTTGCTTTCAATTTGAAGGTTTGTACCATATCCTTCAGTGTTTCGGCTTGCTTATAAAGCTCTTCTATGGCAGCAGCACTTTCCTCAGATGCGGCTGAATTTGCTTGCACAACGCCGGCTACCTGGACAATTCCATTGTTAATCTGGGATATGCTGGATGATTGCCCGGCTGATGCGTCTGCAATTTCTCCGACTAACCCGGCTACCTGCTCTATTCCGCCCACTATTTCATTGAATGCATTTGCTGTAGTTTTCGCAATTTTTGTGCCATATTCGGCTCTTTGGATGGAGTTTTCTATCATGTCCGTGGTTTCCTTGGCTGCTTCTGCCGAACGCGCCGCCAAATTTCTCACTTCTTCTGCCACGACAGCAAAGCCCTTTCCGTATTGTCCTGCTCTTGCTGCTTCCACCGCAGCGTTTAATGATAATATATTTGTTTGAAACGCAATGTCTTCAATCGCTTTTATTACCTTTGAAATGTTTGAAGAGGATACGTTAATTTCATCCATTGCCTTGAGCATTTCTTCCATGTGCCTGTTGCCATCAATTGCCCCGTCTTTAACGCCATTTGCGCATGTTTTTGCTTTGTCAGCATTATCCGTACTTAAATTAATCTGGCCTTTCACTTCATCTATAGTGGCAGTAAGCTCCTGAAGTGAACTTGCTTGATGGCATGCACCCTCCGAAAGGTGTATGCTTGCATCTGATATCTGGCTTGCTCCGGTTACAATCTGTCTGGATGCATCGAATATTTGGGAAAGAATAAGGTTGTTTTTTTCAAGTATGCTGTTCAGAGCAATGCCCAAAACGTCCTTTTCTGAATTTATTTTTACATCAACGGTCAGGTCGCCGTCAGCTATTGCTTCAGCCGCCTGTGCCTGAGACCTTGTGTTCTCTACCATTTCCTTAAATGAACTCATTAATTCTCCGATTTCATCACTTGTAAGGACGCGGACATTTGCACTTGCATCTCCCACAGAGAGTTGTCGTGCAATATTATTAAGTATTTTCAGGGGTCTTATAATACTTTTATTCAGTACTTTACAGATTATTGAGCCTGAAACAATGGAGATAATAATGAAGAACAGCATTGTGGCTGAAAAGACCGCAAACATCTTTGATGAAACATTGTTTGCCAAATATAGTTTATAAATGGTGAAAAGGCTTATTAAAGAGACTAAAATCGTTATCATGGTTACTATACCGAATCCTATTGCCATTCTTTTATTAAGTGCAATTGAATTCTGCTTTTCTTTTTTTTTCATATGAGGAGCACCCCTTATTTATTATTTATACTTAATTTATATCGCCAGCTTTTAATATAACTTTAGTAAAAGCGAAGATTTTATGTTCAAAATTAGTATGTTGATATTATGAAGATAAAATATGATATAATGAGCAGAGATTGTTTAAGTTTAAAGTATGTATGAAATTGAATGTCTTAAATTGAGAAGAAAAACAACATTATATATGCTATAATTTCGTAACAGGCGGTGATTTTGTGTATTTTGAATACGGCGATAAAGAAATTGAATTTCTTAAGAAAAAGGATAAAAAGCTTGGCGAGGCTATAGAAAGAATCGGACATATATACCGGGCGGTTGACTCAGAGCTGTTTTCATCGGTTATTCATCATATTATAGGGCAGCAGATTTCTACACGGGCGCAGGAGACTGTGTGGAGGAGGCTTTGTGACAAAATTGGAAATATAAGTGCGGAATCAATATGCTCTATTGAATTGAATGAGCTGCAGAGTTTTGGAATGACATTTAAAAAGGCAGAGTATATAAAGGACTTTGCCGAGAGAGTCAGAAGCGGTGACTTTGATGTAGAGAGGCTGGTTGAGCTTTCGGATGATGAAGTTGTGAGAGAGCTTTCGTCCATCAAGGGTATTGGCGTGTGGACCGCAGAAATGATAATGATATTCTGTATGCAGCGACCGGATGTGGTGAGCTTCGGGGATCTCGCAATTATACGCGGCATGAGAATGCTCTACCGTCACAGAAGTATAGACAGAAAAATGTTTGAGAGATATAAAAAGAGGTATTCTCCCTACGGAACAGTGGCAAGCCTTTATTTATGGGCTGTCGCCGGAGGCGCGATACCTGAGATAAGTGACTGTGCACCGAAGAAGAAAAAGGAGGGCGGAAAATGATGCAGGAAGAAATGTGGAAGGCTGTTTCTGAAAATGATGAATCTTACGACGGCATATTTTTCTATGCAGTTAATTCAACAGGAATTTATTGCAGGCCATCCTGCAAGTCAAAAACACCAAAGCGTGAAAATGTTCGTTTTTTCAATACCGCGGAGGAAGCAAGAAACGCGGGATTCCGGCCTTGCAAGCGGTGCAGGAGTGACCTTTTGGACTACCATCCCATGAAGGAAATTGCAGAAAAGGCAAAGCTGCTTTTGGATGAGTGCTTCAAAGAGAAAGGTAAGCTTAAGCAGGGGGTCATGCAGTTAGGTGTTTCCCAGAGGAGAATGACCGAGATTTTCAAGGATGAATATGGAATGACACTGCATGAATACATGAAAGGCAGGCGCTTGGAGGAAGCAAAGCGTCTGCTGACGGAAACGAATGATGATATTGTTGATATAGCATATGCTGTAGGATTTGGAGGTCTGTCATCATTTTATAGCTTTTTTAAAAGCGAAACAGGCATGCCCCCTTCAGCATACAGAAAGGAGCATAGAAAATGATAAAGTATGCATTTTATAATTTTGAATTCGGTATTTTGAAA
>DAMAEI010000111.1:0-1107 GCA_031997345.1 Sedimentibacter sp. | reverse complement strand
AAACTGCGGTTATAAGCATCAGGACATCCGGTAAGATTGATGCCGAAAATGAACATTCTCAACTTTCGGATACAGCATATGAACAAATTTGTGAGTATATGAAGGGAGAACGCAAATGCTTTGATTTTCCGTACGAGCTTCGCGGCACGGAGTTTCAGAAAAGTGTGTGGAATGAACTATGCCGTATTCCATACGCTGAAACACGCACATACATGCAGATGGCCGAGTTTGTAGGAAATCCGAAGGCAAGCCGTGCAGCCGGTGCGGCAAATGGGCAGAATCCGCTTATGATTGTGGTGCCGTGCCACCGTGTCATCGGTACCGATGGGAAGCTCACCGGCTATGCGGGAGGACTTGAATTAAAAAAGGCTCTTCTTGACCTTGAGCAGGGCAGAATGACTAATGTGAGGAGTGCTGAATGAGCGGTGTTATAATTCCAAGCATAGAAATATCCGGTATTAATATGGAAAAGTGCTACTTTAATCCGGCATCACATTTTGTTACAAGCGGCGTGAGAATAGGAGTAACCTCAATCACACAGCGCGGACTAAAGGAAGCAGAAATAGAAATCATCGCAGATATAATGGACAGAGTTGCATCAGCTCCCGAGGATGAAGCAAATATTATGAGCTGCAAAAAAGATGCGGAGAGCCTGATTTCAAACTTCTTTCTTTATCTGTCAGGAAGTTTTGAAAATTAACAAAAATATATACAAATTCAGACAGATTTGTGGTAATATATTTGTAAAGTTTTAATAATCAGGAGGAAAGATGGCAGAGTTTTTAAGCGACATAGAAATAGCGCAGGGCGCAACAATGAAGGTTATAAATACCATAGCGGACAAAATTGAAATACCGGACAAATATGTTGAAAATTACGGTAAGTACAAGGCGAAAATTGACTACAGATATTTACAGAACGAGCTTAAGGACAAGGAAGACGCAAAACTCATATTGGTGACTGCAATTAATCCTACACCTGCAGGCGAAGGAAAGACAACCACAACGATAGGCTTGGGTGATGCCCTATCACGTCTCGGCAGGAAAACGATAATTGCCCTGCGGGAACCATCTTTAGGACCTGTATTCGGTGGTAAGGGGGGAGCGG
>DAMAEI010000110.1:0-6550 GCA_031997345.1 Sedimentibacter sp. | reverse complement strand
ATTTGTTTCCCAGGCCCTCACCCTTGCTGGCACCCTTTACAAGGCCGGCAATGTCAAAAAATTCTATCACTGCAGGAACTGTTTTTCCTGAATTGCTCATTTTAGTTAAAAAATCTAATCTTTTGTCGGGAACCTCCACAACACCTATGTTAGGCTCAATTGTACAAAATGGATAATTTGCGGATTCTGCACCCGCTGAAGTTATTGCATTGAACAATGTGCTTTTGCCTACGTTTGGAAGTCCTACTATACCTAATTTCATAAAACGTGTTACCGTCCTTTCATTTCTTACATACAAATATTATCAAGCTATTATATAACATACAAAATTAAACTTCAATATATTTAGTCCATAAAAGTGTACATAATTTTTGAAGCTCATGTCATATATGAAAATATGATGAATAACATGGTATATATAATACATTATAGGGGGAAGAAATATATATGAACGATAAACAGATGCAGTCAAATTACATAAGGATAGTTGGTAGAATATACGGTAATCTGAGTTTCAGTCACGAAGTGTTCGGGGAAAAATTTTATGAATTTTCTCTTGAAGTGCCAAGATTGAGCGACACCAAGGATTTGCTGCCTGTTATAATATCCGAAAGGTTGATTAACGATATTGATATGAGCATTGGAAACTATATTGTCATTGACGGCCAATTCAGGTCGTACAACAGATATGAGGATACCTGCAACAAGCTTCTTCTCAGAGTATTTGTCAGAGATATAATTGTACCTGATCCTGAAGAACTTGAAGAAATTAAGAAGCATCCCAATGAAGTTTTTCTCAACGGTTATCTCTGCAAGGAAACAAAATTCAGAACAACACCATTCGGCAGAGAAATTACAGACATGCTTATTGCTGTAAACAGATCTTATAATAAATCCGATTACATACCTTGCATTGCATGGGGGAGGAATGCAAGGTACTGTGAAAAGCTGGAGGTCGGGGACCATGTGAAGCTGTGGGGAAGAATACAAAGCAGGAAGTACCAGAAAAAGAATGAAAATGAAAGCTATGAAACCAAGACAGCTTACGAGGTATCCGTGACGAAGCTTGAGCACATAAAGACAGAAAACAACAGAAAAAGGGAAGATGAAGAGTTCGAGGAATAATTCTATATATAAAATTGAAACCGTGAAGGTTTCTTTTTTGCTTCCTAAGGATTCAAAAGCACCTGATATTATGACCGCTACGCATAGGCTTAAGCAAGAAGTTGGTCGTCTTAAAAATGCGATGGAAAGGATAAAGCAATATTGCTATTATTAATTGCTAATTGCTTTTTTTATTGTTCAAAAGTATAATACTATCTTTGACAGTTGTAATAATTAGATGATATTTATATAGATAATTTTATTGCTTTGATAATATGATTGAGTTAAACTATAACTAGAATATAAAATTGGAGTGGTATTGTTTGAATTTGCAAAGCAACGTTATAATAAATCTTTATTCTATAGCTATTCTTATAATTATCGGTTTCCATTCCTTTAAAAACAATGAAAAGGGATCATGCCGATATAAACTTTATTTCATGATGTTACAAGTTACTATATTGATGCTCATTGTTGATATATTTAGTAGATTTGATGGAATGTCAAATACGGTTTATCCGATTTTTAATTATATTGGTAATTTATTGATATTTATATTGAATCCAATTTTGCCATCTCTTTGGATGTTATATGTTCATTATCAAGTTTTTCCAGAAAATAAAAAAACTAAACTAATTTATCTGCTTTTGACTATCAATATCATAAATTTGGTTATGGTTGTATTGACGCAATTTTTAGGGTGGTATTATTACATTGATTCTCAAAATATCTACCATAGAGGTCCTCTTTTTTATATATCTTTTTCTTTTACTGTTGTTTTAATTATTTCAGCATTTGCTATTATTGTAATAAATCGAAAGATAATAGCTAAAAAACATTATTATTCTCTTGTTTTTTTTGCAATTCCCCCATTTATAGGTGTAGTTCTGCAGATAATTATTTATGGAATACCAATTATGCTAAATAGTGTAGTTCTGTCATTATTAATCGTATTCTTAAATATTCAAAATCATAGCATGAACATTGACTATTTAACCGGGGTCAATAATCGCCGGAAGCTGGATGAATATATGGAGAAAAAGGTTTTTTCTAGCACTAAATCTAAAACCTTTTCAGCTATTATGATAGATCTGAATAATTTTAAATGTATAAATGATAATTTTGGTCATGATATGGGAGATGTTGCATTACAGATATCCGCTAAAATATTGAATAGTTGTGTAAGGTCTAATGATTTTATCGCTAGGTATGGTGGAGATGAATTTTATATTGTACTTGAAACATACAATATAAATGATTTAGAGATAATTGTTGATAGAATAAAAACAGCTGTTGAAATGTTCAATGAATCCAGTAATCAACCTTATAGTCTTGGATTTAGTATGGGTTATGCAGTGTATGACTACAATACACATATGACAGCAGAAGAATTTCAGAAATATATTGATGTGTTAATGTATGAAAATAAGCAATCAAATATTAAACAACGGATAAAAACCGGGAACAGCTTGACAAATTCTGCTGTAAATATGTAAAATGATAAAACAGCAGTTAAAAAACAGTTACTTACGTGCAGCGAGTACAACAGAGAAAGTGTAATATCCGGTGATTTGGATTATATTCTGCATAATAACTAAAAGTAAAGGAAGACGAAATGATTTTAGTATTGGCTGAAAAACCTTCCGTGGGGAAGGATATAGGAAAAGTTTTAAAGTGCAATAAAAATGAAAATGGATATGTAGAGGGGAAGGAATATATTGTAACCTGGGCTCTTGGTCATCTTGTGACCCTTGCTGATCCTGAAAGCTACGATTCAAGGTATGCTAGGTGGGAGTTAGAGGATCTCCCCATAATTCCGAAATCCATGAAGACAGAAGTCATAAAAAAAACAGGTAAGCAGTTCGGTATTGTAAAAAGCCTTATTCAGCGGAAGGATGTTACGGAAATAGTAATAGCAACAGACGCGGGAAGAGAAGGCGAGCTGGTTGCAAGATGGATAATTGAAAAAGCAGATGTTAAAAAACCCATAAAAAGATTGTGGATTTCTTCTGTGACAGATAAAGCTATTACAGAAGGATTTAAAAACCTTAAGGATGGTAAGCTGTATGAAAATCTCTATAAATCAGCTGTGGCTCGATCAGAGGCAGACTGGATTGTTGGAATAAATGCCACAAGGGCACTGACATCTAAATATAATGCACAGCTATCATGCGGTAGAGTTCAAACACCAACGGTTGCAATGATCGCCGCACTTGAAGATGAAATACGAGGCTTCAAGCCTGTTAAATTTTACGGTATTGAATTAAATGCCCAGGGCTGCAGATTCGTGTGGCAGGATAAAAACAGTGATGGAAGAACCTTTGATAAGGAAAAATGTGATAATATAATAAGGCGCGTCCAATCTAAAAAATTAACAGTGGTGGATGTTTCAAGAAACAAGGCGCAAACTCCTGCTCCGGCGTTGTATGATTTGACTGAGCTTCAGAGAGATGCAAGCAACATATATGGTTTTTCCGCTAAGGAGACGCTGTCAATTATGCAGACTCTTTATGAACGCCACAAGGTGCTCACATATCCAAGAACGGATTCAAGATACCTGTCTGATGATATTGTGGAAACATTAAGAGACAGGGTAAGAGCGTGCAGCGTAGGTCCATATTCAAAAATCGGTTTTCGTATAAGCTCAAATCCTATAAAGGGCAGCAAGAATTTTGTAAATAATGACAGGGTATCCGACCATCACGCAATAATCCCTACGGAGCAGCCTGTATTTTTGAAGGACTTTACAGATAAGGAAAGAAAAATCTACGACTTAGTTGTGAAGAGATTCCTTGCAGTTCTATCAAAACCCTTTGAATTTGAGAAGGTATCCGTAAAGGGAACAGTGGATGATGAGGTTTTTACATTCAGGGGAAGAGTTACGCTGTCCATGGGGTGGAAGGAAGTTTACGGCGATTATGAGGATGAAGAAGAGCTTGAAGAATATGCTGAAAATGACTTCAGCGCTTTGAAGAAGGATGCACAGCTCAGCATTTCATCAGTAAAAAGAACCGAAGGGGAAACAAAGCCTCCTGCCAGATTTACGGAAGCGTCTCTCTTATCTGCCATGGAAAATCCCGTGAGATTTATGAAAAATGCAGATAAGGATTTAAAGAAAACCATAGGAGAAACCGGAGGGCTGGGCACGGTTGCTACTAGGGCAGATATAATAGATAAACTTTTCAACAGCTTTGTAATTGAGAAAAAGGGGAAGGACATATACACCACATCAAAGGGCAGGCAGCTTCTTGAGCTGTCTCCGGAAGACTTGAAATCGCCTGTTCTGACAGCTCAATGGGAGCAGCACCTCAATGACATAGCAAAAGGTCGGTTGAATAAGGAAAGCTTTCTAAACGACATGATTGAATATACTAGGACAGTCATCAGAGAAATTAAAACAAGTAATAAGAAATACGTACATGACAATGAAACAAGAACAAAATGCCCTGAATGCGGAAGCTACCTCCTGGAGGTAAACGGTAAGAAGGGAACTATGCTTGTTTGTCAGAACAGAGAATGCGGCTACAGAAAGGGAATAGCTCAGACAACAAACGCAAGATGCCCCGAATGCCACAAGAAACTGGAGCTTAAAGGAGAGGGCGAAGGCAAAATATTCGTGTGCAAGTGCGGATACAGGGAGAAGCTTTCAACATTCAGTAAAAGAAAAGAAAATGAAAAAACCGCAATATCGGGCAAGGAAGCAGCAAAGTATCTGGCAAAGCAGAGCAAGAAACAGGATGAAGGGCTGAATACTGCCTTGGCAGATGCATTATCGAAGCTTAAACTTTAAAATAGGAGAAAAATATGCATTTTATAATTTTGGCAGTTGTGCTTATAGCGATTATGTTTTACAAAATAAAAAGGCAGGTTAGCGAAATTAATCATCTGAACGATTTGCTTTATATAAAAAAGCAACCGAACAGCTATGTGATGGAAATGGACAGAATATTGTCTTCAAAGCAGACAGAAAAAAATACTGTAATAAATACTATTCAACGAACAACGGGTTTGCTGTATGCAGGGCGATTTGATGAGGTTATAGAGGACCTGGGAAGGTACAAAAGTGCGCCTAAAAACTGGCTGCCGGTTTACTATCAAAATCTGATTTTGGCATTGTATTTTAAGAAGGATAAAAATAAGGCCAATGAGGAACTTGAAAAAGCAAGAGCAATATTTGAAGAATTCAAGAAAAATGAATATTACAAGGAATTCATAGATATTGTTTATTCGGTGTCTGATTTCTACAACGGAAAAGGATCAAAAAGCTATTATTCGGAGCTTTCCGATAATGGTGCCAATGATTACAGAAAAGCTCTTGGATATTATTTCTTGGGTATGATGAATAAAAGAGAAAAGAATCTCCAGGAAGCAGAGGCAAATTTCAGTAAGGCTGCTGAATTGGGCAGAGGAAGCTTTATTGAGGAATTTTCCACACAGAAATAAGGCCAAAGGTTAAATGATTATTATGATTTGGAAGGATACTATGACTATTACGGAAAGAAAAAATCAAATAATACTCCATGATGTGAAGGACTTCAATTCAACACATATCTTTGACTGTGGGCAGTGCTTCAGATGGAATAAGGAGGATGACGGCTCATATACCGGGGTGGTGGGCAAAAATGTCATAAATGTTTTGCAGGAAGGCGCGGATGTTACATTCAACAATATAGGAATAGACGATTATGAAAATATAATAATGGACTATTTTGATTTCAATACAGATTATTCTGAAATAAAAAAAGCTGTCAATACGGATGACATTATGGCAGAAGCCATAAAATTCGGTGAAGGAATAAGAATTTTAAATCAGGATGAATGGGAAACAATGATTTCATTCATGATTTCTGCCAACAACAGAATTCCCATGATAAAGAAGGTCATAGAGAATCTGAGCACTTCATTCGGCGACCATATATGCAGCTACAGAGGAAGAGAATATTACAGCTTTCCAACACCGCAGCAACTTTCGGACACACCTGTTGAGAAAATTCAGGAATGCAAGGCAGGCTTCCGCTCTCCGAGGATAAGGGATGCAGCTTCAAGACTCCTGAGTGAACGAGATATTGTTTACAATATAAAGAATACAAGCTATGATGAAGGACTGGAATATCTGAAAACATACGCCGGAATAGGGGACAAGGTTGCCAACTGCATACTTCTGTTTTCAATGAAGCAGTTTGACACATTCCCTGTTGATGTATGGGTGAGGAGAGTTATGCAGACGCTGTATGTGGACAAGGATACAAAGGATGCCGATATAAGGAAGTTTGCGGAAAATAAATTTGGAAAGCTGTCAGGCTATGCACAGCAATATTTATTTTATTATGCACGCGAAAACGGTATAGGCAAGTAATACTGTAAAAAATTTTCGAATCCGCTCATAAAGATATTGACAAGAAACTATGAATTGAATATAATATTAATGTTGCTGGGGTGTAGCGAA
>DAMAEI010000109.1:0-6926 GCA_031997345.1 Sedimentibacter sp. | reverse complement strand
AATCCAACCATTGGCAGGGTCAAGCTCAGGGAAGCAAGGGTTCCACGATAGACCGCAGCCATGTGAACAGGGAATTGTTTTGCCACTCAGTATAATTTCAGGACTAATATTGATTGTCATAGATTTTCAGCTTCCACTTGTATTTGTTGCTCATTGGTAAAATTCGAGCCATCATTTTCACCAGAAAGCTTCCACTTGCTTATAAAATTACGGATATGTTCTATAGGAACTTGCACACAGAAATCAACAACTAATCCTTTGCTACAGCTATAAACAGATGGTATGTACCATACTTTATGATTCAATACAAATTGCACATTGGTGGGAATCTCTTTTCCGGCTCTTTGAAATGTACCATTTTTATTTTCCTCACTTTCTTCTATACCAAGCATAACCTAAGCCCGCGAATACCCATAACATATATAATCTAATAGGTCTATAATTTTATAGCATCTTCAAATTCTTTCAAAAGCCCATACAATATACGTATGTTTTCCAGCTCTGTCCAAGGCTTTATATCTACCGGATTTTCATCAAGGTCATATATCTTCGCTCCCTTCATTGAAAGGAGAAACGGCGAATGCGTTGATATAATAAACTGACATCCTGAAAAACGTGCCAGGTCTTCAAGAAATCCCTTCAATTTCAGCTGGAGTTTAGGTGAAAGACTGTTTTCAGGCTCATCCAGTAAATAGAGTCCATTTTCTCTGATTTTTTCGATAAAAAATTTAAAAGCACTCTCTCCATTGGAATATCCGCGAATGTTGTTCATCAGCTCACTTCTGACAAAGCGCGACTGCGTCTTGCTTCTAGAACTGTTCACCCTTTTCAGATACTCATAATCATCTATTGATTTGAACTGAAATTCAGAATACTTAAGACTTAAATATTCATCGAAAATTTCTTCTCTTCTTTGGTCAACACCTTCATTAATGTAGCGAATATTCAAAAGATAGTCAAATACATCATCACTGGTTATGATATTAGCTTTTGGCATATTGATGTCGCTTTCCATACTGCACATATTGACATAATCAGCAAAGAAATTCGATTTATTATAGGCAGAATCACGTTTTGCCTGTATTTTTTCTGCTATAACATTTAATGCCGTTGTCTTCCCGGAACCATTTCCTCCGTAGAAAATTGTAATCGGCTCAAAATCAACTCTTTCAAAGCTGTGTTCGGACAATATTCTGAATGGATAAAAGGAATCATAGCATGTTCTTTTTATATCCAGGAAAAAATGAAATTCTCTATCCCTGCTTGGGAATGTAAAATTATTTAAATAAACCATACTTACTCCTTGATTCTCAATTGCTGCATCCTCCGCAAATTACCGGTAATATCAAAAATCCCGCTTCATTTGCTCAAAATAAAACGACTTATTATCAACTGCACGCATAGTGGCTAAAATCCCATCCAAATGGTCGTATTCATGCTGTAACAACTCCGAGAGGTCACCCTCCAGATGCATCTTTTGCGGTTTGAAATTCTCATCCAGGTAAAAACGTATATTTTTCATTATCAGAAAAACACATCACCGGATTTACAAAAACATATGGTTTATCCGTAAACATATACAACAGCCGTTTCTTAATTCCTATCTGCGGTGCCGCAACTGCTCGTCCTGCTCCGTACTTTTCCCGATAATCCATGAGGGTGTCATGCAAATCTTTTATCCACTCCGGCAAAAAATAAAAGTCATCTTCCGTTACTTCTTCACTAATTTCATAAAGCTGCGGATTTCCAAGTTTCAATATTTCTCGTACCATATATATTCATCCTCCCTTTTCCTTATTTATTTTCTTCAAACTCTTGTAATTCAACGATTGCGCCCGATGCCCATAGGCAGAAACACACCTACAGCTCAAACACGCCGAGGTCATCACTTGTATCAGAAGATGTTATTTTTAATCTGGTGAGTTCTGCTGTAAATGGTGAAAAATTTTTCCAGAGAATTGAAAGAACACTTTCCTCCTGTCCCTGATCCACCAAAGCTATTGTCATGTGCGGAGTCCAGTTGTTTTGTTCAAGCGAGTACAGACACCCCTTATCCATACAGCAGCTGTCGTATTTTTCATGTATTTCCGAATGGAGCCCCAACAAGTCATAGTTTGAAGAAGGTGCTATAAAACACAAACGGGCATCCGTAAAAAATCCAAAATGGTTAAAACATGTCTGAATTTTTTTGTGCTGTTTCGCCACATTTTCAACCCATCTGAGCAGACTCTCTTCATCCACTCCTGTATATATGCCAAATGTTATATGGGGTTCATATGCATCATCAACAGAAATACCTTGTTCTTTCAATTTTTCTTTAATTTTGTATACCTCTTGGTTAGTTTCATTGTCGAATGTGCCCATCACACATAGAGTCCTTAGTTTATTCAAAATATCGCTCCCTTCCTTCACCAAAATATACTGTCAAACTATAATAATTAGCTTACATTCAAATTAACTCCTATTTATAACAAATTTAATAAATTACTATTTAGACAGAATGCGAAGTTTAAAAAACACTTGGCAATATGGATCTATCATAATATCTTGTCTTATATCTTAATCCTCTCCTATTCAGATTCCTGTTAAATATCCGTATGTAAAATTAACACTTATTGAACCCTCTTATGATGCTTCCAGAAATCAATGGTTTCCTCCAAGTCTGCGTCATCTTTAAACAACTCTAATTCCTTTGCAACTTCAATTGCAAAGTCAACATAACCATTGGCTCTTGAAGTAATGACTTTGCTATCATTAACTACATCCTCATCTGTAGAATGCGTAGATTTTATATCTTTCAGTATCCCAGCCTCATCTAACAAATCAACACCTGCACATATTCCTGCAATTAGAGTCTTCTTATTTTTCAGTTCCTGTAATACATTTTTAACTTCTTTGTTGTTGATAATTGATACATCTCCGCCGGGTATGATAAAGCTTCTTACCTCGCTTAAGTTTACTTTATTTAATGATGTATCAGCATTAACAGAATATCCTTCTGCAGTGCGTATTGCTTTTCCATCCAATGAACATAATATAACTTCACATTTTGTGAAACTCATAAAATAATTCAAAATAACAATTTCATAAAAACAGCTTGTATCGTATACTAAAAAAACATCTTTCATCATTATCTCTCCTCACCTACAAATTCTTGTTTCGGCCGGTGACTCCTGCAGCCTTTTCGTACATCGCCAATAATATGCAGCCTGTTCCATAGCACATAATGTCTTTCCAGTCAAATACTGAACCAATTATGATTCTCCAAAATTTACTTTCATGCAGGCCCAAAATATTTACTAATTCTATATATTGCAGAAATTCAACAAATACCGCAAATAGAAATACCCAAAAAGGCAGCAGTTTAATCTTGCTTGGGAAGACCACCCTTATTGCGCAATAAATTACAACAACAACCAATATATCTCCTACATATGGTCGGATAAATTCATCATGCACATATAACGCAATAAAAATTTCTACCAATACCAGCAATATAAATGCCGCAGCATACTTTATCCTATGTTCTGTTTTATCTATTTTCACCGCATTTTCTCTTTTCATAATATTATTTATAATTCTTATATTTTCAAATAGAAATTAGGTGCTAAAATTAATACATAATTATCTTCATCATGGAATTAAAGCGGCAACTGCTTTCCACAGTAAGGGCAATGTTTAAAAGAAGCCCCCTCGCGTATTGGAAGCAAAAAATTGCATGAAGGACATTTCCAAAAAAGCAGCCGGATTATGGTTAGTAAAACGAACAATATTCCCATCATAATTAATGCAATATTTTTTATTTCATCTGAGCTAATAACATAAAACAAAATAAGTGCTAGTGCAAAAAATACAGATAAAAAAATCATTATTCTTTGCGCCGTAATAAGCTTCATTTTTACTCACCTCAATACTTCATCACTTAAATACTGACTAAATTATACCATTATTTTGCATTGCATTCAATTAAAACAAATATGGAAGGGGACTTAATTATAAAAGACAAATACTATATTTAATGATACAATAAAGAAAACCATATAAGCGAGGATGTATTATGAGCAAGCATAATATCTATAAAATGAGTGTCGCCAGTGTCTACCCTCATTATGTCACCAAGGCGGAGAAAAAAGGACGTACAAAAACAGAAGTTGATGAAATCATCCGTTGGCTGACAGGATATAGTCAGGAACAATTAGAAGCTCAATTAAAAAACCAAACGGATTTTGAGACCTTCTTTGCGGATGCTCCGCTGCTAAATCCATCACGGACATTAATCAAAGGTGTTATATGCGGTGTCCGAATTGAAGACATTGAAGAGACAACTATGCGGGAAATTCGCTACTTGGATAAGCTAATCGATGAGTTGGCAAAAGGAAAAACCATGGATAAAATTTTGCGTAAATAACATAACCGCAGGCTTGCAGGTCACGCCGAAATATGGTCTGTAAGTCACTGCAATCCTGTAAAAGTATTATAAGGTGTGACACCCATATACCTTGGCTATGTGCTTCAAATGCCAAAGTGAATTAAATATTTTTTGTTTTCCCACGCTTGATTCGCCAGACAGATCAATTTAGAATATTCCTCTTTATTTTGAAGCAACAAAATACTTATAAATAATTCCATTGATTCAGGTGGAATAAGCGTAATTCCACAATATGCAAGACCTTTCTCCGCTCTTTGCAGAGTATGCCAATAACAATCTATGCTCTGAAGCTCAGTCAAAATTGGTTCTATGAAATCATCATCAACACTGATGCAATTATATTTCTGCGGTTCATATGAGTCAAACCTTTCTTCACTTGCAGGATTATTCTGCATAATCCCAAACTCATGTTTAGCCATTATTGCCACCTCTTTCAAAGCAAATTGATATACCCCACCATAAGCTCCTAATTAGCAATTTACCCGTATATTTTCTATTTCAATAAAATCTCCCCTGCTTGAATCGGTATAAATTTCTGTTTGATAATGTTTATCCTTTACAAATTCTATAATCTGGGTTAATGGCAATACTACTTTTATTGAGGATTCGTTCTTATGCGCTAACTCGCCAAAAATAGCTGAAATCATGGCAAAATCATTCTCAGTAAATTGCCCCTTAACAATCACTCTATTTATGCCCATAATTCCATTATCTCTTGAATTCGGGACCATGTACTGATTCATAAAATCTCTTGATTTTTCATCTTTCATTTCTTGAAATCCGATTTGCATGGGAACACCTTCAAAAAAAGGAACATAGCAGTTTCTCCATGGCATTCTGCGTGTCAGCAGATTAAAAAACCACTTGAACTCCAGCCATTCCGGCCGAGTTATATCTATTCCCTTTCTGTTTAACGAGTCATGGATTTCATCTATTTCTCCAACATCCAGCATCAGGCAAATCACTCCTCTGTGACCCTGATTATATTTCCTTGTCCACTCCTCAACCCATCCTCCGCCATCAGGCTTTAAAATATGAATCATTTCAAAGTATTCATTGCCTATCCACAAGTTGGAAACCTTAAATCCGGCAGTGCCTTTTCCCCATTTTGGTTCATATGGAAACCCCTTGGATCTGATGTAATTAATAATAGATTCATCTGAATGATAATTTTTATCGACATTTATAACAAAATGGTCTAACTTCATATCTTCTTCCTCTGACATTCAAATTTATACTGCGTTTGATTCGTCAAAAATAAGCACCCTCTTACATCCGTTCATTTTATTAATATTCCCGTTATTTCCTTTACGAGGTTGCCCTGCTTGATAACTTATTTATATTGTATATGATTTCACAGAAAAAATAAATAAAAATATCAGGACACGACATCATGTTAATAAAAATCATGACCACCGGCTAATTGGTGGTCATGATTAATGTTTTAATTTTGTTCCAGGAACCTCATGAGAATCATTGCAATTTCTGCACGGGTTGCTGTACCGTTGGAGTCAAGGATACCATTGCCCTTACCGGAAATGATTCCATTGTCAACTGCCCATTCCATGGCTTTGGTTGCCCAAGGGGATACATCGTCTGCATCTGCAAAGATAGATAAATCGCCTACTTTAGAGACATCCAGACCTTTCTTTTGTGCAAAGCGATACAGTAATGTTACAAGTTGTTCTCTTGTAATTGAGTCATCCGGATTAAGTCCGTCGGAAATATCATTAGCCTTTGCCCATTCCCGTGCTGCCGCATACCAGTTTGTACTTGTAGTATTTTGTCCTGGACTGCCTGCCAAACGATATAACACCGTCCAAAGCATAGCTCTTGTTGCTGTTGCATCCGGACTGAATTTGCCATCACCGGTTCCGGTCATCAAACCACGTGTCTGAACATACTCCACTGCTCCTGCATACCATGCACTTGGCGAGACGTCTGAAAAATTCACAACAGGTATGGACGGTGGTACAACGAATTTAGGTTCTGTCTTAGTTTCCGGCTTTGTTTCCGGTTTCGGCTTAGAATCTCCACCACTTGGTTTATCGCCTCCTCCACTGTTGTAAGTCGTTACTGTCACAGTGCAATCAGCCAAGTAACCACCATCATTTGTAGTAACGGTAATAATTGCTATGCCGTTTCCTGCTGACGTAACTTTGCCATTTGCATCCACGGTTGCAACAGCCGTATTACTGCTCTGCCACATTACAGTTTTATCTGTAGCATCGGAAGGTGTAACAGTAGCTACTAAGGTTGCCGAGCGAGGCTCTGTGTTGCTGTAAAGCGCAAGGCTTTGTTTATCCACGGTAATTGCCGATACGGTGGTAACACCTGCCGGAATGACCTCGTAATTGGCTTTTACTCCGACTTCACTATTAGGCATGGTAAACGTAGTACGTGATGCCTTCACATTGGCAAGAATTGCACTGCCGCTTACAACCGACCATTCCTTAAACCTTTTACCTGATTCCGGCGTATTTGCCGTTATGGTGAC
>DAMAEI010000108.1:0-6976 GCA_031997345.1 Sedimentibacter sp. | reverse complement strand
CCATTGAAGAGCGCCAGGGATTGAAGGTGGCCTGCCCGGAAGAGATTGCTTATCGAAAAGGGTTTATTGATGCGGAGCAGGTTAAGTCGCTTGCCAAACCTTTAGCGAAGAATGCCTACGGTCAATATTTGTTGAAGATGCTTAAAGGCTATTAACCTGACAATGTAGTTAATGTGACAACGTTGAATGCGGCACATCCCTATTTAAGCTCCTGAAGGCCGTGATGCGTTTGAAAGGATGATGACAAAACGTCATGTCGCCGCATTCCAGACAAGTCATTTTGAATGATTGATTAATCAGATATGTGAGAAAAATCAGCCATTTCAGAAAAGGTTAAAATAAAAACACTTTTATGAACAGAAATTAATTAGCTTATGTCACTTTTGAAAAACAGCATATGGAATATGGCAGGGTATGCAATCCCAACATTAATAGCCATTCCAGCATTTGGAATCATCGCACGAAAAATAGGCGTTGAATTATTTGGCCTGTATACGTTGTCGATGATTGTTATTGGATATGCAAGCATATTTGATGCAGGTTTAACAAGAGCTGTAGTACGTGAAATAGCTTTATTAAAAGAAAATAAAGTAGACAGCAATATCGTCATTAATACATCGCTGGTCGCTATCTTTATATTAGGTGCGTTAGGCGGAGGGGCGTTATTTGTATTCAAGGATAATATCATCACCTTGCTTAATATTAGCAGCCAGTATTATTCCGATGTTTACAACTCAATCATTATTCTTGCCTTACTGATTCCTGTTTTCTTGGTGACGCAAATATTCCTCGCCGAACTTGAAGGCCGTGAATATTTTGGACACTTAAACATTCAAAAAAGCATAGGTAACTCACTTATTGCTGGTTTGCCTGTTTGCTTTGTATTCTACCAGGAAACTCTTTTCTATGCCGTATTAGGCATTGCTTTGGCAAGGATCATTTGCTTAGTATTAAGTTATTTATATGTCAGGAAAAGAATAACATTAGGTATAAAATATTTTTCACTCTCAGTGCTAAAGCGGATGTTTTACTATGGAGGGTGGGTCACCGTCAGTAATATTATCTCTCCGCTGTTGATCAGTATGGATAGATTTATCTTATCAAATATTGCGGGTGCATCGAAAATCTCTTTTTATACGGTGCCAAATGAGCTTGTAAACAGATTATCGATAATTCCCGGTTCGTTAGGTAAAGCTATTTTCCCAAAACTTAGCTGTTTGAATAATTATGATGAGTCTATTAAGCATCAAAAATATGCCTACAAGCTGATGACGCTTATCTGTTTCCCTCTGTGCCTTTTCGTATATTTGTTCGCAGAAAAAATATTAACTATCTGGATGGGTAGTCAATTTGCAGGAACATCGTCAACAATCCTACAAATTATGATTGTTGGCTTTTTCTTTAACTGCTTCTCACAAATACCTTTTGCAAATATACAAGCTTTCGGGAAAGCGAAATATACAGCTTATATTCATATGCTGGAATTTATCCCGTATATGATCTTGTTGTTTGTCTTTACAAAACAATTTGGCATTGTTGGTGTTGCCTTTTTATGGACTGCAAGGGTTATTGTTGATTTTATACTTTTGTATTATATGAGCCATAGATGTAATATTCTTATGAAGAAGCAAAGGTAAAGTGATGGTATATGTAATAGTATTAAACTGGAATGGTGCGAAAGACACATGTTTGTGTGTTAATAGCTTACTCCAGATGAATTATGATAAATTTAGAATTGTTATAGTAGATAATAAATCAACTGATGACTCATATACTACAATAAAAAATGAAGTAATCAATAAGGTCAGTGATAATAGCCAGGCTACGATAATTACTTCAGAAGACATTAATAAATATAAAGTTAAGCCTGATGAAAAAATAATTTACATTCAGTCAGACTATAATCGCGGCTATGCTGGTGGGAATAATCTTGGCGTGAAATTCGCGCTTAATCAGGATGATGCAGATTATGTCTGGGTGCTGAACAATGATACAGAAGTTGATGTCAATGCCCTCCAATATTTAGTTGATAAATGTAATCAAGATTCAAACATTGGGATATGTGGTTCTCGGTTGGTTTATTTTGATGACAGAGAAACTCAACAAGGCTTGGGTGGGTTACATAATAAATGGCTGTGTACTACTAAACAATACGGCATTGGTGAAAGTGCTCATGCTAAATATAATGATGAAATTGTTGCACAGCAAATCGATTACGTAATCGGCGCGGCTATGTTCTTTACTAAAGAATGCTTAAATAAAATTGGTTTGATGTATGAAGACTATTTTTTATATTACGAAGAATTAGATATTTGTTTGCGAGCAAGAAAGGCTAACTTCAAGCTAGGTATCTGTTCTGATAGCATTGTTTATCATAAAGAAGGTGCAAGCACGGGTGGCGGAAAGAGCAAAGTTGCAGATTTTTGCTCCATCAGAAACCGGCTTCTTGTGACTGCCAAATTTTATCCTGAATGTTACATCACAGTTTGGTTGTCTCTGTTTGGTGTTGCTTTTAACAGGGCCAGACGAAAAGAATTCAACAAGATGATTGTATGTCTTCTCATCATTTTTAGTTTTGGTAGGAAAAAATTACAACATGGAAAATAATCACAGCAAGATATTTATTTCCATTGTATCTCATGGTCATGATGATATGATTCGTGAAAGTGGGATTTTAGAACAAGTCAAAAATTATAAGGATGTATTCCTTGTAGTAAAAAATAATAAAATACATTCTTCTTTAAATGAAAATGATTCAGAATGTATTTATTTTATCAATGAGCATTTTAATCGTGGTTTTGGCGATAATAACAATATTGTTTTTAACTTCTGTAAAAATCATTTAAACATGAAAGAAGAAGATTACTTTATTGTTTTGAATCCAGATGTGTTAATTGATTTGAATGACGTAATAAAATTATGTGATTCTATGCGGCAAAATAATGAAAAAGCTGCAACAATAAATTTATATAAAGACGATTTAAAAACTGTTTATGATAATTCGATAAGGCATTTTCCAAAGTTTAAGGATTTTTTCCTTTCATATCTTGGCTTTAAAAATAAAACTATTATCGAAAAAAGCGCTGTCAATAATAAATGTATTGTTGATTGGGCTGCTGGTTCATTCCTCGCATTTCGGGCAGATCATTACGCCAGACTAGGCGGCTTTGATGAATCATTTTTCATGTATTGTGAAGATATCGATATTTGCTTTAGAAGCAAAGCAGAAGGTGTTGCTTTGGTTTATTACCCAACGATTAGCGCAGTGCATAAAGCACAGCATGCCAATAGATCATTATTCTCAAAACATTTCGTTTGGCATGTAAAAAGTATTATTAAATATTGTGCAAAAACCAAAGCTTTTTTTTAGTGGAGTACATTGATGAAAGTTGCATTTCTGTCATCCTATGATCCCACCTCAACAGGTAGTTGGTCAGGGACGCCTTATTATATGTTGTCTGCGTTAAAAAGACATAATATCGATGTTAAGGTGCTTGGTCCTATAAATTCGTTAACTAAACCATTTTTGAAAGCATTTAAACTGTTTCTTAAATTGTTTGGGATCAATTATGATTATAGTTATTCTTCAATTTTATCGTATGAGTATGCATTTCGGTTTAATAAAATTCTAAAAAAAATATCAGATGTGGATTTCATTATCGCGCCGGCAGGCTCTACTCAAATAGCACATTTGAAAACTAATATTCCGATATTATATTTATCAGACACAACCTACGACCAGCTGAAAAAATACTATAGCAATTTTAATTCTATTAATGATTCTTTCCATTATCAGGGGAGCAAGATAGAAAGAGCTGCGTTAAATAATGCTGCAATAGTTTCCTTCCCTTCAGACTGGGCTGCTGAATTTTGCGTTAAACATTACAAATTACCAGAGTCAAAAGTTAAAAAATTACTGTGGGGGGCTAATATAGTAGAACCTAATGCTCATCCGAAAATTAAAACACAAGATGATGATAAATCATTTACCTTATTATTCCTGGGCGTTGACTGGGAACGTAAAGGTGGAAAAGTAGCGTTAGAGGCAGTTGAATATTTACGTAAAAGCAAAAATATTGACGCTAAGCTTATTGTTTGTGGATGCACTCCTGAAACGAGCGAGCTTCCAGATTGGGTTGAAGTAACGGGCCGCTTAAATAAAGACATTCCATCTGACATGACTATTTTTAAAAATGTTCTCATGAAATCAGATGTACTGTTACTTCCAACAATAGCAGAATGCTATGGCATGGTGTTCTGTGAGGCGGCGGCTTATGGAATGCCAGTAGTTGCAACCAATACAGGTGGCATTAGCTCAATTGTTGTTGAAGGTGAAACTGGGTTGTTGATTGATGATCCAACCGATTCACAAGCCTTTGCAAACAGTATTTATGAAATAATAAACAATTTTGATAACTATAATCGTTATTCAAATAATGCATTTGAACGATATCATAGTCATTTAAATTGGGATGCGTGGGCGAAAAAAATAATTGAGTTAATGTATGACTATAAATAATATTAGGCCTCACAATACGAATACTTTTTTATTCTTTTTGATGCTTGTGTTTATTGCGCCTGATTTTATCTATTATAGATTAGGACTCGGGAATTTCTCGCTTTCAACGTTAGTCGCATTAACTGTTTTATTCGTTTGTTTGCGGTTGAAATGGATAACTCGTGATTGTCGTTTAGCAATTGCACTTGTCTTTTTTATATTGATATTGAATATAATTTCTAGCTTCTTTGTTAATGGTATCGCAGACCTCTTTAATATTAAGGTATATTTCTCTGTTGTATCATTACTGCTTATGGTTTACTTTGCATCTTGTTTTGCAAATAACATTAGCTATTTATCAGACTCCACTATTAAAAAAGCTTCATTTAGGATGTTTTACATTCTTTGTGCCATTGGAATGGTCGGAGCGGTGCTAATCATTGGCGGAGTAGTGCAAGATAAAAGCATGGTGTTTTTCTCTGAACCCTCTGCATTTGCCTTGATATTTTTGCCATTCTTCTCGTTTGCATTGTTTTATGCGAGAGGAACAACAACGATAATCATTTTTATCGTGTCGTTTAGTATTGCACTTGCGGTACAGAATTTGACCTTACTGGTTGGTTTGGTCTTCTGCGTAATCGCTCTTAAAAAGGTCAGGATATTACCTTTCGCTGTCGCTTTTTGTTTAATGTTGTTTGTCTGGACCTTTTATCAATTTACTTATGATTATACATACTTTTCCTCACGCTTAAGTTTTGCCAACTCTACTAACTTTTCTGTACTGGTCTATCTTTCTGGACTGGAACGTGCATTTTTAAACTTCACTGAAAGTTTAGGGTTGGGGACCGGCTTCCAGCAAATGGGCTACAATGGCGTCGTTGGAGAAAGCCAAAAAGTCCTGGAAAGCTTAGGGGCAGGGCATTTAAATTTGTATGATGGATCATTTATAGCGTCAAAGTTTATTTCTGAATTTGGACTGATTGGCTTAATTTTTTGTATTTTATTTACGCTTAAATTTATCAAGTCTTTCATTTCATTTAACTCGAAAAAATCCTACTCTGCTCAGCATGTGTTAGCGTATTGTTTCTTACTGTCATTCATTATCCCACTTTTCATCCGTGGTGCTGGGTATTTAAATCCATATGTGTTTATGATGTTATCTTCGATGTTTATGTATCGTAATTTATCAAAAAAAGTGTAATCTGGCGGAAAGGAATATTTATGTTTATAGTTATTTCAGGCGTTAACCTCGTAGAAGGGGGAACGCTTAAAGTATTCAGAGATGCATTGATAACATTAGATAAGAATACATCGCCTGAAGATACCGTTTATGCATTGGTGCATAAAAAAGAATTATTCAATGATCTTGTCTTCGAAAACATTACGTTTATTGAATATCCTGACATCAAAAAAAGCTGGCTCAAAAGACTCTATTTTGAGCTTGTTACATGTAAGGGTTTGAGTAAAAAATGGGGCACAGACGTTTGGTTGGCAATGCACGATATCACGCCTAATGTCGCAGTAAAAAAGCAATTTGTTTATTGCCATAACTGCTCTACAGTTTATAAGTCTAATTTCAAAGATTTTCTTTACGAACCCAAATTCTTCCTTTTTTCTAAATTCTATAATCTACTTTACAAAATCAATATTAAAAAGAATGATGCCATCATTGTGCAGCAGCGTTGGTTTGGCGAGTATTTGAAAAATCATGTAGGCGCCGAGCGGTATATTGTCTCTCGACCAATTAGCCCTGTTGTTAATGACACGAAACCTTCATTTAGTCCTGAGCATACGGTAAATCTTTTCTATCCTGCATTGCCTCGTACGTTTAAGAATTTTGAGTTACTGCTTGATGCCCTTTCGCTATTCAATGAGAAATCGCCTGCTCATAAAGGGAAGCTAACGCTTACGTTAACGTTTTCAGAAGATACGAATAAATTCTCAAAGTATATAATAGATAAGTATAAACATGTTGAAGGTGTTAATTTTACTGGCCTGCTAAACTTCGCCCAGGTTGAACAGGCTTATAATCAATGTGATGTCGTAATATTCCCGTCATTATTGGAGACATGGGGCCTACCCATTTCAGAAGCCAAGATGCATGCGAAGCCGATTATATTGGCTGATTTACCTTATGCGCATGAAACCTTGGGTAATTATGAGTGCGCTGCTTTCATTGATCCTTATTCCGCAGAGGATTTAGCAAACCTTTTTGTTGATTTAATGGATGGAAAACCCGTTTTCAATGAAGTGAATTTGAAAAAAGATGATGAATTTTATGATTGGGATAAAACCATAAAGCATTTATTAACAACAAATAACTAATATATTTCCTATTGTTAATATTAAAAAAATTATCTTTTAAAAAAAACACTCGTTGAGTTAACATCTAAGCCACATTTCAAGCCGCGTATATGGCGCGGTGACCACACCTGACAGGAGTATGTAATGTCCAAACAACAGATCGGCGTCGTCGGT
>DAMAEI010000107.1:0-7247 GCA_031997345.1 Sedimentibacter sp. | reverse complement strand
TCTTCATATTATTCTGCCTCGAATTTGTATCCGACGCCGTAAACGGTATGCAGCTCCCAGCCCGTCCCTTCCTGCGGCAGCTTCGCTCTTATTCTTTTTATATGAGTATCTACAGTTCTTGTATCGCCATAATAATCATAGCCCCAAACCCTGTTCAGAATCTGTTCTCTTGAGAATACTTGTCCCGGATTTGACGCCAGCAAATAAAGTATTTCTACTTCCTTGGGAGTTGATATAACAACACGGTCATCAAATTTAACACGATAATGCTTAAGGCTTATTTCAAGTCGGTTAAAATATAATACCGAGGATTTCCCCTCAGATGCATTTTCAATTACGCGCCTTCTTACAGCTTTTATACGTGCAACAACCTCCCTTGGACTGAAGGGCTTTACTATGTAATCATCGGCACCCAACTCAAGACCCAAAATCTTATCTATTTCTTCTCCCTTGGCAGTAAGCATTATTATGGGAACATCACTTGACTTTCTCACCTCTTTGCATACATTCAGCCCGTTTAGCTTCGGCATCATTACATCCAATACAACCAGAGAAGGAGGTGTCGTTTTAATAATCCTGAGTGCCTCTTCGCCGTCATAGGCCGACATACATACAAAGCCTTCGCTCTTCAGATATATTTCCAGCGATTCATGCACAATCGGATCGTCATCACAAATTAAAACATTAACATTCTGCATACTATACTTCCTTTATAATTTTATGATTCAAATTAATTCTATATCATTTTAAAAATAATTCAATAAGTTTTAATTAAATTATTAAACGCATGACCCATTAATAAGGTACAGAAAGCATAGGGTCCCAAATGGAGCGACCATCCTTGTCATATCCAACTTTTTTTAAAGTACTGACGAAACTGCCATCCTTTGCATTAAATTCACAAATATTTTATTCTTCCTTGAAAAAAGAAATATAAGATACCTTGCCGGTTTCTTCGTTAAAGAAAATCTCTGCATATGTTTTATTCTCTAATAAACAAACAAGTGAAGGAGGTGTGGATTCTGAATTTTCATGATAAGGTCTTCTTAATTTACTTATAACAGATTCGTAACCATCATCTTTATTTATGCCTAAGCATAAAATGGCATCAGCATAATAGAACGCATGCATACCTGCTTCGCTTTCAAGCTGATTGTCCTGCTCAGCCATTTCTTCTGCTGTATTTTTCTCGTTGCTGTCTATTATCACATTATCATTTTGAACGCTTTTTTCCTGACTGCATCCCATTGATATAAGTGTCATTAAACATAATATAATGAATATCCTTCCTTTTTTCATTTTTTTCTCCTTATATATGCGATTATTTTTGCTTATTAATACATACTATATTTTATTGCATAAATATATTTTTAGTATTATATAATAAAGTTCATTGTTGTATTCATATTATAAACACCTTTTTCAATCTTATCAAAAAACACGCAAGCCCCATTAATGAAATCATTAATAGGGGTTTATCTTTTTTTCTTCGGACTCTCTGTATAGTACAAACCTTCCGCCTATGCTTTGAACATATTCTGCTCTTACAGCCTCAGCAATTTCATTTGCCGTCTCTTTTGCTTCGAGCATGCTGTTATTCAACAGCCTTATTTTAATCAATTCTCTGGCTTCCAATGCTTCATCAATTTGCTTTATAACATTTTCCGTTACACCGCCCTTGCCTATCTGCATTATTGTTTCCAGCCCGTTCGCCATAGTTTTCAAATAACTTCTTTGCTTTCCTGTAAGCATTAATCCTCCTCAAATTGGGGACATTCCTCTAAAGTTTGACCCCATAGACCAGCAGTATCTAGAGGTGTGTCCCCTTTCCTATTTAGTCTACGAAATCGAATTCAACTCCGCATACACTTATAAGATCTCCTTCTTTCGCTCCAAGCTCTCTCAGCTTTTCTATAACGCCCTTATCAATAAGAACCTTCTGGAAATTACTGAATGATTCAAAATCGTCAAAGTTTGTTGATGCAACAAGTCTTTCCAAAAAGTCTCCATCAGCCAGATAATAATCCTCTTCCTTGGAAACAGCGATTGTGTCTCTCGCTTTTCTGTCAAAGAAGTTTTCAATCTCTTCTTCGTTGACAAAGTCGATTTCTTCTTCAATCTGCAGTAGTCTCTCATATGCTCTTTTCTTAAGAGCATCAAGACCTTCGCCTGTTGCCGCAGAAACCTCAATAATCTCATAGTCGGAAGAAAACTTTTCTTTAATTCTTTCCAGGTTTTCCTGAGACTGAGGCAAGTCCATTTTGTTTAGGACTATTATTTGTTCTTTTTCTGAAAGCTTTTCGCTGTATTGCTTTAATTCATCATTTATTTTATAGAAATCCTCAATTGGATCTCTGTCTTCCTGACCTGATGCGTCAATTACATGCAAAAGAAGCTTTGTCCTTTCCACATGCCTTAAAAACTCAAGTCCCAGACCGGCACCTTCAGATGCGCCTTCAATCAATCCGGGAATATCCGCCATTGCATAGCTGTGTCCTTCTCCGATGCTTACAACCCCTAAATTAGGCTTCAGCGTTGTAAAATGATAATTTGCTATTTTAGGCTTGGCACTTGTTATTGATGCTAATATGGTTGATTTTCCTACGTTAGGAAAACCTATCAATCCAACATCAGCTAAAAGCTTGAGCTCAAGTATTATTTCTCTGCCTTCACCCTTAGTTCCCGGCTCCGCAAAGCGCGGCGTACGTCTTATGGCATTTGCAAATTTCGCATTTCCCTTTCCGCCGTATCCACCTTTTGCAACAACATATGACTGCTCGTGATCCTTCAAATCAGCCATAACAATGCCTGTCTCTTCGTCTTTCACTAAGGTACCGATAGGCACTCTCAACACAAGATCCTTTCCGTCAGAGCCGTATTGCTTTTTTCCTCTTCCATCCTGGCCGTTTTCTGCCTGATAGTGTCTTTTATATCTGAAATCCATCAATGTTCTCAGACCTTCGTCGGCAACCAATATTATACTTCCCCCGTCGCCACCGTCACCGCCGGCCGGTCCGCCCATAGGTATGTACTTTTCGCGTCTGAACGCAACGCTGCCGTTTCCGCCATTGCCTGCCTTAACATTGATTTTAGCTATATCTACAAACATTCTATCCCAACTTTCTCAACTAATACAAACACCTACCGTATTGGTAGGTGCTATGTTTATTATGCTTCTATTTCACAAGGATATACACTTACTTGTTTTCTTGTCTTGTCTTTTCTTTCAAACTTAACTTTTCCGTCAACCATTGCAAACAATGTGTCATCGCTTCCTATGCCTACATTAAGTCCCGGATGAAGCTTAGTTCCCCTCTGTCTTACAAGAATGTTTCCCGCTAATACAAACTGTCCGTCAGCTCTTTTAACTCCAAGTCTCTTAGAGTTGCTGTCACGACCGTTCTTAGAGCTACCAACACCTTTTTTATGTGCAAATAACTGCAAATTCAATTTTAATAACATGTTTACACCTCCTCAAATTTAAGTGTAATATAATCACTGTAATCTTCCAGTAATAGTTCTATTCCTACCATGAAACTCCTGTACATCACATCGGTCTTGTCATTGTTGACTAAAGTCCTGAGACTCATAAATCCCGTTTCACTATCCACGTCATAGCTTAAATCCTCCGGTTCAATTCCTGCAACCAGATTCATGGAATTAAGCGCCGTGTATGATAATATGGAAACCGATGCACATACTATGTCCATGCCTTCTTCAGCATAGCCGGAATGTCCTTCAACAATAAACCCGCTGATTTCTGTTCCGGTTCTATATACAGTAACCGTAATCATATACTATCCAACAATTTTTTCGATTTTAATCTGTGTATATGGTTGACGATGTCCTTGTTTCTTTCTGTAGTCTTTCTTTGGCTTATATTTGAAAATTATTATTTTCTTTGCTTTTCCCTGATTTTCAACCAGACCTTCAACTACTGCTCCGTCAACATATGGCTTTCCAACGTTAACTTTTCCTTCTTCAGCTACAAGTAAAACTTTATCAAATTTTACTGTTTCTCCATCAGCAATGTTTAATTTTTCTACTCTTATAACATCGCCTTCCTGAACTCTGTATTGTTTTCCACCTGTTTCAATAACTGCGTACATAAATTTACCTCCTCTTCCCAGTCTCGCCATTGCAGGTACTTATAGTTTTAACCTGATCCGTGCGGCTCTAACAAATATAAATATTATCAAACAAAGCAATGTTTGTCAACTTATTTTTGCTTAAATATACTGTTTATATAATCTTTTTTACCCATTTTATCAATATGAATTTCGTGGTCCTCTATATTCTTATCCCCGAGGAAATAAATCTTCATATTATATTGCTTCTCAATTTTATTTATTGTATCCATGCACTCTGATGTTATTTTATCGTATAAAATATATCCAGCCTTAAGAATGACTGCCTCGCAAGATGTATTCTTCTTTATTCTTTTGACAATACCTTCAATTTTCATCAATATGAAAATATTTGAGCTTATCCTCCCGCTGCCCTTACAGCACCGACATTCCTCAGTGATGAGATTAAAGAAATTTTCACGGTCCTTCTTCCTTGTGATTTCCATGAGATTAAGCCTCGTCATTCCCAATACATTGGTCCTCGCCCTGTCTTCCTTAAAAACAGACTTTGCCTTACTTATTAAAAGGTCGACATTGTCCTTGTTCTTCATGTCGATAAAATCTATTATAATTATTCCGCTTATATCCCTGAGCTTTACCTGTCTGCCTATTTCCTCAAGAGCGTGCTGATTTATGGCAAGAGCGGTATCCTCCATGCTGTCACTGCCCACGTACTTGCCGCTGTTCACGTCAATTACCGTAAGTGCCTCCGTGACATCAATAAAAATAGACCCTCCGTTGCTTAGCTCAACCTTTCTTTCAAAGAGCATTTCAAGCTGCTTCTCCACACCGAGAAGCTCAAATGCCCTTCCTGTTTCCACGACCTTTATTTCCTTGAGCCTATCCGAAGCAAATTTATGAATAAGTGCAAGAACCCTTTCCTTTGTTTCCCTGTCTTCCACATAAATTTCCGCCACTGTTGAATCAATGTAGTCCAGAAACATTTTTTCAATCATGGAGCTGCTTCGATACAGGAGCTTGGGCGCATAGGAATAGTTGTATTCCTTCTCCAACTGCTCAAATGCTTTTGAAAGCAGTGAGTATTCCTCTTCTATTTCATCTCTTGAGCAATCCTTTGAAAATGTACGGAATATCATCCCGTTTCCATTTTTCATAATTTCGCTGCCTATATCCTCAAGTTTTTTGCGTTCCTCAGGATTTTTGATTTTCTTGGATATGTTAACCTCAATACTTTTAGGTATGAACGCAAGGCATTTGCCTGACATTGAAATATCAGTGGTCAATGCTACGTTTTTTTCACCCATTGGCTCCCTGACAACCTGTACAAGCAGCTCATCACCCTTTTTCAGCACTTTGCTGATATTTGTGACTTCCCTTTTTTTCAAGTTGTTTTCTTTTAGAAATTTATCAGAAAGCAGATCATCCAAGAACAAGTATGCATTTTTTTCAAGTCCGATGTCAATAAAGGCGGCCTCCATTCCCGGAAGAATGTTCATAACCTTGCCCTTGTAAATATTGCCCACTACACTTTCATTATATTTTTCCTCGTGCATATAATCCATGAGCCTTCCATCTTCCAGTACGGCTGCCTGGTCAAAAAACACAGAACTGCTTATCAAAATCTGCTTCATAATACCACCTACAGTATTGTCTTCATTTCCTTATCCAATGCATCAATCTTCATTATTGTGCTGTAATCTATGCCGAATGCCTTTTCATCTATTAATCTGAGGAATTCATCCACTCTCATGCTACCTGTTTCTGTGGTTGCGAACACCGCTTGTATCCTTGCTCTTCCTTCACCGGAAGATTCCGCCTCCAGAAACTTGATAAAATCCTTTGTATTTATTTCCTTGGTAACTGTTATATTCTTTTTATTTTTCTTCTTCCTGCTGAATTCAACTCCCGATTCAAGCATTTCATTCATCAGCTCGTTTAGCTTATCCATATCGAGGCTGCCTGATTCAATTCCGATTATATACTCAGCATAAGAGCATCTTGCCATCAGTGACTGCGATTCGTCAAGATATCCGGCCTTTAACATCTGCATTTCCTTCGGCATCACCCCGTTCATTTTATCCATAAATTCCTGAGGTGAAATTTTTTCATTCAGTTCAAGTTCAAAATATTCTCCTATGCTCTCTGTTCCAAGCGAAAGCGGAAAACCGAATGACGTCTTCATGTGAGGATTGAAGCCTTCAGAATATTTTGCTTCTATTCCGGCTCTTTTAACTGCTCTCTGAATAAATCTCAGAACATCCAGATGAGAGATATATTTTAAATTTCCTGTCTTGCTGAATTTACATGTTATTTTGTACATGAGGGCAGGCACCTCCTATTAATTTATGGTTTACTCCGCAGTTAGTGCAGTTAAGCCTGCAATCCGGGGTAGTCATTGCCTCCATGGCATTTTCATATTCGCTTATGAGATATTTTTTCGTAACTCCCACGTCAATGAAATCCCACGGAAGTATTTCATCAAGCTCTCTTTTTCTCTTTCCGAAGAAATTAGGATCAATGCCTGCCTCTTCAAATGCTTCCATCCATTTGCCGAAATCAAACATGTCGTACCAGCCGTCAAATCGGCAGCCTTTTTCCCATGCTCTGATTAGAGCCTTGGAAAGTCTCCTGTCTCCTCTGGCAAAAACAGCTTCCAGGTAGCTCAACCTTGGCTCATGATAGCTGAAGGATACCTTTTTATCCTTGATTTCTCTCTGGAGTGACTTTGCTTTGTCATAAAACTCATCCATGCTGTCCTGCTCCACCCATTGGAACGGTGTGAAGGGCTTTGGAACAAAGCATGACGCACTTGCATTTATTTTAAGATTGCCCTTTATTTCTTCCTTAGGTCTGTTGAAAAACTTATCCTTTACCTTGTATGCCAAATCCTTTATACCAAGCACATCCTCCATTGTTTCTCCCGGAAGACCTATCATAAAGTAAAGCTTAACCGTTGACCATCCCAATTTAAATGCCGTTTCCACAGGTCCGAGGATTTGTTCCTCAGTGAGGTTTTTATTTATAACATCTCTCATTCTCTGAGTTCCCGCTTCGGGAGCAAATGTAAGACCGGATTTTCTTACCTCCTGCAGCCTCTCAATAATGTCAAAGGTCATTGAATCCAGCCTCAGAGACGGCAGAGATATGCTTATGTTTTGG
>DAMAEI010000106.1:0-7418 GCA_031997345.1 Sedimentibacter sp. | reverse complement strand
CATCTTACCTATACGCAAATTTATTATTTAGATAACTATATTACAGCTATAAATATATGTCAACAAATGTCACGCATTATTCATAATTGTAATCCTGAGTTTTTCATTGTTTTTTGTCTGTGCTTATTATAATATATAAATTAAGGGGGTGGCTGTAATGACAAAGCAAAGAAATTATAATATGGATGCCATTATACTGATACTCTTACTGATTGTATTTATAATCTTAGATTTGAAAGATATCTTTTTTATTCCTGACGGTAAATTACCTTATGTGTGGTTAGGCATTTTACTTGGTACCGCTTTAGGTCAAATTATAAGAAAAGAAAAGCAATTTGAAACTTTAATTTTACCCATATCATTTCTTATAAATTATATATTATATAGAATCGGTATTTATATACCGAATCGAATGCTGCTATATTTAGTTCTTACTATATTAATAATATATTATATACACAAATCATACTCGAAATGGCAAGCATATAAAATAGCAGCAGTTGTATTATTGTTAATAGGATATCTAACTATAAATTATAATATGTATTCTAACCGCATCATTAAGGATAGAGGGCTCAACAGGCTAATAAAAAAAGAGTTTGAAATAGAGGGTAATATTACAGAAGAAGACCTTGCTAATATAGAAAAACTCTCTATCAATGACATGGACAATATTATATTTCTTGATGATATATACCTTTTTAAAAATCTAAAAGTATTATATTTCTGGGACGGAAACATCATAATCGATTATAGTCCAATTAGCAATTTGAAAAATTTAGAAAAGTTAACAATTTGGTATATGGATTTAAATAAACTGGCAAAAATAAATGCCATAACTTCTTTAAAGCACCTTGAGCTGTTATATCCTAAAAAAGGCAGGATTCATGATTTAGTAAGCTTCCCTAATATTACAACCCTAGAACTGCAGGGTATAAGCCTTAACGATTTAAGCAAACTGAGCGGACCTGAGCATCTTGATACCTTACATATTAATGACGGTGTAATAGAAAGCTTTAATGGTATTGAAATGTTTCACGAAATTGAAACGCTGAGTTTTTATAATCTTAATATAAATAATTTTGATGACATATTTAATCTTGAAGGTTTAAAAAAGATAAGCTTACAGGGTGTTCAAATTAAAGATTTCGATAGATTTGAAGATTTGGCAGACAGTAAAGGAATTGCGCTTATAAAAATGCCGGATTAAAAGTGCACTCCGCTCTGAAGAAAAACAGCCATAAGTGTGTGTGCTTCAATTGTAACACCTTACATTATCAATGCATAGAATAACTTCAGACTATTATGACGGAGTGTGATGTTATGACTTGGCTGTTCATTCTTGGTTTCGCTTTATCATCGAGCCTTGATAATTTAGGAGTAGGTATTACTTACGGCATAAGAAAAATACAAATTAATGTATTTCAAACTCATTAATTGCCGCAGTATGCTTCTTGTTTAGCTATTCGGGGATACTGTTCGGAAAGTGGATTTCTTCTGTAATCCCAGGCATTCTTCCCGTATTCTTAAGCGTAGTTATGCTGCTGGCTATCGGTCTTCGAATTATCTGGCTGTCATTGCCTCGCAAGCAACATGAGGAGGAAAAGAATCTTCAGGAAATAAAAGGGCTATCATCAATCTTAAAAAATCCGGAATGCGCTGATTTCGACAAATCACAGCATATCGGAGCAGTAGAGGCATTTGTATTGGGTGCTGCACTTTCAGCCAATGCACTGACGAATGGCTTAAGTGCAGGACTGCTTGGCTACACACCGTTAGCCGTATCTTTCGCAGCTGCCGTAGGCAGTTTTATAACAGTATGGCTCGGAGTTAAAATAGGCCAAAAAGTTGCCGACATACAGATAGGGCCGTTTCAGTTAGGGCAATTCGGAGCTTTAATCAGCGGTATACTTCTGGTGCTCATAGCTATAAAAAGCTTCTTATACTGATCATATGGCAAGACGCTGCCCTTGTCGGACAACGTCTCTGCTTTGTTTATATTTTCTTACATTTTTTCCGGTTCTTCGTATGTTTCTCCGCAAGTGTCAACTGTAACCTTTTTCAATCTTACTTCTTCTGCGGGTTTATCTCTGTAATCTGTCTTCATGTTAGCAATTTTATCTATTACGCTGTACCCCTCAGTTACCTTGCCAAAGGCAGCATACTGTCCGTCAAGATGAGGTGATTTCTTGTGCATTATAAAAAATTGAGAGCCGGCAGAGTTTGGTGACATGGCTCTTGCCATTGACAATACTCCTTCATCGTGCTTCAAATCATTTTTAACTCCGTTTCCCGAGAACTCTCCCTTTATTCCATAGCCCGGTCCACCGGTGCCAGTACCCTGAGGGCATCCTCCCTGAATCATGAAGCCCTTTATAACTCTGTGGAATGTCAGCCCGTCGTAAAAATTGCTGTTAATCAAAGATATGAAGTTTTTTACGGTATTCGGTGCTATTTCAGGATAAAGCTCAGCCTTTACTATATCGCCGTTCTCAAATTCAAATGTAACTATCGGTAATTTCATATTCCCTCCAAAATAATAATTGATGTGTATTTATACTTTACACTATCACCGAATATAATTCAAGGCTCTTCTGCGTTCAAACCAGCATAAAATATTTGAATGTAAAAATATTTATTGATGTAACAACTATTACTTAAAGGAATATATTAAAGTAAAGTTATAAGTAATTATGAGGAGGTTTTATAAGCATGAAATGCTCAGATAGAAATGAAGTTTTAGGTAATGGCGGGATAGCTGAAAGATGCTGTACCGCTCAATCAGGATGTGATTGGGACGGCACACTGCGCAATGTTGTAACCGAGCCAATATATGTACAAAAAGTTTATGACGCTGTACTTTTTAATTTACAGGGATTAAAATCAGCTCCCGACACAATCTTTGAACCGAGGATAGGCTGCGGAACAAATATTATAAGAATAGCTGATATCCGATGCAGAAAATTTTTCAACCCTGACAACATAAATGATGAATGTAACTTAAAAATCAACCCTATGACAACATTGTCCGGTGGACAGTTTGTTAAAAGAGAAGATGGATGCGATGTAAAAGTAATCGGTCCTGACGGCACATTGAGCCAAAAATTGATTTGGGCTGACACAACGTTCTGCGACAACGAGGAGCAAGGCACTCCTGTATTCGGAACACAAAATATAGAGGTATCAGGCTGCGTTGAAATTGAAATGGACCTGGTTACAACACCATGTGACTCAAATAATGAAAACATAATCACATTATCCGCAGTTATTGAGATTGCTTCGGAACACAATCCGTTAATATTGACCAACTTCTTTGAAATATGCGTACCTTCAGTATTTGATACGGCATTCCTGCCAAGATTTACTGAATTCTGTAACCTTGACTGTGTAATAAGACTTGCTACAAACAGCATTCAGAGAGACTTTACTATTGACCCGAGAACCGGCGAGCTGTCAGTTAACCTGATTGTTTCACTCTGCATATCCTGCGAGAAGAAAATAGTGGTTCCGGTTCAGCTTTGTGTTCTTTCCACAGGCTTTGTTCAGCTTGCGCCTGAACAGGCAAATATTTGCCCAACATTCCCGAGACTGTTCCCAAGACAGATTGATGAAAACTCCGTGGGCGGTGCCGGCGGCGGTGGATGCAAGAGCTGCAGACCAAGATCTCAGTCGACTGAAGAATAATCACGCCTTTAAAAAAACCTGCTTAAGCAGGTTTTTTAATTGCATTTATTTTTTTAACATAAATTTAAATCTTCTGCTTTTTATTCCGGTACGAAGCTTATCTTCATCCATATGCTCTGCGCCCTTTGCCATTAATCGCATCTGGACCGACTCTTCGATTATTGTCTTTACCGTAACCACTGTCGGCCCTCCCAGTATCATGCCGGGGAGCCCAAACAAATTACCTCCGACGGTGACGGACGCTATGATCCACAACGGGCTTACTCCCACGTTTCCTCCCACAATTTTAGGATCCAGGAAATTTGCATCCAGCTGCTGAACAACTATAATTATCACCATGGCCGTCAAAGCCTTGGGAGCATCCACAAAAAATGACACGGCTACCACAGGTACGGAGCCAATTATAGGTCCGAAATAAGGTATTAAGTTGAATGTCCCTATAATCGTTCCCATAAGCAGCGCATATGGTACCTTAAATACGAAAAACGCCAGTGAGCATATTATGCTCACAATCATGGAATCCAACAGCTTCCCATTTAAAAAGCTTTTAAATGTTTTATTTGCCCGCGAAAAAATATGAATTACCTTTGTGGCATTTCGGTTGTCACAAAAAGCATATATAAATCTTTTCCCCCTAGCAAGTATATCGTCCTTTTCAATAAGCATATAAATATTGATTATGAAGCTCGTAACAATGGTGACGGTACTTGCACCAATATTTGCCGCAAATCCCAGCAATATGCCTGCCGAGCCGGTTAAAAAGTTGTTAAGCATCCTTATTACGGATTCACTGGCCTCTAAAATATATTTTGCTGCAAGCTGCACATAGTATTCCCTGACAGCGCCTCACCCTCAGCATTCTTGTAAAAAATGTCACCAGCGAATCCAAAAGATACGCAATCGCAACAGCATAAATAACAGGCTTAAAGGCTTCCTTCATCCACCGGAGAGTTCCACTGCCGAATACCATCAGCAGAATTATAAGAATAGCAAACAATATAGGCAGCATCAACCTCAATATACTTTTATATCTTTCTATACTAACACCCCTTACATTACTTTAGCCTGCCCCCTATATACAACTCCCTGTTTTCCATTCACAGTAAGTATTTCTCCGTCCTTAATTTTTTTCATGCAGTCTTCCGCTCCCACCACAACTTCCTTGCCTAAGCTCAGTGCCGCAATGAATGCGTGTGATGTGAGACCGCCCTCTTCCACGATGATTGCGGATGCTCTCTCCATATAGTCAATTACATCCCTATCTGTTGCCGTCATTACTATTATATCCCCATCTTCAAATTTATCTCTCAATTCGGCAACATTTTTTGCAACTCTCGCTCTTCCTATTATAGTTTCCTTTCCCGCACCTGCCTTTTTGTACAGGAGCTCACTGACCACATGAACTTTCAGCAAATTCGTACTTCCGGTTATTCCCACAGGCACGCCTGCCGTAATAACTATTAAATCTCCGTTTTCTATATATCCAAGCTCTAACGCACTTTCAACAGATTTATCTATTATATCATCAGTTGAATTCATCCTGCTTATTTTTATAGGATAAACTCCCCAATAAAGAGACATTCTCCTCATTACATGGTCACTTACTGTGGCTGCTATAATAGGTGCCGCAGGTCTGTACTTTGATACAGCCGCAGCTGTATAGCCTGATGCCGTTGCAGAAATAATTGCTGAAGCCTGCAAATCCAGACTTGTTCTGCAGGTAGCAAGACTGATTGAATCCGTTATGCTGTTTGCTGAGCTCATTTTGGACTTCAGTATATCCTCATAATCCAGAGAGTTTTCTATCATTTCGGCAATTCTTGCCATTGTCTGCACAGCTTCCAGCGGATAGCTTCCGGAGGCTGTTTCTCCGGACAGCATTATGGAGTCAGAACCCTCAAATATTGCCGTAGCCACATCTGAAACTTCAGCTCTCGTAGGCCTTGGATTTCTCATCATGGAATCCAGCATCTGGGTTGCAGTGATAACTGGCTTTCCCGCATCATTGCATTTCTTTATGAGGGTTTTCTGAACAAGAGGAACCTCTTCAGCGGGTATTTCCACCCCAAGGTCTCCTCTTGCAACCATTATTCCGTCAGAAACTTCAATTATTTCATCAATATTCTCCACACCCTGCCTGTTTTCTATCTTTGATATAATCATAATATTGTCGGCATTATTGTCTTCTAAAATTCTTCTTATGGAAATAACATCTTCCGCTTTTCTTATGAAGGATGCGGCTATATAATCAACGTCCTGTTCAATTCCAAACTTTATGTCTTCAATATCCCTGTCTGTGAGAGCAGGGAGATTTATATTTACGTTAGGTACATTTATACCTTTTTTATTTTTAACTGTTCCGCCGTTTTTAACAATGCATTTTAAATCCGTATCATTGATTTTTTCAACAGCCTCAAGGCTGATGAGCCCGTCATCAACAAGTATGATATCCCCCGGATTTATGTCTTCCGCAAATCCGTCGTATGTAACACCAACTATTTCACTGTTTCCAAGAATATCTCTGGATGTAAATATAAATTCCTGACCTTTGACAAGCTCGGCTGATCCATTCTGAAAATCTTTGGTCCTGATTTCGGGTCCCTTTGTATCCAGCATTATAGCCGTGGATGTTCTCAGCCCTTCTCTCACCTTTTTTATTACATCTATCTTTGCCTTGTGCTCCGCATGTGTTCCGTGGGAAAAATTCAGTCTTGCCACATTTAATCCATTCAGAACCAGCTCCCTGAATTTCATCTCACTTTCCGAAGACGGACCTATAGTGCAGACAATTTTAGTTTTTCTCATATTCTCCTCCTTAACCATAAGAGCGACGACTCATATAGATAATATTTTTGTAAGCTCATATGTTGTTTCATCAAATTTTTTCTCCATAGACAGCGCTTCATCTATATCCATATCAAATATCTCGCTGCCCCTCACTCCCAATGCTCTGTTCTTAACTGAGCCTATTAACAGCTCCGACGCCTTTGCTCCCATTCGGCTTCCAATGAGTCTGTCAAATGCTGAAGGAGTTCCGCCTCTTTGAGTATATCCAAGTACGGAATATCTTGTGCTTATTCCTGTCTTGCTTTCTATTGTTTCACTGATGTCCTTGGCATCTCCTGCGCCTTCCGCAAGGATTATAATACTGTGCTTCTTGCCCCTGGCTCTTCCCTGCATTATTTTATCACACACCTCATCAATGTTGTATTCAACCTCAGGTATAATAACCATTTCAGCTCCGCCTGCCAGTCCGGCATAGAGTGCTATATCTCCGCAGTCTCTTCCCATTACCTGAATTACATTCGTCCTCGAGTGGGATGATGAAGTATCTCTGATTTTTTCAACAGATTCCAGAACTGTTGTCAGAGCGGTGAAAAAGCCAAGCGTGTATTCCGTGTACGGAAGATCATTGTCAATTGTGCCGGGAATACCAATTACAGGAACGCCTGCCTTTCCCAGCTCATTTGCACCCCTGAATGTTCCGTCACCGCCTATTGCAATGATACCGTCTATACCCAGGTACTTGATATTCTTAAGTGCTTTGTCAAATCCTTCTATACCTCTGAACGCGGTGCTTCTTGCACTCCCTAGTACAGTTCCTCCCCTGTGTATTATATCAGCAACGGATGAGAGGTTCATTTCAATGCTGTCTCCCTCAACGAGTCCCCTGAAACCGTCCTTTATTCCTAACACATTCACATTGTTATAAATCGAATAACTCACAACCGCTC
>DAMAEI010000105.1:284-7563 GCA_031997345.1 Sedimentibacter sp. | reverse complement strand
AGTATTTTTATTTTACATCAGTTTGGAGGTTTACACAATCTTTGAAGATGACCCTATTTGTCCCTTATTTTTAGCTCTATACATTCCTCTAATATCTTTAAATCACCTGTGCTTAAATTGCTATATTCACAAAGTAGTTTTTCTGGATTTTTTATATCGCTTCTTCCCAATAAATAATCCGTCGAAACATTGAAATAATCGGCAAGCTTATTAATAATATCATATGGTGGAAATCTATCACCTAACTCGTAAAAAGAAATCATCTTAGGGGTTAATCCCAAATAGTTTGACAATTCGCTTTGTGTTATTCCTTTTTCGATTCTTAATTTTCTTATTATTTTTCCAACCATAGATAACACCTCTTAGATTCATTATATTTATAGTAAAAAGCATTAACAATGTACTCGTAGTACAGTACAATTAGTACATGTTTGTGCTATATAGGAGATTAATATGAATCAGAGTATAAAATAAACAAAACCCTATGCTTCAGCGGGCATAGAACAGAAAAGTTACCTAAAAACAAAACTGAATATAATCTGATGACACAAAGCTTGATTTATGAAATTAACAAAGCAATAATGGATGGTTACGATACATTTATGTTTGGTGCATGCTATGGATTTGACTTGATTTGTGCGGAGCAGGTATTGATACGAAAGCGGATAATAATACATACAGACCCTGCTAAAATTAAGCTTATTGCAGTGGTACCGTTTGAAGAGCAGGCGGTCGGGTGGAAGGAACGGGACAGAGAAAAGTATTTTGATATATTGTCCGGATGTGATGAGGTAATTACTTTAAATAAGCAATATCAGAACGGGTGCTATCATGAAAGGAACAGATACATGATGGATAACAGCAGCAGGTTGATTTGCTTTTATGACGGAAGCAGCGGAGGGACGGGACATACGGTCGAATATGCAAAAAGCAAGTCCATACATATAGTTAACATATGTAATTCTCATATTGAGCAGGAAATAAAGCAAAACGGCTTAATAAGGTCAGATGGTTAAAGTGTCAGGATGTTTCCTTGAGGATTTCATCAATAAAGTAATAAAAGCTATTATTATGTTTTACATTTCATGTTGCCTGCGTTATAATTGTTATATATTAATTAAGAAACATTTGGGAGGTTTGTGCAGATGAAAAACAAAATAATACGACTTAATGACTTGCAAAAACCTAAAGAATATAGTGTTGTTTCATTGTTTTCGGGTGCAGGTGGTCTTGATATGGGATTTGAAAATTCAGGATGCAAGACAATATGGGCAAATGATATAGACGCAGATGCATGTGAGACGCACAGATCATGGTCCGATGCAGAGGTTGTTTGCGGAGATATCGGAAAAATCGGAGTGGAAAATATTCCTGAGAGTGACATTGTATTGGGAGGCTTTCCGTGTCAGGGGTTCTCGTTGGCCGGACCGAGAAAGATTGATGATAAGAGGAACTCATTGTATAGATATTTTGTCAAGCTGTTGGAAATAAATCAGCCTTACGCATTTGTTGCGGAAAATGTCAAAGGAATACTGACATTAGGCGACGGAGAAATAATCACCGCAATTATAGAGGACTTTTCGGAAAAAGGATATGATGTATATCCTAATCTGGTTAATGCCGCGGATTATGGAGTTCCGCAGGACAGATGGAGGGTGCTGATGATTGGGTTCAGAAAGGATTTGTGTATAAAAGCATTTGAATTTCCTGAGCCTTTTGACTATAGAGCAACCCTTTATGATGCTTTAAAGGACATGTCCGGGGCTGATGCTCATGACATTTGCAATGCATCATATTCGTCGAGATTTATGAGTCGTAACAGAAAAAGGGACTGGAATCAGTCCAGCTATACCATACCGGCAATGGCAAAGCAGGTTCCGCTGCATCCTTCAAGTCCGGATATGATAAAGGAATCGGCTGATGTCTGGAGATTCGGGGATGACGGAAATACACGCAGGTTGAGCTGGCAGGAATGTGCTGCCATACAGACATTTCCTCCGGGCATGTATTTTTCGGGCACTCTTACCAGCAAGTATAAGCAAATAGGCAATGCTGTTCCCGTAAAATTATCTGAGGTAGTTGCATCTGCTGTCAAAGAAAAGCTGGACAGATGCTTTAATAATAGAAATATGAGTGCGGAAGTGTAGTTATGGCTGTACAATCTAAGAACGGTAAGGCTTACGAATATGCATGCTTAATTGCATTTAAAGGATTTCTGGAGAATTCGGACAATGCGGTGGAAATTTTATCTGCCGATGCTGTAAAAGTGGCTGAAAGAGACTACGCTTTATTAAGCACTGATCTAAGGAATAAGATGGATAAGGCTGCTATGGCAGCGGTCAGAGTTATTGCCCGTTTGGAACCGATGCTTACAAATTCGTATAACGAAAGATTATTTCTTACATTACAACCTGATAAAGCAGGTAAGGAAGGAGATGTGAGGGATATTCTTGCACTGAGGAAGGATTCTGATTGGGAAATAGGCATAAGCTGCAAGCATAATCATGCTGCCGTGAAGCATTCCCGATTGTCCAAGTCGATTGATTTCGGTGATAAATGGCTTCAGATTCCTTGTTCTGAGGAGTACTTCAATGATATTTTGCCGGTTTTTAATAAGCTGGAAGAATTAAAGACAGGTGGAATTGAATGGAAGGCTGTAAAAAACAAGGAGAATGAGGTTTATGTTCCTATATTGAATTCATTTGTAAAAGAGCTGCGGAGATTGGAAGCGGAACATCCTGCAATTGTACCTCAGAGATTTTTGAGTTATTTGCTTGGCAGAAATGATTTTTATAAGGTGATAAGCAGGGACAGTAAAAAGGTTACTCAAATATCTGCCTTTAATATATACGGCACATTAAATAAGAGCTTTGAAAAAATAAAACCTCAGACAATAGTACCTAAGTTGATAATGCCAACTGAATTTTATGATATAAGATTTAAATCAAATTCTAAAAACACTATAATTACAACATGTGATAATGGATGGGCTATATCAATGAGAATACACAGTGCCAGCACAATGGTTGAATCGAGTCTGAAATTTGATGTAAACCTGGTGGGAATACCACAAAGCTTATATACACAATATGAACCGTGGCAGTAGTAAGCAGTCTTAATTATTTAAGGCTGTTTTTATTTTGCAAAATTATTGACAATAAATGTAAATTATTATATACTGTATACAGAACAAATGTTCGTAAATATTATTTTTAAAAGACCATAGCAGAGGTGGAGAAATGAGATTGATAAGTTTATTTTCGGGAGCTGGAGGCTTGGATTTAGGATTTAGAAATGCCGGCTTTGATATTGTATGGGCTAATGAATTTGACAAAGCAATTTGCGAAACCTACAGAAAAAATCATTCGCATTTGCTGGATGTAAGGGATGTAAGAGCAATAAAATCGTATGAGATTCCGGAATGTGACGGCATAATAGGCGGTCCGCCGTGTCAGAGCTGGAGCGAAGCGGGAACTCAACGAGGTATAAATGATGACAGAGGAAAATTGTTTTATGAATTTATAAGAATTTTAGAAGATAAAAAACCTAAATTTTTTGTTGCTGAAAATGTATCGGGCATGTTGTCCGAAATACATAAACCGGCGGTAAATAACATAATTAAAATGTTTTATGATGCCGGTTATGATACTTATATAAATCTGCTGAATGTAATTGATTATGGTGTGCCTCAGGACAGAAAGAGAGTGTTCTATGTAGGCTTCAGAAAAGACTTAAAAATAAATTACAGTTTTCCTTCAGTCAATAATAAAAAATACAATTTAAGATACTCAATATGGGATTTGAAGGATAACGCCATACCTGCATTAAATCATAATAAAACTAACGGAAGCAATTGTATCATAAGCAATCATGAATATATGACGGGGAGCTTTTCATCAATGTATATGTCGCGAAACAGAGTTCGTTCATGGGACGAACCATCATTCACCATTCAGGCCGGCGGAAGACATGCCCCCATACATCCTCAGGCACCGAAAATGTTATTTGTTGATTATAATAAAAGAATTTTTGTACCGGGACATGAGCACTTATACAGGAGACTGAGTGTCAGAGAGTGTGCGCGTATTCAGACCTTTCCGGACAACTTCAGATTTTATTACGAGAATCTAAGTGACGGATATAAAATGGTGGGAAATGCCGTACCGGTTAAAATGGCATATTATATGGCATTATCTGTTAAGGATTCTTTAATCGGAAAATATAATGATCTGGTAAGTTAATAATAGCGGGTAATGTTTATGACACGCACATGTCCCTATGCTGAAGGTGGATTAAACTGCAAGTATATGGTGGTATTATATATGTTTAGGGAGAAGATTGCGTTGATATGGACGGAGGCGGAGTATTTTAGGAAAAATTCAGACTTAAATCTTAAGCTTTATACTGCAGGCTCTGGAAGAAAAAATCTGACATACGAGGTAATAAAAAAGGAAGAGTCGGAAAAATATGAGGCTGTGAGAGGTCTTATTGAATATAATAAATGTCCGACGATAATCTATGTTTCAAGGACAAAGAAAGCAAAGGAGCTTGCACAAAGACTTACTCAGGACGGATATCCGGCAAGGTGGATATAATGGTAAACTACGTAAAGCATTTATTGCATAATTATTTTTCTTACTTTAATGTACAACCCATGTTATGCAGCAACACGGATGTTGTTACAAGTATCTCTATATACTATATAGTAAAAACTGCGGATTTTATCATATATAATAGACTAAATTCCATTCTTACGCACTTATGCCTGTTTCCCTGTTTTGATAAATTATTATATAAGCAGACATGTTGAAATTCTCTGAGTTATGGTATATAATGGATTTAATATCGGATAATCTGTCAGACAATTACATATGTTTTATAAAAGGAGGCAACAAACATGCTGGAAAATGGAACAAAGGCGCCTGAATTTATATTGAAGGACAAGGACGGAAACGAAGTAGCACTGTCAGACTTTGCGGGGAAAAGGGTTGTACTGTATTTCTACCCGAAGGACAATACTCCCGGGTGTACAAAGCAGGCCTGCGGATTTGCGGGTATGTATGATGAATTTATTGAGTTGGACGTACCTGTTATAGGAGTGAGTAAGGACAGCTCTGCATCTCATCAGAAGTTTGCGGATAAATATAATCTGCCCTTTATTTTGCTTTCGGACCCGGAGCTTGAAGTAATCAAAGCATATGATGTATGGAAAGAAAAGAAGCTTTACGGCAAAACAAGCCTGGGTGTCGTGAGGACAACATATATCATTGATGAAAACGGAATTATAGAAGAGGTTATGCCAAAGGTGAAGCCGGATACCAATGCTGCAGATGTACTTAATTATTTAAGAAACCGGGAGTAGCTTGCCTATTCCTCCGGGCTTTCAGTAAAATTAACGTTGAGCTTTTTTAACAATCGTAAAAAGGTTTCTTTTTCTTCTTCTGTAAATCCTTTATATGCTGTTTCATTTATCTGGGCCGAAATCGCATCAAATTTAGGCTTTAGTCCGAGGCCCTGCTCAGACAGAATAATATAGGTAATACGCTTATCCGTTTCATCCTGAACTTTTTCAATATACCCCAGCTGCAATAATTTATTGATTAAGGGTGTGACGGTGGATTTATCCTTGCCTATGAGCTTGGCGATTTTGTTCATAGAGAGCTTACCGCCGTTATTATATAAGGCGGTCAAAATATTCCCGTGAGAAGTAATAATATCGTTCATGCTGTGTTCAGTGAGCTTTTGCTCAAGGAATTTCAGCATTTTTTTTCGTGTTCTGCTTATAAAATATATTATATATTTGTCGTTCATATTAATTCCTCCAATAAGTATTATATATGATTTTATCTAAAAATACAATATGGTTTGACATCAAACTGAATTAATGCTACAATTAGTTTGATATCAAACTTTTTTAAAAATCGGAGGACATGTATGGAATTTAATATGAAAGAAACATTCAAGGCATTAGTTATCAGGGAGCAAAGCGACGGCTCTTTCCAAAGAAGCATTGAAAGCATGCAAGCTTCCTCATTGCCTGACGGAGAGGTTATCATAAAGGTAGAATACTCAAGCCTGAATTATAAGGACGCTCTTTCCTCAACGGGCAATAGAGGAGTAACGAGAAAGTATCCGCATACTCCCGGCATTGATGCCGCAGGTATTGTGATAAGTGACACATCAGGGCAGTTTGAGCCGGGACAGCAGGTTATTGTTACAGGCTTTGATTTGGGTATGAACACTCAAGGCGGCTTCGGAGAATATATAAGGGTACCGGCAAGATGGATTGTACCGCTTCCTGATACACTTTCAATGAAGGAAAGCATGATTTACGGTACGGCAGGATTTACGGCGGCATTATCCGTTCATAAGCTTATTAATTATGGAATTAAGCCGGAAGACGGGCCGGTATTGGTAACGGGCGCTACAGGAGGCGTCGGCAGCATGGCTGTTTCCATTCTTCACAAGCTGGGTTACAGCGTGACAGCGTTAACGGGCAAGGCAAATGCGAGGGATATGTTAATAAATTCAGGAGCTACGGACATCATATCAAGAGAATCATTGCTTGAAGGTTCACAAAAAGCCTTGCTTAAAGAACAATGGGCGGGAGTTATTGACACGGTAGGCGGAAATATTTTGGAGGCGGCTATAAAGTCCACAAAGTATTCCGGTTGTGTAACCTGCTGCGGAAATGTAGCATCTCCATCCTTGTCTATTACCGTTTATCCGTTTATTTTGCGCGGAGTTGCCCTGCTTGGTGTCGATTCCGGTGAATGCCCCATGCAGTTGCGGACAGAGATATGGCAAAAGCTGGCATGCCAGTGGAAGCCTGAAAGCCTGGACAGCAATTCCCGAGAAATTTCTTTGACGGAGGTCAATGAAAGCATTGACCTTATTTTGGAAGGCCGGTTAAAGGGTCGAACTGTAATTAACCTGAATAAGCAGTAAGGGTGAAGAGGAATCTGCCGAACATTACAAATCAGGTAATACAAAAACCGGCTGTCGGTGATGTGTGGCATCGCCGGCAACCGGAAAAATAATTGCTTACATTTTTATCCTACTTTTTATTACTTCCTTGACATGATGGATGAAATCATCATGGGCTTTTTCAACAAAGAACATGGAAAGGCCGCCCAGTCCTACGTGGGTGCCAACGGCGACCCCCATCTGCATGATATAGATTTCACCTCTGAAATCGGTTTCGGTCTGAAACATCTCCTTTAGTGTTTCAGCTCTGGAGATATCGGACGTATATCCTACAATGACAAAGTTTGTTTGC
>DAMAEI010000105.1:0-262 GCA_031997345.1 Sedimentibacter sp. | reverse complement strand
ATAAATTCCTGAATGTAATAATTATATACCTGTCTCATGCCGCGCTTTTTAGCCACAACGGCACCCTTCGTATTTTTCATGGACATTATGGGCTTTATATTAAGCACCTTGCCTATTAAGCCCCCTGAGTTTGAGAGCCTGCCGCTGCGTATCAGGTTGTCCAGGTCGTCTACAGATAAAAAATGCTTGATTCTGTATTTTACGGTTTCGCAGTATTGTATTAGTTCTTCAAAATCGTAGCCCTGCTCAAGAAGCATGGCGC
>DAMAEI010000104.1:0-8302 GCA_031997345.1 Sedimentibacter sp. | reverse complement strand
AAATAAATTGAGGCTATTTCTATTTTTCTAAAATTGTAGCGCTATCTCAAAAATTTATTTTTGAGACAGCCCCTTTATTTAGTCTTCGTGCTGGCTTTTCAGCATCATAAGTTGCTGACGAAATCAGCAGCTATGTTATTACTAATATGCTTTTGTGTAAAGTTCAAAATGTGCCTGATCATGAGCACATATAGGACATAGTTTAGGAGCTTCCTTGCCGTAATGAACGTGTCCGCAGTTATCGCATATCCACACAACTTCTCCTTCTCTCTTAAACACTTTGCCTGTCTTAATATTATCTAATAATGCCAGATATCTTTCTTCATGGCCTTTTTCAATCTTAGCAACGCCTTCAAATAAATATGCGATTTTGTCAAAGCCTTCTTCTTTTGCTACTTTAGCAAAATTAGCATACATATCTGTCCACTCATAGTGCTCACCTGCTGCTGCATCTTCAAGATTCAACGCAGTTTCACCAATTCCGTCATGCAGAAGCTTGAACCAGATTTTTGCATGTTCTCTTTCGTTTCTTGCTGTTTCTTCAAAGTATTTGCTTATTTGCACATAGCCATCTTTCTTTGCTCTGTTCTGATAGTATGTATACTTTACATGAGCCTGTGATTCTCCTGCAAATGCAGTCATTAAATTTTGTTCTGTTTTACTTCCTTTTAACTCCATATGTACACCTCTCTGATTTATTTATCCTAAATGGCAGAAGCCAAGGATAGCTGTATCTCTAAATTTATGTCCACTAAAATTATAATATAATGGGTCCCCTAAATCAACCTTAAAATATAAAAATTTCCTGTGACACAATAATATATATGCCCATTTTTAAATGTTTTAATCATTTATTATGCTGTACATATCCTTATAAGCATCCTTCACAACATGCTCCAAAACCTGCTCAACTTTTATCTTCATAGGCTTTGATCCAAATATTATTTCTATTTCATCACCTGTGCCAACCTCTGTTCCCGGCTTGGCAGCCTTTCCGTTAACAAGCACCCTTCCCTGGTCGCATGCCTCCTTGGCAATAGTCCTTCTTTTTATTATTCTTGCATTTTTCAAATATTTATCTATTCTCATAAACTGTACCCTCCTCGCATTCTCCGTTCAAGACACTTCATGTCCGATTTAGCGCAGTCTTGCTCATAAATTTAAGGAACGGCCTTTGCCGTTCCGCAATCATTCCGCAACTGCCTGCAGTTTTTCAGCTTGGTCGGAAGTTAAAAGGGCTTCAAGCATTTCGGTGATATCTCCATCCATAAATCCATCAAGCTTGTAGAGAGTCATCCCTATTCTGTGGTCTGTAACCCTTCCCTGAGGGAAATTGTATGTCCTTATTCTTTCACTTCTGTCACCGGAACCAACCTGGCTTTTCCTTGATTCCGCAAGCTCTGCATTCTGCTCCTGCTGATACAGGTCATAAAGCCTCGCCTTAAGCACCTTAAATGCCTTATCTTTATTTTTAAGCTGGGATTTTTCATCCTGGCATGAAATTACAATTCCTGTCGGAATATGTGTAAGTCTTACTGCAGAGTCGGTTGTATTTACACACTGTCCTCCGTTTCCTGATGAACGGAACACATCAACTCTCACGTCGTTTGGATTTATTTCGATATCTATATCATCAACCTCCGGCAGAACCGCAACCGTTGCTGAAGAAGTATGAATACGTCCGCTGGATTCTGTTTCGGGAACACGCTGCACCCTGTGAACTCCGCTTTCATATTTAAGCTTGGAATATGCTCCCCTGCCTTTAATCGAGAATATTACTTCCTTATATCCGCCTATTCCCTGGTCATTGACAGAAATGAATTCTGTCTTCCAGCCCTGTCTTTCCGCATATCTCAGGTACATCCTCAACAGATTTCCTGCAAACAAGCCCGCCTCGTCGCCGCCTACACCGGCTCTTATTTCTACTATTACATCCTTTTCATCATTTGGGTCCTTAGGCAGAAGAAGTATCTTTATTTCCTGCATTAGCTCTTCTTCCCTTGCACTGAGCTCCTTTACCTCTTCCTTAACCATTTCCCTGAAATCATCATCCAGCTTGTCATTCAGCATTTCTTTGGACTCCGCAAGCTGGGAGGAAACCTGTGAATATTCGTCATATTTTAAAACAAGGGGCTCAAGCTGCGCTTGCTCCTTCATCAGTTTCTGCAGCTTCTGTGAATCGCTCAATGTCTCCGGGTCCGAAATCTTTTCACTGATTTCTATATATTTATCTTTTAACGCTTCTAATTTTTCTAACATTTCTACCTCTCTGTTAACGATTATTATTTTATTTATTTATTTGGTTTACATCGTTCCGGACGCTACAAGAATCCGGTCACTACCCTGTCTTTGCCGCTCAAATCTCTGTATCCTTCCACTTTTGCAAATAAATCCGAGCCTTCAAATATACCGGTGACCGCCGTTCTTTGATCGCATCCTATTTCAACAGAAAGTATACCACTCTCTTCATGTATGTTCCTAAACACATCAACTATGCGCCTGTAATAATTCAGACCGTCTGTTCCGCCATCAAGAGCCAGTCGTGGCTCATATACCGCAACCTCTGTCTGAAGCCCACCTATGATTTCACTTTCAATATACGGAGGGTTTGATACAACTATGTGATACTTATTATCTCCAAAATCATGACAGAATATATCTCCCTCAAGGAGCTCCACATTTTTAAGTCCGTGTTTTTTTACGTTAATGCCAGCTATTTTAAGTGCATCACCGCTTACATCCATTGCTGTGACATTGGCGTTCCTAAGATAATATCCAAGGCTCACCGCAATTGCTCCGCTTCCTGTTCCTATATCAAGTATATTAATATCCTTCTCTTTCATTGAGCCGTTTTTTACTATTTCAATTATTTTTTCAACAAGTATCTCCGTGTCCGGTCTAGGGATAAGCGCCCCTTCCGCAACATAAAAATCAAGTCCCATGAATTCCTGAGAATTTATCATATATTGCAGTGGATAGCATTCATTCCTCTTTTTTACCATTCCGTAGAATTTTTCTTCAATACCAACGTCTACTTCATCTTTTCTGTGAGCATGCAAATAAATCCTGTCCTTATGGAGTAAATAGGCAAGGATTATCTGCGCATCGAGAAATGGATTGTTGTATTCCCTCTGCTCTATAATTTTTGTTCCTTCCGTCAACAATTTTTCAATTGTTACCATGTATCATCTTCTCCGTTTTGAGGTATAACTCTTTCCATTGCAGCTATTGCAACTTCTATCATAGAATCATCCGGTTCCTTGGTTGTTATTTTTTGAATCTGGAAACCCGGATAGGTTATTATCCTTGTAAATATATTTTCGCCCTCACATCCGCCTACGTACTTGTTCAGTTCATATGACAATCCCGCAATAACAGGAAGCATTGCAAGCCTTATAGCAAGTCTTACAAACGGATTAGGCCATCCGAAAAATGAAAATATCAGTATGCTTATGAGCATTACATTAATCATGAAGCTTGTTCCGCATCTTGGGTGCAGTGTGGAATATTTTCTTACATTCTCTACGGTCAGCTCCTCACCGTATTCATAGCAGTATATGGTTTTATGCTCCGCTCCGTGATACATGAAGACTCTCTTGATATCATCGAGCTTGGATACTATGTACACGTATCCCACGAACAACAGAACCCTTATTACACCTTCAATCAGATTCAGCATAAATGTGTTCTTTACAACATTTTTCAAAACATTTGTCAGCAGTGTCGGACCTAAAATAAATATGCCCACCGAGAACACCAGCGCAATAATTACCGAAGCATAAATTATTGCGGTATCTGCCTTATCTTTAAACACCTTTTTCAAAAACTTGTCTAGGGCATCCTCTTCGTAATCTTCTCCGTAAAACTCTGCCGAAAACATAAGCTCCTTCACACCGTTTACCAGTGCATCAATAAGAACAAAGCTTCCTCTTATTATGGGAAGTTTGAAAAATTTATGTTTAAAGATCTGCTTTATTTCACTTTCCTTTATTTCAATTTCGCCGTCTGGCTTTCTCACCGCAGTAGCGATTTTGTCAGGACCCTTCATCATAATCCCTTCAATTAAGGCCTGACCGCCAATACTGGTTTTCTTAACCTCTTTTTTGATTAAATCACTCATTTCGTCCCCTTTTCTAATTCCAATCAATGTATTATACAATTAATATATATTTTCTTCAAGCATTAAATAAGCTTTGTAATTATAAACTACAAAGCTTAATCTTTCTTTAATTTACTTCAAGAATTTCGTATTCTACCACACCGCCTGGGGATGTTACATGTACCTTTGTGCCCTTTTTCTTTCCTAAAAGTTCAGAGCCCAAAGGCGATAAATTTGATATCTTTCCCGCCACAGGGTCGGCCTCTGTTGCCCCAACAATGCTGTAATCAAGAACTTCATCAAATTCAAGGTCCTTAAGCTTAACCTTGCTTCCTATTTGAACCATATCTTTATTTTTCTCATTGTGCTTAACAATCTTTGCATGCTTAATTGTATGTTCAAGAACGATTATTCTTGACTCATTTTTATTCTGCTCTTCTTTTGATTCGTGATATTCAGCATTTTCGCTCAGGTCGCCTTCCTTCAGCGCTCCCTTTATTCTCTCGGATATTTCATATCTCAGCTTCGTTTTTCTGTATTCAAGCTCGTTTTCAAGCTCCTTATATCCTTCTTCAGTTACCAGAATTTCTTTAGTTTCCATTTTTTCACCTACTATAAATGTGCTTACTATATTATATCCTAAAAAAATATAATTTCAAGCCTTTTGTAGTATATCTCTTCGTATAGAGTCGAAGTATCTTGTGGATGCTTTTTTAATAATTCAAATTATTTAATGTTGTATCTAAAAAGATTTCATTACATTTTAGTATATTTATCTCATTAATATATTTATCTCAGTTTTTTGTAGGGCGTTTACATTTTAATATAAAAAATTGTCTTTATCAGTATAAAACAAATTATTTAAATAAACATTTTAATTAAACCTGGGTATGTTTATTAAAAGTAAAATGTTTTAAATAGACCTTTACAAGAGGCATGGTATCTTGTATATAAATCAAAGAAGAACTGACAATGGCAAACTATAATATATTAGTCGCAAATTCAACTCAAAAAACAAATAATATTTCCTTCACAATACCAGCAAACACTGGTAAATCTTATAAAGTAAAAATAGAAGCTCCTGCGGGATCATATGGAACATGGTACTACAACTCACTGAGTACTGCTAAAACATATACCATTAGTATTGATGTAATCTATCTTGCAAAAACAAGAGTAACAGTAAGCGAAAGCAACGATACTAATTCAGATGTAAAAACATATACCCCTTTATGTGGACAATACACAAAGACAGAGACGATCCAAGAGCCAAATTATACAAGATTACAAAATTATTTGTCTATAGTTATTGGAGTGCCCTCAATTTTGGTACCTGTAACAAATGAATTAAAGTTAAAAAAAACCACGACCGGTTTAAACACCGTATCATACATCTTTACTCTTACTTTAACTGCAATCGCAGCTTTCAGTTTAACTCATAATGTAAATAAAGATGTTCCTCCCGTTGCAGAGGTGACAACATCTTACAACATTACATCATCTACAATCTATGTAACTACTAAAATAAAACATGATGATGGAACAACTACCTCCACATCTGATCAAAAAGCTATACCTGGTTTCTAAGACAAATTCATTAAAGACAACCCAACTAATTTACATTGGGTTGTCCTTAATATACGAATTTAATTAAATAAAAGGTATAAAAAACAGAACAGTATACGCCAAATATGTGCAAAACCCTATTTATCAGCTATTTAGAGTTTAGAAATTCGCATACATTAATTATAAGTTTCAACTAATAAGGCTGTGTGAAACTCTGTAAAATAACTTTCTATGATAAATTTCTATACACATATGCACCTTAAATAACATATATTAATGGATATATGATTGGCCACCTTCTAAACCTCTAAACTGATGTAAAATAAAAATACTCAGTTTAGAGGTTTTTCAGTATAGGAAACGACATTATTTATTCGACAATTTGAAATTGATAAATACGTGCGTAACACATAGTAACACTATACCTATATACTCAATGATTATAATAGTTTTATTTAAGCTATTTATAATACTTAACATTATTAATATTATCGGCGCATATATTACAACAATTGAAACCCATTTAGGATATTTAATTTTGTCGCACAAATAATCGTTTAAATAAAAAATATTATCTATACAGCAGAGACCGTACAAAATTAATAAGTTATACAATACAAAAGGCTTAAAATTACCTCGGAACAAAAAAATAAAAATTGGAATTCCCCTAATGTATCCTCTTATTATACCCGCATGCATTGTTATTTTTTTGTTTTTATCTATGAGATAATTATATATAACCTCTGAAATTTTATAAAATATAAATAATATTAATATGAATCCCAAAAAATATACAATAAATTTAAAATTTAAAATTTAAAACACCCCCATTACCAATATATAACATATTATATCACAATATACTTATTAAAAATAGCATTGTTTTAGAATTATATATATTCCCCAAAATACAATTTCAATTTTTACAAACAAATTATGCCTGCATATTATAAAGTAGTAATATCTCCCTGTTAAGCCCTATTTTACTGAGAACAGTTGTGTTTTGGAATTTTATATTTTAAATGAATATAGTTTTAAATCTTTAGTGTGTTCATCATACCCTGAATTCTGCGGTTGTCCTCACCTTGTTGTATATTTCTGATAATCTGTCCAGCGCCATGTTTAATGTATCGTCTTTTTTCGCAAAATGGAATCGGATGTATTGGTTTATATCTTCCTTAAAGAAGCTTGAACCCGGAACTGCTCCAACCTTCACTTCTTTTGCAAGCCATTCACAGAACTTAAGGTCGTCATTGCAGTTAAATTCACTTATATCCACCATCACGAAGTAGGCTCCCTGAGGTTCGCTGTACTTCAGTCCGATTTGTTTCAATCCGTTTGTAAATAAATTTTTCATATGGGTGTAGTGGTTCTGAAGCTCCAAATAGTATTCGTCCTTGAAATTCAGCCCCACAACCACGGCCTCCATAAGCGGTGCAGGTGCTCCCACAGTCAAAAAGTCGTGAACCTTTTTTACTCTTTCTGATATTCTTTCATCTGCAATTACATAACCCAGACGCCACCCGGTAATGGAGTATGTCTTTGACAGTGAATTACATATTATTGTTCTTTCCTTCATTCCGGGCAGAGAGGATAAATAAACATGCTTGTTAGGCGCGTAGATTATATGCTCGTATACCTCATCGGTTATAACATATGCATCATACTTTATTGCCAAATCAGCTATTATTTTAAGCTCATCCACTGTAAATACTTTCCCGCACGGATTTGACGGATTGCACAAAATCAGCGCCTTAGCTCCTTGCTTAAAGGCATCCTCCAGCAAATCGGCATCAAAATCAAATTTCGGGGGATTAAGAGGTATATAAATGGGCTCTGCCCCAGAAAGTATGGCATCAGCACCATAGTTCTCATAAAAAGGTGAGAATATTGCAACCTTGTCTCCCGGATTTGTTATTGACATCATTACTGCCATCATTGCTTCCGTGCTTCCGCATGTGACCACAATGTGACGGATAAACATTTGACTTTTCCTTAAGTTCTACCAACTCAAGCAGATAATTCACCTTATCCTCTATTTCTTTCTTGCTCATTCCGCTATTCTTCAACGGATATGCAATGTTTTGAAACACTGTCCTTGATGAAAACAAATTAAACTGCTGAAAAATCATCCCGATTTTCTTTCTTTCTTCTCTAAACTCTTTCTCAGTGAGCGCCGTGATTTCCACGTCACCTAAAACCACTTTTCCCGCTGTAGGTCTTTCCAAAAGATTTATGCATCTTACCAGCGTTGATTTTCCCGCTCCCGAAAACCCTATAATTCCATGTATCTCACCTTCCTGCAGACTCAAATTCACATCTTTTACAGCTTCGACAGTCTTGCCGTTTGCCTGAAAGGTCTTACTTACATTCTCAAATAATATCAATTATTTTCCCTCCTTTTCCCGTAATTTGGCCTATCACAGGTCTTGCGTTTGACTCCACTTCAATTTTTTTCTCTTCGGCTGATGCCTCTCTTGTTCGAGAACGCAGGCTTCATCACAAATTTTGATTGTGCTGCATTAGGTCTACCATCCATTTGTCCATCGCTGTCGCTCGAACAAATCGTGGTAGCACCATAAAAAAAGGGGCTGTCTCAAAATAGAAAAATAAAATTCTAAGAGAGGCAGCTCTCTT
>DAMAEI010000103.1:2271-8360 GCA_031997345.1 Sedimentibacter sp. | reverse complement strand
AAAAGAGAGCTGCCTCTCTTAGAATTTTATTTTTCTATTTTGAGACAGCCCCTTTCACGCTATATATACCCTTATATAGTTAAGTGCTAATCTGTATCATAAACATAGAATTGGTCTCTTCCTTTTCTTTTAGCAGTATACATATTGTCGTCCGCCATCTTGAACAAATCCTCGTAGGATCTTTCCTCGTTTACAATGGCAACACCCATGCTTACCGAAACAAGCTCTTTCTCTATTGTTTTCCTAAAAAGCGTGCTCAGCTGTGCGCATTTCGAATATATAAACTCAGCGGAAGGAACATCCTTCATGTATATGCAAAATTCATCTCCACCTATTCGCCCGATGATGTCAGTGCTTCTGAATGTAATCTTAAGGCTTCTGCCTAAATCCTCAAGAACCTGATTTCCTGTAAGGTGGCCCAGTGTGTCATTAATATTCTTGAAGTTATCGCAATCCAGCAATATCAATGCATCCATCTTGTGCTTTTCCTTGCTGTGTATCCTGTCCACTATCAGCTCCCTGGTGGTTGTGGCATTGTACAGGCCCGTCAGACCGTCAATCTGCGACTTCATAAGAAGCTCTTCCTTTTCTGCAACCTCTTCACTGATATCTATTAGCTTGCCCATGATTGAGTCCACTCTGCCGTAGTCATCACACACAATTGAATTAACCGCCTTGAATGTTCCTTCTCCTCCGTCAGCAAGAGGAAGCCGAATCATTGAAAGATATCCATCCGATATATCACCTGACAAAATGCTCTTCATAATATCCGATACTTTACAAAATACCTCCTGTGTACCAAAGAGGCGGACACATTTGTCGGACAGTTCAAGCCGATCATCCTTGGGCGAATACTCATAGAGATATTCATTGGAAATATGAGCAAGCCTCTCATGCCTTCTGTTTTGTATCCTCAGCTTTTTATTTATGTGTATGTATGAGATAAAACTGTACAGCAGCACACTCAAGGCCAAAAGCGAAACGAGAATAATCTCTTTCCCATAAGCTCTCAAAATCATGGACGGAGTTATCTTTCTTTCAATATGCATGGTTTCGTTTAGAATTATATCCTGTATACGGCCTTCATCAATTGAATCTATTGATTTGTTGACAATAGAAAATAACAGTTCATTTCCGGCTTTAATCCCCATACAATATTCTCTGGACTCTTTTTCTCTCGGAATCGCCACAATATTGTTATAGCCGTTTTGAATTGTGTAAAATGCTATTGAATATGAGTTGCCGTAACCATAATCGGCACGCCCCGATTCTACGGCATCAATACTTTCTTCCCTTGTATCAAAATAAATTGTGTTTTCCTCTTTAATACCTTCGGACAGAATACCTCCCTTTACGGCTGCATATAGTTTATCATCCAATCTGGTTGAATCCATCGAAGAATTTATAAATAATATCGTTTCCGACTTCAAAAAAGGATGGGATAAAACCATATCTTTGGAAGCGTAATTAAACGGTATACCAAAAAAAATATCAAATCCGCTTTCCAGGGCTTCCCCCATGGTATTATATATCCCATACTCAAAATCAAGTCCCGTCATATCTGATATTTCACTGAGCACCTCCTTAGAAATGCCCCTTATTTCTCCGTTTGAATCAATATATTGAATTGGAGCCGCCCCTCCGATAGTCACAGCCTTCAGTGCATCCTGTTCAGCTATATACAGCTTCTCCTCCGGTGTAAATGACACCGCGGCCTCCACAGGCAAATAAAACCCTACAATAAAAAACACCCCGATTATAAATATTTTACTCAACATCTTTTTGCAATTATTCATAGTGTCCTCTTGTCATAAGTGTTGTTTAAAATAATCCGGTATCTCCGTTTATAAAAACATATGTATTCTTGTCAGAAAACTCCTCCGAGTAAAAATAATTAAGCCTGTCAAAGCTTTTAATATCTTCAGCATCCCTGATTTGCCTTTCTGCCATAAAGCGCACCATCTCGCCTCTTGCCATTTTCACCTGTGTTCCCTTTTCGATTACTCTGTTTCCCTTTCTTTCGCCAAAAACACATGTAATAAGTCTGATGCCGTCATCAATATAATCAAAAATGCATTTACTGTATTCCTTAGAAGCCAGATTTATAATGCAGCTGCTTTCATAAAACAGCTCAGACGAAATTTTGTCCTTCCAGAAATCATAAAGAGAACATGAATCTCCAGGCTGAAGCCTTGCCTGCATTTCAAGCCTGTAGGGAGTTACTCCGTCAAAAGGCTTCAACATACCGTAGAATCCCGACAATATCCTCAAATGCTCCTGTATATAATTGAATTCATCGGTGCGGAACACGTCCGGAGCCATATACTGATATTGGATTCCTTCATATGACAGTATGGACGGAGTGAGATTTTTATACAAATCCATTGTCTGAATTCTTCTGTAATTCAATTGGGCAATTTTGTCGTTGCATTTCCAGATGTCTTTTGCCTCTTCATAACTCAGGCGTTTCATATGCGATAGAAGCATCTCCGTTTCCTGTACAAACCTTGGGATAGCTATATCTCCTGGGAAATCGGCGTCAACCTTCATTTTCTTGGCAGGTGAAATTATTATTCTCATCATTGTCTCTCGGTGCTAATTTTTATTATATAATATCAGAAAGTGAATAAAAAATCAATTGACCTATTTAGATATTTCACATTAATATAAACATCCTTCCTTATGTGCATTTATCAATAAATTCATGGTAATTAAGAGCATTTTCTACATTATTCTTGCTTTATTTCACTTCCTGTGCTAATATAGAAAAGCTTTAGGAATATATACATTTTGGAGGAAAAATGAGCAACGAAAAACAGTTTGAAACAATTGCCAATCCGGGACCCCTTGGACTTTTGGGTTTTGGAATGACAACCGTACTTCTTAATCTTCACAACGCAGGAATAATGCCTCTTTCCATCGTTATCGTAGCCATGGGCTTCGCTCTTGGCGGTGCTGCACAAATTATTGCAGGAATAATGGAATTCAAGAAAAATAACGTATTCGGAGCCACAGCCTTTACGGCTTATGGGTTCTTCTGGTGGTCTCTCATTTTAATCTGGATTAATCCGTTCGATGGGATAAAAGGCGCAGATGACAAAAGCATGGGCTTCTACCTGCTTCTTTGGGGAATATTCACACTTTTCATGTTTATAGGAACATTGAAGCACAACAGAGCATCACAGGTGGTATTTTTATCTCTGACAGTTTTGTTCTTCCTGCTTTCCATAGGTGATTTCACAGGTATTTCCGCAATCAAGACATTGGCAGGATACGTTGGAATATTCTGCGGTGCATCTGCCATTTACAACTCAATGGCACAGATAATAAACAACGAATTTAAGAAGACAATTATGCCTTTATAATAAAAAGCAAATCCGGACATGTACCATACATACCGGATTTATTTTTTAAGCAAATATTCCATACTGATTTTTAATGTCAAATATTTTATCCAGGAAAAAAAACTGTATCATTTCACCCTGGTCCACAAGCCTGAGAAGCTCTTCCTTATCAACCCACTTCACTTCCGCCACCTCTGATTCCTGCAGCGTCAGACGGCTGATATCAACATCCTTTATTATAAAGTAATAATCATCAAATCCATTGTCGAAGTTTATGGTAAAATGAGGTCTCACTTCTGTTAGGTCAATTTCCAGCCCCAGCTCCTCTTTTGTTTCACGCATTGCTGCCGACTGGCTGCTATCACCTGAAACAGCAGAGCCTCCCACTGTCAGATCCCACATACCCGGCCATTTTTTCTTCCAGGGCTGCCTTCTTTGTATGAGCAGCTGGTTTTTGCTATTGAATATGCACACATGAACCACAAGGTGGTATTCACCCTTCTCCATGGGGTCACCGCGCCTGTGCTTCTTTCCGGTCAGCATCCTGTCTTGATCATATAAATCCCATATTTCATCATCATTTTCCCGATGCAAGGCTGTTTTATTTTCTTCAGGCATTATTACACTCTCTTTCCCGTCATTATTTTGCTGCTTTTATTATATACATCCTCATCCTGACACTCTTTTGCAGGATTCAAAATATCAATATTAATTTTATATTATACTGGCGGTAAAATCAACAGTATTACATCAAACTTTGCATACGGCCGGAGTTTGTATATCATAAATTTATATCGATGATATCTTTAATAATTTTAATCATGTTATTAATTATCTTAATTTTTATATTAATTATTTTAATTTTAATCTTGACATTTCACATAAATAGATGTATGTTATATTTATAATAAGGATGGTGAAAAAATGAAATATAAAGCACCGAGCAAATGTCCTGTATGCGGAGAAAGATTATCTATTACCAAACTGGGATGCCATAAATGCTCTACGTCGATTGAGGGTGTGTTTGAGCCGTGCGAATTTTGCAGACTTCCTGAGGAGGAGCTCAGCTTTTTAAAAATTTTCATAAAATGCCGCGGAAGCATAAAGGATGTGGAGAAGGAAATGGGAATATCCTACCCCACAGTACGCGGAAAGCTTGATTCATTGATAAGAAGTCTGGGCTATGAGGTTGCTCCGAAGGAAGCGGAAAAAGAAAACGAAGAAAAAAAGGCTGCAAGAAATGAAATTCTTGACAAGCTTTCAAACGGTGAACTGACACCAAAGGAAGCAACAGAAAAAATAAAAAATCTATAACCCCGGGAGGTAAAAAATGAGCGAGCAGAAAAGAATACTTGAAATGATAGAAAAAGGGCAGATTACAGCCTCTGAAGCAATGGATCTGCTGAATGCACTTAACGAGGCTGAAGCAGAGAATGAAATCAATGCCATAGCTGTGCAAAATCCATTGAAATCAAATTATAAATACCTTAAAATCAAAGTGACTTCAGACAACAATACCGTAAATGTGAATGTTAACATTCCCATAAGGTTTCTAAGGGCAATCGGAGGCATTGCAGGCAAATTGACGACAATGATTCCCAAGGATGCACGCAGAGAGATGGAAAGTAAGGGAGTGGATATTTCAAACATTGACTTTGTTGAAATTATTGATGACCTATTGAGCGGAACTCTTGATGACCCCAGCATAGTTGATATTGATGCGTGGGATGAAGAGCATAACACTACTGTTAAGGTTAAAATTTATGCTGAATAAAACAGGAATGAATAATAAAAGTGCAGCTGCCACTAAGGTGCTGCACTTTTATTATTAAAAAGATTAAAGTGTTCTATCGCATGTCAAACCACTTTTCAACGCTTTTTGCATCGCCTGGTCTGGCAAAATAATATCCCTGAATATAATCGCATTTCATTTCTTCGAGAACCAGCTTCTGCCCGGCGGTTTCTACCCCTTCGGAAACAACCTTCATGCGGAGATTGTGTGCCAGCTCTATTATGCTTCCTATAACCCTGTGCTCTGTTCCTCGTTTAATTGCCTTGTCTACAAAAGACTTGTCAATTTTCAATATGTCAATGGGAAGTATCGTCAGGTAGTTAAGCGATGAATATCCCGTTCCAAAATCGTCTAAGGCTATGCTTATTCCAAGTTGCTTCAATCTTTTAAGAATTTCAATATTGTCTTTTGAGGAATTCCACAGCACACTTTCTGTGATTTCAAGCTCTAATTGATTTACGGGAAATCCTGTCTCAAGCAGAACTTCTTTCACAAAATTGCAAAAATTCACGTCACGCAGCTGGTTTATCGATATATTCACAGACAATTTACCTATTATGAAACCTCTGTCAATCCACGTCTTACCCTGAATGCACGCATTCTTAAGCATCCAGTTACCTAAAGGAATAATTAGCCCCGTATATTCGGCAATTGCAATAAATTCAATGGGCGGAATCATTCCGAGCTCTTCCGATTTCAGTCTTGCCAATGCTTCTATTCCCCTGATTTTACCGCTGTGCAAATCCTGCTGAGGCTGATAGTGAATAATGAAGGAATCATTCATAAGCGCTTCTCTTATACATGCCTCTACCTTGGATTTTCTAAGTATTTCCTCATGCATAAGCGAATCATAAAAACAGTACTGATTTTTCCCTCTCTCCTTTGCCTTGTTGAGAGCAGTATCTGCATTTCTTATAATCTCATTTGCCGACTGGCTGCTTTCAAGCTTGTAA
>DAMAEI010000103.1:0-2261 GCA_031997345.1 Sedimentibacter sp. | reverse complement strand
TGCGGTGAGGTAGACTGATTTTTTCATAATCACAAAGGGTGAGGCAAAGATATTCATTATATTTTCGCAGATATCCTCCACCCCGTAAATACCATTTTCATCTGCAATAAGAATTAAAAATTCATCTCCCCCGAATCTTGCAACCATGTTTTCCTGCCCCACGGTCTCTGAAAGCCTGGCTCCTATATGCTCCAGCAGATGGTCGCAAAATTCAAGTCCGAACAAATCATTGTGAACCTTGAAATTATCCAGATCAAGCATGAGAATTGAGTATATTTTCGAGCTTTTTTCAATATATTTCAAGGTCTTTTCAAGTATGTTCAGAAATTGTATCTTGTTTGGAAGCCCTGTGAGTATATCATAAAATGCAAGATATTCGATTTTGGACTCCTTCTGCTTTCTTTCCTCTATGTTTGATACGGCTCCCGCAACCTTGTCGGGAATATCCTCGTCGTCAAAATAAACCTTTCCCTTGTTCTGGACCCATGTGTAGTTGCCGAATTCATCCTTTATTCGGTATTCACCGTAAAATTCATCAGTGGTACCGTCCAGGCATCTTTCAAAAACGTTGAGAATCCTTTGATAGTCGTCAGGGTGAATTGCATTCTCGTTAAAAATAGACTTAAAGCCGCTGCCCACCGGCTCATTACCCGTAATATCCACCCATTTGTCCGAAGTAATAACCTCATCCGTAATGAGGTCCCACTCCCACAGTGCGTCGTTTGCGCTATCCAGGGCGAGAGTATAGCTTTCCTTCACACGCTCAAGCTCGCTTCTGAGCTTCATGAGAGATTTAATATTTTTATTTTTCTTGAACAAGTCCACCTGCACATAGGCAAGAACGCCTGTAATAAACAAAAATAAAATCGATATAACCATTAAAATTTCTGAAGTTTTCATATGTGTTTCCACCTTGGATAGCTGCATAGTCCAGAAACCATCAATGACAGGAATTTGCGTAACATATGGATTTTTAAGCTGTGTATCGCTGTTTGACCAGAACATTCGTCCCTCACTGTCATAGAGGCTCAGTCTGCAGGATTCCGGAAGCGCCTCACTAACCAACCTATCAATGCATGAATTCAAATCAAAAACAACGACAAAAAAACCGTCAAATTCATCCCCCTTATAAAGAGGGCAGCGTATTATAAGCCCAAGCGTATCACCTGCATTTTTCATTATATACGGGTCGTTTGCGGTTATCATCCTGTTTTGAATAGATTTATTGACAGCCTTTGCCACCTCATCACGGTCCTTCAGTGATAGTCCCATGGTATTGTCATATTCAGGAGGAAATACCATGTCAGTAACCGTTTCTTTATTTTTATGCTGCATTAAAAGAATATCCGGTTCTTCGGAAATATACCTTTCCGCCAAAATCTTGAACCTTTGCATGTCTATATCGCTGTCTATTTCATAATTGTATGCCAGAGAAGTCAGTACACCCTCAGTCCGTGAAATATGCTGCCGCATCGAATATGCAACAGTCTGTCCTATATTTGTCAATTGATGATTATTTTCTGAATACTGATGAAACATAAGAAAAGAAATTAATGCTATAAGTACAACAAGCATTATAACTGTCTGAGCAGCTATATATCTGAGATAAGTGTTTTTAATCATGTACGTCCCCCAATGTCAGGCAATTTATATTCCTGTTATATTACTATAATTCGGCAAATTATTTCAAAAATTTTGGGTAATTTTAAAAATATGTTCCATTTTTTTTATTGCTGCTTATTGATGGTAAATAAAGTATGCATATTTAATACGAAAAATGTTGAATACTGTCGAATATAATGCTATTATGATAAAAAACTACAATAAAGTTATTATACTAGGAAGTAGGAGTATGCGATGAAAATAAAATTAATGGCCGATTCAACATGCGATTTATCACCCAGTGTTTTGAATAGATACAATATTGGCCTGGCTCCACTTATTATCACCATTGATGGAAACGAATACCGCGACAGATTTGATATTTCAAACGATGAATTTTACGAAAATTTAAATACCTATAAATCACATCCCACCACATCCATGCCCAGTCCCGAATCATATATAGCCTGCATTCAGGAAGCTGTAGAGCAAGGCTGCAACGAAATACTCTGCATTTGTATGTCCAGCGGAACAAGCGGATCCTACCAGGGAGCACTGCTGGCAAAAAAACTATATTACGAACAGAATCCCCAATCAGACATACGCTTTGAGGTAATAGACTCCGTTTCCATGAGCCACGGAAGCGGCTGGCTTATAAT
>DAMAEI010000102.1:0-8593 GCA_031997345.1 Sedimentibacter sp. | reverse complement strand
GAGTGAGAAGAGCAATGGCAATGGCCATAAAAAAGGATGATGTAATAGCGGCGGCCATGTTCGGCTACGGAGATGCAATAGGCTCACACCTGCCTCCTACTTCACCGGATTATTATGATGCAAACAGCATCATCGAATATAACCCTGAAAAGGCGAAGGAGCTTCTGAAGGAAGCAGGCTATGAAAATGGATTTGATATTAAGATGGCTCTTCCGAAAAACTATCAGCTTCATGTTGATGCGGGACAGGTAATAGCAGACCAGCTCAGCAAGATAGGAATTAATGTAAAAATAGATATAATTGAATGGGGAACATGGCTCAGCGAAGTTTACGGAGCCAAGAATTTTGAGACAACCGTTGTGGGACACACAGGCAGACTTGATTCATACGCATTTTTGTCAAGATATAAATAAATACAGATTATACTGGCAAACAAGCTGCCTGCAATTTACCTTGAAACACCGCGCACAATGCTTGCTTTGCAGAAAAATGTAGAAGGCATGGGAATATTCCCTCTGGACTTCTATGATTTCAAGGAAGTATATTTTACTGAATAATCAGGTGAAGTATGTTAAGATATGTAATAAACAGAGTTAAAAGTTCAATAGTTGTACTGCTTATGGTTTCCGTGATTACATTTTTTGTGCTCATGATAGTTCCGGGAGATCCCGCGCAATTAATTTTAGGCACAGATGCAACCCCCGAGATGATTGCCGACCTTCACAGGGCCATGGGTCTCGACAGACCTGTTTACCAGCAGTATTTCAGCTGGCTTGTGAACCTGGCGAAGCTTGATATGGGAACATCTTATGTGTACGGAAAGTCAGTGACATCATTGATAGTAAATGCTCTGCCCGTTACATTGTCTATTGCTGTGTATGCAATGGCTGTGGCAGCTATTTTCGCTTTTGCGGCAGGCATAATTGCGGCAGTCAAAAAAGATAAATTTGCAGACTATTTTTCAAGAAGCATCATGCAGATTGGATCAGCCATTCCTTCCTTTTGGATAGGAATGGTTTTTATTGTTTTTTTTGGACTTAGAATGAAGATATTTCCCGTGTCCGGCTTTGTTCCCATCAGCAGCGGATTTTTGGGATTTATTAAAAGTATAACACTTCCTGCTGTTGTTCTTGCTATAGGTGAGACAGGAATGCTGCTGCGCATAGTCAGAAGCTCCATGCTTGATTCACTGAAGCAGGATTACATGGATATGGCAAAAATAAAGGGACTGGGTGCAGGAAAAATATATTTTAAGTATGCCCTCCGGGGTGCCTTAATTGCTCCTGTTACAATTATGGGAATGCAGTTTGCAAAGCTTGCGGGAGGCACGGTGGTGGTTGAAACAATATTCGCTCTGCCGGGCATAGGAAGGCTTGTATTGAATGCAGTTGAGCACAGAGACGTAATTTTGCTCCAGGGGCTTGTTATGTTCATTACATCAGCCGTTATAGTTACGTCCCTGCTGACCGACATTGCGGTAATGCTCATAAATCCAAGAATAAAAGAAGCCGAGCGAGGAGAGTAACAAATGAAAAGGAATTTTAGCCTTTGGCTTGGAATAATACTTGTATTGGCAATACTGGCTGTATGGGCGGTGTCATTTGTGTTCATGCCCTATCCGCCCAATGAAATGAATATGTCCCAGCGTTTTTTAAAGCCTGATATGAACTCGGAGCATATTTTGGGAACCGATAATTTCGGTCGCGACATACTCAGCAGAATAATGTACGGTTCAAGAAATGTGCTGCTGGTAGGGGTTTGTTCTGTAACCCTGGGAGCTGCGGTTGGAATTATATTAGGATCCTCTGCGGCAATGTACCGGAGGTTTCTCAGTCCTGTCATAATGCGTCTCATGGACGGACTCATGGCATTTCCGGGTATACTTCTGGCGCTTATGCTTGTAACGGTTATAGGGAGAGGAATAAAGGGCTCCGTCATTGCAATAGGTATTTTTATGGTACCTGTGTTTTCGAGGCTTGTTTACTCCATGATTCTGGACGCGGAAAATCTCCTGTATATCAAGGCTGCCAAAAGCTATGGAAGCTCGAATTTTCTCATATTCAAAAGACACTACATCCCTGCAATGCTGCCGAGGTTAATCACACAGTACAGCTCTTCCATAGGCTCTGCGGTAATGATTGAAACGTCTCTTTCATTTTTGGGACTGGGGATCCAGCCTCCATTTGCAAGCTGGGGAATGATGCTGAGTGAATCCAGACAGTTCTTTTTAGTGTACCCGTACCTGGCTGTAGCACCGGGAGTTGCAATTATAATAACAATTTTAGGCTTCAATCTTATAGGTGACGGCCTGAACGACAGACTGATTCATAGGAGGTCCGGCAATGAATGAAACGGTGCATATAAAAAATCTGGACATCCGGTCCGGGAGCAGAACCATCGTGAGCAATGTGAATTTAAAGGTTAAAAACGGAGAAATTTTCGGGCTGGTGGGAGAATCGGGCTCCGGAAAAACTCTTACGGCAAAGTCAGCCATAGGCTTGTTGCCTGAAAATCTTGAGCTTTCGGCAGAAGAAATCATAACGGCTGGCAGCAACATAATTCAGATGTCAAAAAAAGAAAGAAGGATGCACATAGGCAGGAACACAGGATACATACCTCAGAATACTGTTTTCTATCTGCATCCCATGATTAAAATAAAGAACCAGATAGGCGACGGGTACATGTACCACATGAAAAAGGGCAGGGACGAGGCTCTGGAAAAGGCTTCGGAGCTTTTATACAAGGTGGGCTTTGAAAATCTGAAAAATATTCTGAATATGTATCCATGGCAGCTGAGCGGAGGAATGAGGCAGAGAGTGAACATAGCCATGGCTCTCATGAATGATCCCAAGCTCATTATAGCAGACGAACCAACAACAGCCCTTGACTCAACGGTGCAAAAGCAAGTGATGGAGCTTTTCAGGGGCATAAATGAGGAAATGGGCATATCAGTTCTCCTTATATCCCATGATTTGAGCCTGATAAAGAGATACAGCCGCAGCATGGCGGTTATGTATGCGGGTCAGATTGTTGAATCAGGCAGCACAGAGCAGGTGTTCGGCGACCCGCGTCATCCATATACACGTATGCTCATCAAAATTATTCCTTCGTTTAAAATGAAGAAAGACGAGCCATTGACGGAAATTCCCGGCTATGTGCAGGACGACGGTAGAGATGGCAAAGGCTGCGTGTTTATGAAAAGATGCACCTACGCAATGGACATATGCGCTGAAATTGTCAATGAGCACGAGGAAGACGGCCATTATTACAAATGCAATCTGGATAGAGGATTTTATGAGTGAAATAAAAACTGCAATATCAGTTAAAAATATACGCAAGGAATTTGCCGTCAGAAAGCACTTTTTAACCGGGAAGGTTCAGGAAAAGGTGGTGGCGGTAAAAAGCGCCTCCTTTGATGTGGAGGAAGGAAAAACTCTGGGAATTGTGGGAGAGTCCGGAAGCGGTAAATCCACCATCGGAGAAATAGCAGGCGGGCTACAGAAGCAAAGCTTTGGAAAGGTATACTACTACGGAAAGGATACCTTGTACATGTCAGGCGATGAATATGAGCAGTTCAGGCGCAGCGTCCAGTTCATATTCCAGGATCCTAAGGGCTCCATGGACCCAAATTATACGGTTGGTGACAATATTGCCTTCCCACTGCTGACACTGAAGCTGTCACGGTCGAAGGAGGAGGCGGATAATCTCGTTTCCGAAATGCTCATGCGGGTGGGGCTTGTGGCGGACACGGGAAGGAAGTATCCTTCGGAAATAAGCGGTGGTCAGTGCCAGAGAGCGGCCATTGCAAGAGCGCTCATAGTAAAGCCCCGGGTGATCATATGTGATGAACCTGTTTCTGCGCTGGACATTTCAATTCAGGCTCAGATATTGAATTTGCTGAAAAAGCTTCAGAAGGAGTCAAATATTTCATATATATTTATATCTCACGACATAGGAGCGGTAAATTATATGTCGGACAGCATACTGGTAATGAGCAAGGGGAATATTGTGGAATACGGAGATGCAAGGGAAGTGCTGTTGCACTCCCGTGAAGCGTATACTAAAAACCTGATAGAAAGTGCATTTTTGGGCAGATATTAATAAATGTAAAAATGTAAACGTGGTGAAAATATGGAACTTGAATTAAGAGAAAATGAAAAAATAGAGGATTTGCAGTGCAAGGGTTTGAAAATCATTCAGAATAAAGAGTGGTTCTGCTTTGGCATGGACGCTGTTTTGCTTACAAATTACTGCGATATTAAGAATAATTCACGTATAGTTGATTTGGGAACAGGAACAGGCATCATACCCATACTGCTCAGCGGAAAAAGAAGCTATTCAAAGGCATATGCCGTGGAAATACAGGAAGAGGTTGCCGAAATGGCGGGACGCAGCGTTGCGCTCAACGGTCTTCAGGATAAGATAGAAATACTGAATATAGATTTGAAGAAAGTTCTGAATTACCTGGAGCCCAATTCATTTGATGCCGTGATTTCAAATCCGCCCTACAAGCTTACAAACAGCGGAATCATCAATCCAACAGACAAGAAGGCGATATCCAGACATGAGATAAAATGCTCCCTTGAGGATGTAATAAGCACCGCGGCTGCTCTTCTCAAGCAGTACGGGAGATTTTACATGGTGCACCGTCCTGACAGGCTTGCGGATATAATGTGCCTGCTGAGAAAATACAGGCTGGAGCCCAAGCAGATACGCTTCGTGCATCCCAGAGCTGCGGCAAAGCCCAACATGGTTCTAATACGAGCTTCAAAAAACGGAAACCCGGAGCTTAAGTTTGATCCTCCGCTGTATATCTATGATGAAGAGGGAAATTACACAGAGGATGTTTATAAAATATACGGTATGGAAATATAAGATTTCACCGGCAGATAGAAATCTGCCGGTGAAAAAGCACGCTGCTGCGTTGCTGTTGACTTGAAACACTATATTGAGAAGTACTTCCTTTTTTTAGTTGCCAGGCATCCGTCATATCCCCAGCCTTCTAAGAATTCCCTGTGCTTTTTATTTATTAATTGCCTTTCATATTTAAACCTTGCATATTTTTCACATTTATCATGGCAAAACAATCTGCGTTCATCGCAATTCAAACAACTCTTGTTCATAACGTCACCCCTAAAGAATATTTGTTTTGACAAGCAACATTATATAATTCAAATTTATTCGGAAAATATAGCGCAAGTAAATTTTTTATGTAGAAAAAAAGCTGAATATAAAAAACAGTATTCACTATTGTGAATACTGCAGGCAACTATTTTTTTATTTTTATTTTATCTAAAGGCTTCACAGCGGGTCCTTCCAGTATGTTTCCCCTTATGTCGAACCGTGAGCCGTGGCAGGGACAGTCCCATGTTTTTTCGGCCTCGTTGAATGACAGAGAGCATTTCAGATGCGTGCATACGGGATTTATGCAGAAATAATCATTGTTTTCATTTTTGTAAACCCCTACTTTTCTGCCATCGTAGTTGATTATTTTCCCTTCCCCCACTCCAATAAGACCTAATACATCAGTCACAGGAGCGATCCTTTTCAGAAATGCTGCAGATATACTTTTAATTGAAGAGAAAAATTCCTTTGACGACTCAGCCGGCGTTATCCGGAAGGGACTAAATATTTCAGAAAAATCATCCTCTATACCCATGAGCATGTTTCTTAAAATAATTGCGGCAGCCGCCGAATGCGTCATCCCCCATTTTTTGAATCCCGTGGCAACATATAGATTGTCAACGCTTTTTGAATATAATCCTATGTACGGAATTTTGTCATATGTCATGCAGTCCTGAGTAGACCATTTCGATACTATTTCTGCATCCTTGAAATGATTGTTCAGAAAATCCTCCAGCTCCTTGTACGATTCCTCCTCGTCGTCCTTTTCGCCTGAGCGGTGGTTTCCGCCCGCAAGAATAAGAAGATTTTCATTTTCGGTGAAATGATACCTCATGGAATAAATGGGGTCATTGATGTTTATGTACATGCCGCGGAAGGGTTCCTCCTTTGTCCTTGCCGCTACTACGTAGGATTTATCCTGATAAAGCCTTAAAAAGTATAATCCAAAGCTGTTGTCGAAGGGGTAGTGCGAGGCTACGACAACCTTGTCAGCATTTATTTTGCCGGACTCCGTTTCCACAACATGATGATCTCCGTGAGGCTCTATGTTCAGTGCCCTTACATTTTCATATATTTCGCATGAGCCGCTGACTGTGTTATAAAGGCTGTATAGGTATTTCAGAGGATTGAACTGCCCCTGGTTCCTTATACATATTGCACCTATTGCGTTGTTTGGGAGGGGTACGCTTTCGGTGTAAAAGCAGTCGATGCCCAGTTTTTCATATGCCTTCAGCTCATCCTTTATCTGTTTCAGCTCATCTTCGTCAGTAGCATAGACATATGAATCCTGCTCTGTGTAGTCACATTGTATGCCGTTGTCTGCTATAATTTTTTTAATCAGGCTGAATCCCTCCTCATTAGCCTTTAAGTACTGCCTTGCTTCGCTGAGGCTGAAATTATTAATCAGATAATCATAAATCACTTCATGCTGCACGGTTATTTTGGCTGTTGTATATCCCGACACGCCGTAGCCTGTGTCTGTTCCCTCTATTATTCCAATTTTATAACCGCTGTCTTTAAGCAGGTATGCTGTGGTTAATCCAGTTAGCCCTGCGCCTATTATCAATACATCGTATTTTTTGCCGTCCAAGCCTTCCTTGTTTGCGGCAGCTTCAATTTTATTATCGGCAGTGTCATGCCAGTATGAACGTCTCGGATATTCCATATGCTCCTCTTTCGTATACACTTATATTTATTTTATTGTTTCTTAAATATTTTTATTTATTCCTTGACATTATTTTTGATTTAATATATCATTATACAGAACTAAAATTATTGTAAATGACAGTGATTGGAACAGTAGGCGCAGGACGGTTTCAAAGAGATGCGGTCACTTGGTGTGAGGCTGCAATTCCTAAGGCGTTGAAAATCATCCAGGAGTTTAATTTCCGAAATAACAGTAGGAAATTACGTAGAAATGCGTTAAATTTTCGAGCGACATATAACACATATGTAATTTGGGTGGTACCGCGGATTTCGTCCCATGTCTATTAGACATGGGATTTTGTATGCCCTAACCCTATTTTTTAGAGCGGTCTTTTCTGAAAAATAGCGGTAGGTCAACCGCAACGAGCGCCAAATTTGTGCGACGTAAGGAGCAAACAAATTTGTGATGCGAGACTGTGAATTTGTTACAATCACAACATATATCAAATCAGGAGGAAAAGATGAAGCAATTCAAAGACATCTCAAAGGCCGACTATAAACAGACAGAACAAGAAATATCGAAATATTGGAACGAAATAGACTTATTGCAGCAAAGTGTTGAAACAAGAAAAGACAAGACACCGTTTGTGTTCTATGAGGGACCGCCAACAGCCAACGGCAAGCCGGGCATTCACCACGTAATAGCAAGAACACTGAAGGACTCCGTGTGCAGATTCAAAACAATGGAAGGATACCAGGTAAAGAGGAAGGCCGGCTGGGACACCCATGGACTTCCTGTTGAAATCGAGGTTGAAAAGCAGCTGGGCTTAAAGGACAAGACGGATATCGAGCAGTACGGCATAGATAAATTCAATGAAAGATGCAGACATTCGGTATTTACCTACGAGGCACAGTGGCGTGAAATGACCGAAAGAATGGCATACCTTATTGACTTGGATAATCCATACATCACTCTTGAAAATGACTATATCGAGTCAGAGTGGTGGATACTTGACAATATGTTCAAGCAGGGACTCATGTATGAGGGTCACAAAATACTGCCATACTGTCCGAGATGCGGAACAGGCCTTGCATCTCACGAGGTTGCCCAAGGCTATGAGGAAATCAAGACAGTTACGGCATATGCAAAATTCAAGAAAAAAGACGCAGATGAATTTTTCATAGCATGGACCACAACTCCGTGGACATTGCTGTCAAACGTGGCGCTTACAGTGCATCCTGATGTTGATTATGTAAAAATAAGAACAAAGGACAAGGAAGATGTAAAGGGTGAGGTATATTACTTATCCAAGCCGCTGGTTGACAGAGTTATAAATGAAGAGTATGAAGTGCTTGAGGAAATGAAGGGCAAGGACCTTGAATTCATGGAATACGAGCAGCTCATGCCATACGTTGAAATTCCGGCAGGCAAGAAGGCATTCTTCATAACCTGTGCAGACTACGTAACAACTGAAGACGGTACGGGTATTGTTCATACCGCTCCTGCTTTCGGTGAAGACGACTACAACACAGGCTCCAGATACAAACTGCCTGTATTGAATCCTGTTGATGATACGGGAAGATTCAGAGGAACACCGTGGTCGGAAATGTTTGTAATGGATGCTGACCCTGCCATACTCAAATGGCTGAAGGAAAACGGAAAGCTGTACAGAAAGGAACCTGTGCTGCACAACTATCCTCACTGCTGGAGATGCCATACACCGCTTCTGTACTATGCAAGACCAAGCTGGTACATCCAGATGACAAAATTGAGAGATAAGCTCATAGAAAACAACAATTCAGTTGAGTGGTACCCCGAATT
>DAMAEI010000101.1:7745-8689 GCA_031997345.1 Sedimentibacter sp. | reverse complement strand
GAATTTCATCGTTGCGCATTTGGGCGGAGGAATATCCGTAGGAGCACATAAAAAGGGAAGAACGATTGATGTTAATAATGCACTTAACGGTGAAGGCCCTTTTTCACCGGAACGTTCAGGTTCTCTTCCGGCACAGCAGCTGGTGAAGATATGCTTCAGCGGTGACTACACAGAAGCCGAAATCAACAAAATGATAGTTGGCAAGGGCGGACTCAGTGCACATCTGGGAACAAACAATGCCAAGGATGTAAGTGAAAGAGCACATAGCGGTGATGAAAAGGCAAATCTCATATACAGAGCAATGGCATATCAGGTTGCAAAGGCAATAGGTGAATATGCAGCTGTACTTGACGGAGACGTTGACGCCATACTCATAACAGGCGGAATAGCATATGATAAAAAGTTTATTGAAATGATAGAGAAAAAGGTTAAATTTATTGCTGAAGTAATAGCTTTTCCGGGAGAAGACGAGCTGCTGGCACTGGCACAGGGAGGCCTGAGAGTTCTTAGAGGGGAAGAGCAGGCAAGAGAATATAAATAGCATTTACCGAAGGGAGTGATATTATGCTTGATAAAAGACTGGTAATTGTTATTGGACATTATGGAAGCGGCAAGACAGAGTTTTCTGTAAACTATGCCGTTAAGATGAAAGAGATTTTTGAAAATGTGAATATTGCCGATTTGGATATTGTAAATCCGTATTTCAGGTCCAGAGAAAAAAGGGATTTTTTTGAGAAAATCGGAATAAAGGTATTTGATTCAAGCATTAAAAATACAGCTGTTGATATTCCGGCACTTCCTGCACAGCTTATGGGAGTAATATTAAATCCCAATGAAAAATCCGTTCTTGATGTAGGCGGAGATCCGGTTGGTGCCAGAGTGCTGGCAAGATACTCTGAGCAAATAAAAAATGTTGAATACGACATGTTTTTCGTAATAAACGG
>DAMAEI010000101.1:3697-7735 GCA_031997345.1 Sedimentibacter sp. | reverse complement strand
CCTGAGACGAATACTGCCGAAGGTGCCCTGAAATATCTCAGGATGATAGAGGCTACATCAAGGCTTAAAGTGACCGGACTCATAAACAACACACACATGCTTAAGGATACAACTGCGGAAGATGTTGAATTCGGCCACGAGCTGACAAAAAAGGTATCATGGGAAACAGATATTCCTATAAGATATGAAGCCGTGATAAAAGAAACGGCAGAAAAAATAAAAAATGAAGAGATATTAGAAAAGTTGTTCCCCATAAATCTTTATATGAGGGAAGAATGGATGAGTTAAAAATGGAGGTATTATAATGGCAAAGGGTAAGGTTACATTTAACGAAGACGCATGCAAGGGCTGTGAACTGTGTGTGTCCGTATGTCCGGTAAAAATAATCGAGCTAAACAAAGAAAAAATTAACGGCAAGGGATATTGTCCAGCTCATGTAATCGAACAAGAAAAATGTATTGCCTGCGGAAGCTGCGCAATTATGTGTCCCGATTCTGTAATTACTGTAGAAAGATTATAATGGAGGTAGGTTAATTATGGCTAAGGTATTGATGAAAGGTAATGAAGCTGTTGGAGCTGCCGCAATAAAGGCAGGATGTAAATATTTTTTCGGTTACCCAATAACCCCGTCCAGTGAAATTCCTGAATATATGTCAAAAGCATTGCCAGAAGCAGGCGGAGTGTTTTTACAGGCGGAAAGTGAAGTTGCCGCAATTAATATGGTTTATGGAGCAGGCGGAGCAGGAGCAAGATGCATGACAGCATCCTCAAGCCCAGGAATATCACTGAAGCAGGAAGGCATAACATATGCTGCGGGAGCAGAGGTTCCTTGTGTTATTGTTAACATGATGAGAGGGGGCCCCGGATTGGGAAGTATTCAGCCGGGACAGGCAGATTATTATCAGTCAACAAGAGGCGGCGGCAACGGAGATTACAGAACTTTGTGCTATGCACCCGCAAGCATACAGGAAATAGTTGACTATGTTATATTAGCTTTTGACAAAGCAGATTATTACAGAAATCCGGTTCTCATAGCAGCTGACGGTATGATAGGTCAGATGATGGAAGCTGTTGAATTTAAAGAATCCGAACATATAGACTTACCTCCTAAAGATTGGGCTACTGTAGGAACAGGCGGAAAAAGAAAACCCAACATTATAAACTCAGTGTATCTGGAGGCTGAAACACTTCAGGCGCACAACAAGAAGTTAGAGAATAAGTTCAAAATGATGGAAGAAAAAGAAGTTCTCTATGAAGCATTCGGTTTGGAAGATGCAGAGGTTGTGCTTGTGGCATACGGAACAACTTCAAGAATAGTGAAGACTGCCATTAAGCAGGCTGAGAAAAAAGGAATAAAGGTTGGTATGGTAAGACCGATTACTATATGGCCATTCCCATATGATGTATTCAAGACTATAGGCAGCAGCGCAAAGGGTGTGCTTGCAGTTGAAATGAGCCAGGGACAGATAATGGACGATGTTAAAATTGCCGTTGAGGGAAGACAGCCTGTATATTTTAACGGTACACAGGGCGGTATGGTTCCTACGCCGGCAAGCATACTGGCAGATATTGAAAAAATTGCGGGAGGTACAAAATAATGACAATTGTATATGAAAAATCAAAAGGATTAACTGATACACCTTTTCATTATTGCCCGGGCTGCACTCATGGAGTTATACATAAACTAGTAGCTGAATCGTTGGTTGAGCTTGGAGTTTTGGATGATACAATAGGAGTTGCGCCGGTAGGATGTTCGGTTCTGGCATATAACTATTTCAACTGTGATATGCAGGAAGCTGCCCACGGAAGAGCTCCGGCAGTTGCAACAGGAATAAAAAGAGTACACCCTGACAAGGTTGTGTTTGCATACCAGGGAGACGGAGACCTTGCTTCGATAGGTACTGCAGAAATTGTTCACGCAGCTCACAGAGGCGAGAAAATAACTACCATATTTGTAAACAACGCAATATATGGTATGACTGGCGGGCAAATGGCCCCAACAACATTGGTTGGTCAGAAAACAACGACATCACCGATGGGAAGAGACGAAGCTCTTAGTGGCAAGCCTATAAGAATGGCTGAGCTGCTGGCTACAATAGACGGAGCCAAGTTTGTTGAAAGAGTTTCAGTTGATACACCGGCAAACATCAGAAAGGCAAAAAAGGCAATAAAAAAGGCATTTGAATGTCAGTTAAAGGGAGAAGGCTTTGCTATAGTAGAGGTATTGTCAACATGTCCGACAAACTGGGGACTCACTCCTGTAAATGCATTGGAATGGCTGAGAGATAATATGATTCCATATTATCCGTTAGGAAATTTCAGAGATTTTGAGGAGGGTAAATAGCATGGAAGAAAAAGTAATAATGGCCGGTTTTGGAGGCCAGGGTATTATGGCTATCGGAAAGTTATTGGCATATGCAGGAATGCTTGAAGAAAAGCAAGTTACATGGATGCCTTCCTACGGTCCAGAAATGAGAGGCGGAACAGCAAACTGTGCAGTTGTGGTATCTGATGACTCTGTAGGTTCACCGCTTATTTCCAAAGATGGAACAGCAGCAATAGCTATGAACTTGCCTTCAATGATAAAATTTGAAAAAGAGCTGGTTCCAGGCGGAAAATTAATTATCAATAAATCTCTTATAGATGTTAAGCCCACAAGAAGCGATCTGGATGTATATTATGTTTCTGCAAATGAGCTGGCACTGGAGTTAGGGAACGGTAAGGTTGCAAACATGGTAATGCTCGGTGCATATATAGAACTGACAAAGGTTGTTGAAGTTGAATCTATTCTTAAAGCATTTTTAAAGGTGTTCGGCGAAAATAAGACAGATCTTATTCCTCTTAACAAGGAAGCTCTGGCAAAAGGCGCAGAGGCGGTTAAAAAGTTTCAGGAAGTCTAAATAAAAACAAATGAATAAAAGCCCTCAGGGGCTTTTTTTGTGTAAAAATATGGCAGCAAGTTTTGTCTTTATTAAGTAAACAAATAATGATATAATCTCTATGGTTTTATTACATATTTAAAAATAATTATTACTATGGCTTTTCCACGAATGATTAGGAGGAATTATGGATATTGCTATTAATTTGATCGGCGGACTTGGTCTGTTCCTGTTTGGAATGAGTTACATGGGAGAAGGACTGCAGAAGGCTGCCGGGAGCAAAATGAAAGATATTTTAGCTGCCTTGACAAGCAACAAGCTCATGGGAGTGCTTGTGGGGGCGCTGGTTACGGGAGTTATTCAGAGCAGCAGCGCCACAACCGTTATGGTCGTTGGTTTTGTAAATGCTGGACTGATGAATTTAAGCCAAGCTGTGGGAATTATAATGGGAGCAAATATAGGTACTACCGTTACTGCTTTTCTTGTATCTTTGAACATAACGAAGGTGGCCACGCTTATGGTTGGCATCGGAATGGTTGTGTACTTAGCTGCCAAAAGGAAAAAGGTTAAGAGTATAGCTGAGGTTATCATAGGATTCGGTATTTTGTTTATAGGAATGAATTTCATGGGAAAAGCAATGGACCCGTTGAAATCAAACCCTGAATTTGCGGGACTTATTACTAAGTTTGATAATCCCTATTTAGGTATCCTTGCCGGATTTGTAATGACGGCAATTCTTCAAAGCAGCAGCGCCACAACAGGCTTGCTCATTGCTGTGTCCACTACAGGTGTTATCACATTCAATCAGGCATATCCGATAATTTTCGGGCAAAATATCGGCACCTGTGTGACCGCTATGTTATCAGGTATAGGAGCAAATAAAACAGCTAAGAGGGCGGCTGTTATACACCTCTTGTTCAATATGACAGGTACATTATTGTTCATGCTTGTGCTCAGGGCTCCGGCGCAGTGGATTATCTATCAGATTGTGCCATCGAACGTTCCGCGTCAGATTGCTGCAGGACATATATTCTTCAATATAATAAACGTAATTATATTATTTCCGTTTTCGAATTTGCTTGTTAAGGCATCGGAATACATTATCAGAGATGACGGAAGTGAAAATGCTCATGTTACAAAATATATTGACGAGAGAATT
>DAMAEI010000101.1:772-3687 GCA_031997345.1 Sedimentibacter sp. | reverse complement strand
GGTTACACCATCAATTGCACTTACTCAGACAACAAAGGAAATTCTTCATCTTGGAAATATGGTATATGAACAATTTGATACCGCTGTAAAGGCGTTTTTTGAAAATAATGAAGAGCTTTCATACAAGGTGTTTGACATTGAAAAAAAGGTAAATGAATTGAGCAAGCTTATTTTGGAATACTTGGTAAAGTTGGATAAGGAATCTTTGACTAACTATGAAAAGGATAAGCTGGTTGTGCTCATGAACGTGCTGAATGACATAGAAAGAGTCGGAGACCATGCTGACAATGTAGGAGAGCTTGCATTGTATAAAATCGAAAACAAAGTTATTTTTTCAGATACGGCAAATCAGGAAATTGAAAAGATGTTCTACGATACTATGAGCGTGTACAAGTTGTCGTTAAATGCAATCAAGACCATTGAATGGAAGGATTGCGAAAGAGTAATAGAAGATGACAAGAAAATTGATGCTATGTATAAGAATTTGCGTAAAAATCATATTGAGAGATTAAACAACTATATTTGCGAACCAAGTGCCGGAATTATATTCCTTGACTTAATAGGAAACCTTGAGAGAATTGGTGACCATTCATCCAATATCGCAGAATTAATAATTGAAGCGCTTGCAAAACAAAATAAAAAGTAAAATTCGAGAGAGGTGTGCCGGAAAGGCGCCTCTCTTTTTCGCGTGATTGCATCACTCATTATTCGGATTGACAGGGTTGTGGTAAGTGTTATAATATGAATATTGTAAAAATAAGAATGCATGCGTAAGAAGTAAAACTGAGAGCATGTTTGTCCGGTGAAATTATGAAACAAAAAATTATTGAAATTGCGAAATCAATAGGTATAGACGAAATAGGTTTTACATCTGTTATGGATTACAGTTATCTGGATGAATTTTTGCGCCGCAGAGAATGCATGGGGTACAGCTGTGAACTTGAAGAGCAGGATATAAGCAAGAGACTTGATGTAAGGAATATTTTCCCCGAGTGCAGAAGTATAATAGCAATAGCAGTTCCCTACGGAGCGGGATACAAAAAGCCCGTATTAGACAGCAAGGGATTGCTGAGTATTTCTTCATATGGTGAGGACTATCATAAAAATGTCAGGTATATATTGAGCAATATTGCGGAAAAAATAGAAAAGATCATAGCCTTCAAATATAAAGTATGTGCTGATACCTCTCCTCTTATAGACAGAGAGATATGCAAGAATGCTGGAATAGGAAGCTACGGTAAAAATACTCTTCTTATTAACGAGAAATACGGCTCCTTTATAAATTTAGGCTACTTGCTGACGGATTTAGAATTGGAATGTGACAATAAGAGCGGCAATGCTGATATATGCGGAAGCTGCAGCATATGTGTGAAAAGCTGTCCCAATGGCGCAATATTTGAGGACGGAGGAATAAATGCGAGAAAGTGTGTTTCGTATCTGACACAGACTAAGAAAGAAATTCCTTCTGAATATATTGAAAATATGAAGAATCAGATTTATGGCTGCGACGTATGTCAGCTTGTGTGCCCTAAGAACAGATGCAATTTAGAAAAACAATCAGAGATTGATTATACCAGCCTGATGGTTGACCTTCAAGAATTGCTTCAAATGTCAAATGACGAATTCAAAAACAAATATGGGCACATGGCAGGAAGCTGGCGGGGAAAAAATGTATGGAAAAGAAATGCGTTGATTGCTATAGGGAATCTTAAAATAATTTCAATGCTTGATGTAGTTGAAAATGAACTTAGCAATCCGTCTGAAATGATAAGAGCATATGCAAGACTGTGTATGGATAAGTTAACGGAATGCTGAATACGTGACGGGAGGTAAAAATGATAGTTGGAACCTGTGAAATAGAGATTATAATTTATGAGTCAAATTCCCTGAAGGAAAAGAGACATGTTATAAAAAGCATAATCGAAAGAATAAAATCGAGATTTAATGCATCGGTGGCAGAAGTGGATTATAATGATTTGTGGAACAGATCACTTATAGGAGTTGCCGTTGTTTCAAATGAAAAGGCATTGTGCGAATCAATGATATTAAAAATAATTGATTTCATTGATAATGATGAACGGGTGGAGATTATAAACCGTTATATGGAGGTTAACTGATGACGAAGACAGAAAAAGTATATGAACTATTGAAGGTGGATTATCCGGATGCAAAATGCGGTCTGGATTATGAGACACCTTTTCAGCTGCTCGTCTCAACCATGCTGAGTGCACAGGCAACGGACAAGAGCGTAAATGTAGTTACAAAGGGAATTTACAGTGAATACCCCGACCTTGAAAGTTTTCTTACACTGACACAGGAAGAAATAGAGCAGAAAATAAAGAAAATAGGACTGTATAAGAATAAATCGAAAAACATATATCAAATGTGCCATGAATTGAAGGAGAGGTATAACGGAGAGGTACCCAAGCGAATGGATGATTTGCTGTCCTTGCCGGGAGTTGGCAGAAAAACAGCCTCGGTGGTGCTTGTTGAAGCATTTGGAATTCCTGCTTTTCCTGTTGATACTCATGTGTTCAGACTTACAAGGCGAATAGGTCTTGCCAGTGGTTCAACAGCGGACAAGGTGTCTGATGAAATGATGAAGAAGCTTCCGAAATACAAGTGGCATTTGATGCACCACCTTCTTATTACACACGGAAGAGAGACATGCATTGCCCAGAATCCCAGATGCGAAGTATGCAGTCTTAAGGGTATATGCAATTACTACAAAGAAAAAAATAAAAAGAAATAATTACAGGAGAAAAAAATGTCATTGAACATAGTATTATATCAGCCTGAAATACCGCAAAATACAGGTAATATAGCGAGAACCTGCGCTGCTACCGGGTCTAATCTTCACTTAATCAAGCCTCTGGGATTTTCAGTAAGCGATAAGCATTTAAAAAGAGCAGGGC
>DAMAEI010000101.1:0-762 GCA_031997345.1 Sedimentibacter sp. | reverse complement strand
GGCTTGATTACTGGAGTCTCGTAAATATTACGTATCATGAGAGTTATGAAGATTTTAAAGAATTTATAGGTGGCAGGGAGGTATTTATAGCCACAACCAAGGAAAGCCGCATATATACGGATGTCAGATATACAGATGATTGCTTCATAATGTTTGGTAAGGAAACGGCAGGGCTGCCTGAATATATACATGACCAACATATTCATACAAGAATAAAAATTCCAATGATAGACAATGTGCATGCAAGATCGCTGAACCTTGCAAATTCAGTCAATATAGTTATGTATGAAGCGTTGAGACAAATGGGATTTCCAAACATGATATAAACGGCTGCATGATTGTGAAAATTTTGTCGGGCGTCTGAGTGATAAATTTCAAGTGTTGCGGTGAAAGAAGGGTTGACAGAATGAATCTCAAATGAGAAAAATGAATGCATATTAAAAAATATGAAGGAATATGTGTTTGTATCACATACAATTTAAAATAGGAAATATAAAAAATACAAAAGCATTGACAAATTAAAAACAAATGATTTTTTAATATCTTATAAATCGTCAACGTGAAAGGCAATTAAGGTTAATCGGCTAAAATCAGCACTATATAAGGTTTTCAATAATAATGAAAAAAATTTATAAATAGTACTTGATTTATTAAATATTATTATATATAATTTAATATATAAATAAGTTGGATGAAGTTTGCGGGAGAGACTGTTATGTTATTAACAGCGCCGAAGGAGTAAGTGAGAAGTACTAGCCATAT
>DAMAEI010000100.1:7212-8844 GCA_031997345.1 Sedimentibacter sp. | reverse complement strand
CTCGCAATTATTTGATTTTACTGAATATTACTGCTGTCATATCTCTTTTGACAAGCAATGGCTGTCTTTGAAAAAAGATACATACTTAGTATTGCAGATGAATTGAAAAATATTTTGCTTTTTTATTACATTTAGATTAATAAAAATTTGAATATTAGCTGTTATTTTTAAAATATATAGCCTTTTTATTTAAAATTTTTCATGATATAATATTTTAATAAATATTGAAAGGTGGTGCATCTTGGATAAAGTCGCTGAATTTTTAAAAAAGTATTACGGATATGATAATTTCAGAGACGGACAGCGTGAAATCATAGACAATATTCTATCCGGCAGAGATGTGCTGGCAATAATGCCTACGGGCGGAGGTAAGTCTCTGTGCTACCAGATACCTGCCATGATTATGGACGGTACGGCTTTAGTTATTTCCCCTCTGATTTCTCTAATGAAGGATCAGGTCGATACGCTGCAGCAAATAGGAATACCTGCCGCATTTATCAACAGCTCCCTGACACTGCCGGAGTTCAGGAGAATAGTGTATGAAGCCGAAAACGGACGGTACAAGCTTCTGTATGTGGCACCTGAAAGACTGGATTCGGAAAGCTTTGCCGAGCTTATAAAAAATATTAAAGTTTCCATGATAGCTGTTGACGAGGCTCATTGTGTGTCTCAATGGGGACATGATTTCAGACCAAGCTATCTTCGCATCAGAAATTTAAGAAGTCTTTCCAAAGATAATCCTGTATTGACGGCATTCACCGCAACGGCTACGCCGGAGGTTAAGGGCGATATAATAAATTTAATAGGACTTAACAATCATTATGAAATAACAACCGGATTTGACAGAGAAAATCTGAAATTTGAGGTTGCCAGAACTAACGAAAAATTGAAATATGTGCTTGATTATGTACGAGAATACAAAGGTAAGCCCGGCATAATCTACTGCCTGACAAGAAAGCTTACCGAGGAAGTATGCAGCCGTCTTGTCAGTGCCGGGTACAATGCGGTCAAATATCATGCGGGGCTTGGGGACGGAGAAAGAAGCAGAAATCAGGATGACTTTCTCTTTGACAATGCAGAAATCATGGTGGCTACAAATGCTTTCGGTATGGGTATTGACAAGCTTGATATAAGGTATGTGATTCATTATAATATGCCGAAAAATATAGAATCATACTATCAGGAAGCAGGAAGAGCAGGGCGTGATGGAGAGGCCTCCGAATGCATTTTGCTGTTCAGCCCTCAGGATATAGTCATGAACAATTTTTTAATCGACAACGGCACCGCAGATGGCATGGTAAAAGCAAATGAGTATGACAAACTGCGGGATATGATAAACTACTGTAATACGGATAAATGCCTGAGAAAATACCTCATAAGCTACTTTGATTCAGAATACGACAGAGATGAATGCAATAACTGCAGCAGCTGTCTCAGTGAGATAGAAAGCAGAGACATAACTGTGGAAGCACAAAAGATATTGTCATGCATATACAGGATGGGCGGCAGGTTTGGTGGCGGCCTTGTCATAGATGTGCTGAAGGGCAGCAGCGGACAGAGAATAAAATCCTTAAATTTTCATAAGTTAAGTACATATGGAATAATGAAGGATTATGACAAAGATGTACTGAG
>DAMAEI010000100.1:0-7186 GCA_031997345.1 Sedimentibacter sp. | reverse complement strand
ATCCTGTGCTTACCATTTCATCCAACGGGATGATGGTTTTAAAAGGCCAGCAGCAGGTTACAATAAAGAAGGCGCTGCCTGAAAATCAGAAGTCTGTAAAAGGTAATAATTCCGAGTACGACCGTGATTTATTTGAAGAGCTGAGGATATTGCGAAAGGAAATTGCAGACAGGATGAGGGTTCCGCCGTTTATGGTGTTTTCAGATGCTTCACTCAGGGATATGTGCACTAAGTATCCTCAAACAAGAAGCGAGTTTCTGAAAATAAGCGGAGTGGGTGAAATAAAGGCGGAAAAATACGGAACCAGATTCATGGATGTAATCTGCAACTATACCGAAAAAAACAATATAGTACTCAATGCAGCTGATGAAGATGAAAATAAGGAAGAAAACCAAACAGAAAATGTAAAAATTCTAAGCTTTGAAAATGAGAGCTCAGAAAAAACTCAGAAAGAAGACACAAGAATAATCAGCTATAAAATGTACATGGAAGGGAAAAGCGCCCAGGAGATTGCTGAGGAGAGGGATATTAAGTTAATTACGGTGGAGTCTCACCTTGAAAGCTGTGCAAGGCTTGGATATGATATTGACTACAGAGATTTTGTGTCTGAAGAGAAGGAAGAGCTTATTATAAAAGCATATAAAGAAATAGGCGGAGATAAACTGAAACCCATAAAAGAAGCTTTACCTCCCCATATAACATATACAGAAATAAAATTTGCACTTTGCAAGCTGCAGACCGGAGAAGAAAATGAGTAAATTATATGTGGTACCAACACCGATCGGAAACTTGGGTGATATGACGAAACGTGCAATTGAGACTTTGACGGAGAGTGATTTGATTTTAGCCGAGGATACAAGGCATACACAGAAACTCTTAAATGCATTCGACATTAAAACCAAGCTGATTTCCTACCATAAGTTTAATGAAAAAAGTAGAAGTGAAGAGATAGTAAATGAAATTATTGCAGAAAATAAAACAGTTTCCTTAGTAACCGACGCAGGAACTCCATGCATATCCGACCCCGGTTACGAGCTTGTAAAAAGCGCAAGAGAAGCCGGAATAGAGGTGGTAGGTTTAGCCGGCGCATCTGCTGTTACTGTAGCCCTTTCCGTATCGGGAATTGATACGGGACAATTTGCCTTTTACGGATTTCTTCCCAGAAAGAAAAGCGAGATTGAAGCAGAGCTGAAAAAGATAAAAGAAAATCCCATCAGAACCTTTGTACTCTACGAATCGCCGAAAAGAATAATAAACTTAATTGAAGCAATTGAAGAAGCCATGCCCAATGCTGTCATATGCGTGTGCAAGGAGCTGACAAAGCTTCACGAAAGAACATTTTACGGCAGTGTTGATTCTGTCCTCCAACAGCTTAACAGCCACAGTGACGCCGAAAGAGGCGAGTACGTGGTTGTGGGATACAACAACGACTATGAGGAACAGGAGCACGATAATACAAGGACAGGTATTCACGGCGTCTTGTTTGATAAGCTCATCAGCAAGGGCTATTCATTAAAAGAAGCTGTAAAGGAAGCAGTGGAAGAAGGAGCAGCATCAAAAAATGATGCTTATAAAGCTTCGCTGGAGATTAAGAAATTTTTTGAGGAATATAATTTATAATTTCCTCGATTTATTGCGAACTTATACTGTTTTGATTTAAAAGTGCGGACAAATAAGTATTATTTCTCTTGAATTAATAAATAAAATATTTGCATAACTAAAAAGTTGATGTTAGTATATAGAAATAAAAAAGTGAGCAATTAAAATATATGAATGTCAGAGGTTTTGAAACATGTTAGGAACAATTGTAAATGCATTGGCTGTAGTGGTTGGTGGCCTTATAGGGCTGCTGTTTAAAAATGTTATACCGGAGAAAATTGCGGATGCTCTGTTGAAGGCAGCGGGACTTGCTGTTATTACGGTTGGAATTCAATTGATGTTTGCAGGTGAAAACCTCACGCTGCTTATTATGTCAATAATTATAGGAACAGCCATAGGTGAGCTTATTAATATTGAAGGAAAACTGGACAACCTTGGTGCAATGGTGGAAGGCAAGATGAAGAACAAGCAAAGTAATATAGCGCTTGGATTTGTAACTTGTACGCTTATTTATTGCGTGGGCTCCATGGCAATAGTAGGCTCCATACAAAGCGGATTATCAGGAAATCATGAAATATTATTTTCCAAGGCTCTCCTTGACGGCATTATGTCTATAACCATGACTGTATCCATGGGCGTTGGTGTTATTTTTTCAAGCATAAGCATATTAATTTATCAGGGCACAATTACATTGCTTGCGCAATTCATGCAATCACTTTTAAGCGATGTGGTCGTGAGAGAAATGACATCCATAGGAGGTACTCTCATTATGGCAATTGGGCTGAATTTTCTTGAAATAAAACGCATTAAGGTAGGAAATATGCTTCCTGCTATATTTATCCCAATAGTATATTACTTAATATTTAGCTGAGGTGAGAAGTGGAGTGTAAGAAGTTAGCGCTGAATCCAATAATTATTATGGCAATAAGCCTTGGTTTTATAATAGGCTCTATTCTATTGTCAATTCCGCTTTATATAGGCTTTTTAGCCGGAATAGTATTGACTATGGCAGTACTATTGAAAAGCGGTTATGAATTCCGTGATTTGCTGAAAACAATTGTGCATTCAGTGCTGGAAATTAAAAACCTTATAATTGTTATACTGTTTATAGGAGCAACGACATCCATATGGCTTTCCTCCGGTGTTGTGCCTTCGATTATGTATTATGGATTTACATATATTGAAGGGGTGAATTTTTTATTTGCAGCATTTTTAATCATATCGGCTGTGTCACTTTTTATGGGTACTGCCGTGGGAACTATGAGCACGGTAGGAATTTCTCTCAGCGGAATAGGGATGGGTCTTGGAATTCCACAGAGCCTTATAGTCGGCATGCTGGTATCGGGAGCATTTGTTGCTGATAAAATTTCACCGCTATCGGGACTCATTAATTTGCTTATGACAACAACAGAAAAAAGCTACAAGGAAATATTCAGAAGCATGATGGTGACGCTTATTCCTACCATTATTATTACGGCGGCTATTTATTATGTAATAGGCATGAAGTATACATCGGGTGATTACGGAAATCTTCTTTTATACAGGGAGGCAATATCCTCCGGATTTAATACATCTCCCTTCCTGCTTGTGCTGCCTGTGATTGTTTTAGGTCTGTCCATAGCAGGAATGAATTCAATTATTACATTTTCAATAGGTATAGCGGTTGGTTCTGTACTCAGCATTGTTTTTCAGGGTGCTACTATAGGAATTATATTGAAATCAATTTTATTCGGATACCATGGAAATACACCATCAGAAGAGCTCAACAGGCTTCTTGTAAGCGGCGGAATGATTTCAATGGTTGAAGCTATTTTTATTGTTATTACGGCTATAGTGCTCGTGCAGCTTTTTGAAAAGGGAAATATTTTGATGCCTCTTATGGAGAAGCTGATTGGCGGAATTAATACGAAGATGTCACTGATTGCCAGAACGGGAATTGTCAGCACTCTGCTTACGGTGGCAACGTGCGACCAGACAGCTGGAATTATTCTGCCCATAAAAGTGCTGAAGAACAAATACAGGGAGATGGAATTGGATTTATCTGTGCTGACCAGAACAATTTCCGATACAGGAATAATTGTTGCTCCTCTGATGCCATGGAATATAAATTCGTTTCTGATTAAGCCCATAATGGGTATATCGGCTGCTCAATATGCTCCTTATGCCGTACTTTGCTACGTTTGTCCATTTGTAAGTATGTTTATAACATATATGTTGCTCAAAAGGAAAGGCACTGAATAATAAAGATAAATAAAAGCCTTATGCTTTATATAACAAGCATAGGGCTTTTTTAAAACAACAATCTTGCATTTCCTCTTATAAGATTAATATTTTTCAATAAAGTTCATCAGTTCTGCGTTGAATTTGTCTCTTTCATCGTAAAAAGAGCCGTGACCGCTGTATTGGAATGGAAGGAGTGTTGAATTCCTGATGCTTTTGCTCTGTATTTCTCCCAGCTCAAATGGAACGACCTTGTCGTGGATACCATGGATAATCAGTGTTGGAACGTTTATAGTTTCCAGATCGCCAAACAACTGCTCTCGTATCCACATGTTGGCAACTGCGGCAGTTGCCCATCCCGCTGCCTGCAGCCCCAATTTCAAAAACCATTGTGAAAAAGGCTGAGTTATGTATTGAAAGAAAAAAATTTCCCCGAAATTATAGAGCATGTTTGGACGATCGTTATATGTGCCGTTAATAATGTCCGTCACCGTCGACTTATCAATCCCGTAAGGAAAGTTGGGAAGCTTTATAAGACTGGGAGCAGCAGCCGCAAAAAGCGCAAGCTTTGATACGCCGTATCCGCTGTGCCGGGACATGTATTTTATTGCAATGGCTCCTCCTGTGGAGTGCCCTGCAAGGACAAAATTTCTGAGGTTCATTGATTCGACCACATATCTTACATCATCGGACAGGCGGTTGTAATTATATCCCGACCATGGCTTATCAGACTTTCCGAATCCTCTTTGGTCTATTCCGACGCATCTGTAGCCGTTGCGCGGAAGAACGTCAAACTGATATTCAAACAGTTCGTGGCTGCCTGGCCAGCCGTGCAGAAATACTATGGTTTTGTCGCCACCCGAATTAAGGTCTTCGACATAAATATTAACGTCCGGTTCAACTCTTATATAAAAGCCCATCAAAATTCCTCCCATTAAATAGTCTTTAGACATATTATTCATTTTTGCGTTGTATATGTATAAATTATTGTGGCGCTGCCAGGATGAGGTCAGTTGTATAGTGTTATTCAGCCAACAAGCAAAAGTATGACATTAAAAAGCTCGATACACTGAAAGAAATATTTAATATGTCATTTTTGTAAAAATATGCAGATTTATTATTTTAGGTTAAAATACACTTGGCTTAATATATTTAGGAAAAATAATTGAAAAGATTAAAAATAAAGAAAAAAATAATGGGTATTGAAAGTAATATAAAGGCAATATATAATAACTCTAGCTGTAGAATAATGTAACACATTTTTCAAAATCCACGAAATAATATAACACATATAACTATTATAGGAGTGTAATAATGCAAAGCTTAACTTCAAATTCACATGTTTTAAAATGGATAGATGAGGTTGTATCCATGACAAAACCGGCAAATGTTGTTTGGATTGACGGAAGTGAGGAACAACTCAGCATGCTCAGGGAAGAGGCGTGCAGCACAGGGGAATTAAAGTCTCTTAATCAGGAGAAGTATCCGGGATGCTATTATCACCGTTCACAAAAAGATGATGTGGCACGTATGGAGGATAAAACATATATCTGTACAACTGACAGAAATGACGCCGGTCCCACAAACAACTGGAAGAGTCCTGAGGAAGCATATGAGCTTGGAAGACAGATTTTTGAAAATGCAATGTCGGGAAGGACGATGTACATAATACCTTATTCTATGGGACCTGTGGGATCACCTTTTTCAAAGATAGGATTTGAGGTTACGGATTCTATATACGTAGTGCTGAACATGAATATAATGACAAGGATAGGCAAGAAGGTTCTGGATGTTCTTGGAGATTCAAATGATTTTGTAAGAGGTATTCACGGAAAATGCACTCTTGATATTGAAAAGAGATTCATTTTCCATTTTCCGGAGGACAATACAATATGGTCCTGCAACTCTGCTTACGGCGGAAACGTGCTTTTAGGCAAAAAATGCTTTGCTCTTCGTATTGCTTCTTATCAGGGATGGAAGCAAGGATGGCTGGCGGAGCATATGCTTATTTTAGGAATAGAGAACCCTCAGGGCGAGGTTAAGTATGTAGCTGCAGCATTCCCTTCGGCATGCGGAAAAACAAATCTTGCCATGCTTATACCGCCTGAGATATACAGGAAAAAGGGATACAAGGTATGGACTGTTGGAGATGACATTGCATGGCTGAAAATAAAGGAAGACGGAAGACTTTGGGCTATTAACCCTGAAGCAGGTTTCTTCGGAGTTGCTCCGGGAACAAACGATAAATCAAATTATAATGCAATGATGTCAACAAAGAAAGATACAATATTTACGAATGTGGCTTACAACTTAGATGACGATACGGTATGGTGGGAAAAATTTGATAGTAATCCGCCGGAGAATGCATTGGACTGGCAGGGAAATTCATGGAACGGCAAAACATCAGAAGAAAAAGGAGCGCATCCTAATTCAAGATTTACAGCTCCTGCAAAAAATTGCCCCTGCATATCCAAGGATTGGGAATCACCAGAAGGGGTACCTATCTCTGCAATAATATTCGGAGGAAGAAGAGCTAAGACAGCTCCGCTTGTTTACCAATCAAGAAGCTGGCAGCACGGAGTGTTTGTAGGTTCGTCTCTGGCATCGGAAACCACTGCGGCAGCAGCAGGGAAAGTTGGTGTGGTGAGAAGAGATCCTATGGCAATGCTTCCGTTCTGTGGATACAATATGGGAGAATATTTTGGGCATTGGCTCAACATGGGCAAAAAGGCGGGCAATCCGCCGAAAATATTCCATGTGAACTGGTTCAGAACAAATGACAAGGGTGACTTCCTGTGGCCGGGATACGGAGAAAACTTCAGAGTTCTTGAATGGATTATAAAAAGATGTGAAGAAGGAGTGGGCGCAGAGGAGTCGTTAATAGGGTTTATTCCAAAAGCGGAAGATATAAATACGGAAGATCTGGATGTTTCTGAAGATGTGCTCAGAGGGCTGTTGACAATAGATGTGGAATCATGGCTTGAGGATATTGATAGTATTGGGGCGTTTTATGGTAAAATAGGAGATACTCTCCCAGAAGGGCTGAAAGAGGAACTAAGAGTATTGAAACAAAATTTAGCCAGTGCTTGTGAAGGATCAATTGCATAACAAAAAATAAAGACATAAATATAAGTTCAGGGTATTACTCCTTAGATTTTAAGGAATAATACCCTGATTTTAGCTAATACTTTGGTGGATGAGACGGCGATTTTAGAAAGTAACTAGTAAATTTGTGAGCAATGTTACCAGAGGAATTGCAATAATTGTTCTTTCAAGGAAAACAAGGAATAAATGTCTAACATTTACCGGAACTCTCGATTTTAATACTATCAGACCAACTTCCGTCATGTAGATAATTTGTAATAAT
>DAMAEI010000099.1:3089-8968 GCA_031997345.1 Sedimentibacter sp. | reverse complement strand
TTCTGCCATTGATTTGATGACCTCATGGCTTGGAGCATCTAATGCCGCTGCAATCCTGACTACGCGCCAATATGAGACAGGATATTACAGTGCCAGAGAAGCAGCGACAATTTCCATGAACTTTTCTTTTGTATCTATACCATTCTGTTTCGTAATTGCTAAGCTTATTGGTGTGGATAGTAAATTTACCGTGTTCTATTTGATAAGCCTTTTGGGTGGTATTGTTCTAGCCATGATTTTACCTCGAATTCCGCCCCTGTCAAAACTTCCTGACACTTATGATGAAATCGCGGGAAAGCAAATTGATGAAGAAATACCTGAAGGCATTTCCAAGGTTAAATGGGGTCTTAACTTAGCCGGGCATAGAGCTAAGGAATCAACATTGATGGATGTAGGAAAATCAGGACTTCTTGTATATTCCAGCATGTTCTTGGATTTGATTCCAATTGTTATGGCGTGGGGAACCATAGTGTTGATTTTGGTAGAATTTACACCGGTTTTTGATATTATATCAATTCCATTTGGCTGGTACATAAACTTGATGGGAATAGAGGGGGCCAAAGAAATTGCGCCGACAGCCCTAGTAGGTTTTGCTGATATGTATATACCGCCTTTAATGTTAGCAAATTTTCCGATTGAGCGAACAAGGTTTATAATGGGAGCAGTATCATTATTACAAATTATCTACATGACGGAAGTTGGACTGATAGTATTAAAATCAAGGGTTCCTGTAAATGTAAAACATTTATTCATTGTTTTCCTTGAAAGAACAATTATTGCAATTCCAATAGTCACATTGCTTACAAATTTACTTGTTAAATTCTAAATGCTATTAAAATAAGAATATATTTACTAAAGCAGTATTCGGCACGCTAATGTCGAATACTGCTTTTACTATTATCTTAATTATATTCCGGGATTTACAATTTCCATATTTATTACTGTCCATCCATTTGCACGAACTTTCTGATTTACGGACTTAAAGCCTACTTTTTCGTAGCATCTTATTGCAGGTTTATTGAAATCGAATACGGACAACCATACCTTTTTTAGGTGAAAATGGTTAAAGGCAATAGAAACGAATTTTTTTAAAGCTTCAGAACCGTAACCCTTACCGGTTAACTCGGAATTTAGCAAAAATCTTCCGATTTTAGCCGTTTTAGCCTCTGTGTCTATCTTCATGAGTTCAATGGTTCCTATCATATCGTTATCAATGATTATTTTATACAGTCTACAGCCTGATGAAGTCTCAGATTCAATTCTATCGATGATTTGCTTTTCAGAAAGAGGGTATTCGTAACCAATACCTGCCCATTGAAGTAAAAAGTCAGCTGTTTTGTTTTCATTCCACTTAACGATACACGCCGCATCTGTTTTTTCTAAAGGCAGTATTTCTAGCATATTCGTATCCATAATAAATTCTCCATTTCAAGATCTGATTATTGTTCTGTTAGGTTATATAAATTTGCTTTATATAATTTTTATCGTTATTAAAAATTATATTATATTTACTGCTATAACTCCACATAATTTTGTAACTTTTCTATGTTATTACAATAGAGCTTTAAAATATAAGGGGCATAATTATCATAAAGGAAGAAATGTTTATGTGTGTCCGGAAAATAAATATTTATAAGGACATATATTTTGTAATAAAGCTTGTAACATTTTAATAATATGTATGGAGGGGGTGGAGATATGAATAAGATAACAAAAAAAAAATTAAAAATAAAAAGAAAAGATCAATTTAATAAAAAATTAGTATTTCAAATTATTTTCAGTATATTGCTTGTGGCTGCAGTAATTGTAACCAAGCAGCTGAATAATGATTTTTCCAAACACTTTTTAAACGCGGCGGATGTAAAAATGAGTGAAAGTATCAAGACTGATGAAGCGAAGCTTTCCATGAAAGAGTTTTTTGCCGGAATAAAAGGCAAAATACTGGCAGATAAGAAATCCGAATATGTCGCCCCTGTTAGCGGTAAGATATATCAGGAGTATGGCTTAAATAAAACAGGAGAATCTTCATATTACAATCACGGCTTGGGTATAATCTCAAATACTCAGTCAATACGGTCTGTTTCCGACGGAAAGGTGGCAAAGGTAGGAAGCAACGAAAAGCTGTTGAACTATATAATAGTTGAAAATGACGGAAAATTGTTTGTTTATGGGAAAATTGCGGAAGCCTTTGTAGATGAAGGTGATAAAATTTCCGGCGGCGATATCATAGGAACTCTGAATACCGAAAACATGCTGCTCCATATAGAGGTCTGGGAAAACGGTGAGTCTATGAATCCTTCCAAGCTATTCGATATGAATGAATGATGGGTAATGTTTATAATAATCGCTCTTGCAGTCCATGAAGCGGCACATTTGATTGCCGCTTTTATTTTGAACATAAAGTTAGATAAGGTTAAAATTACTCCCTTTGGATTTAATCTCAATGCTGATCTGGAAAACATAGGATTTATAAGCAAGCTGGTTTTATTTTTTGCCGGCCCTGCTGTTAATTTATGCTTGTATGTAATATTTAAAATTGCAGGGTACTCAAGATTTGCCGACGCCAATGCATTGCTTGCAATTATCAACATGGTGCCGGTGGTTCCACTTGACGGAGGAAATATCTGCAGGTCTGTGATGGAAATATTTTTAGATATGAAGACCGTATGTCGATATATGATAATGACAAACACGTTTTTCATAACATGCTTTCTTACAATCATACATATTCAGGGAAATTATCTTTATTTTTTACTTATTGTTATGGCATTGAAAGGAATACTGGAAGAAAACCGTTCTCTGATAGAAAAAAATATAAAAAGGAAGTTTAATCTAATTAAATATAAAAGGAAATAATGTTTTTTTGACTTTTCTTATGGCAGTTTAATGAAATGCAGCCGTATATTTTTTCAATGATAAAAAAATCATGCTTAAAAAGCTTATTTTGTAAAAAAAATATTGAAAAAATTCAAATATAGGTTATAATAGAAGTACATTTGTAAATGAGAATTTATAAATGCCTCTTAAATTTTTTGCCTCAAGCCGTGGGAAACCACGGCTTGCCCTTTTTGTGATTAATGTCCTACACAGAAAATACCACCACCAACACACAGGCTATAAATATAATAATAAGAATATATTCCTTTATAAAGTCCAGCATTACATCCCCCCGCTAACAGTATATGCCGTAAACTTATAATTGATAAGTAAAGAAAATAAGAACAGTATTAATACGGAGTGCATAAACTGGAATAGAACAAAAGTAAGAACGGAGGTTTATATGCCTACAGTATATTTAAGTCCATCAACACAGGAATACAATCAGTATGTAACTGGTAGCGGAAGTGAAGAGTACTTTATGAACTTGATTACGGATGCCATGATTCCTTATTTAGAGCAGTTTGGCATAAGCTATTACAGAAATACACCGGATATGACGGCAGGTTCATCATTGAGGGATTCAAATTCAAAAAATGTTGATTTTCATGTTGCAATACATTCAAATGCTTCAGGGCCGGGTCAGGAAGGAAGAAACAGGGGAGTAATAATTTTTTATTATCCCGGAAGTTCAAGCGGTCAAAGAATGGCAGATATAATGTCCGAAAACTTTAAACAAATATATCCCTTGCCTGATTTGGTGAGGACAGTGCCAACTACATCCCTGGGTGAGGTGGCAAGAACCACGGCACCTTCGGTATTGATTGAGGTTGCTTATCACGACAACTACGATGATGCGATGTGGATAGAAAATAATATTGACCTGATCGGGAGAACATTGGCTGATTCAATCAATGAATATTTCAGCACAGCCGGACAGATACCAGGGCAGCCGTCTACCGGTCAACCTACGCCAACCGGAAGAACCGGAAGGGTTACATTGGCCAGCGGGTATTTAAACATAAGAAATGGACCTTCAACAGATGCGCCTGTCATAGGAATGGCACCAAACGGAGCTGTTGTAAACATAATGGAGCAGGTAGGGGATTGGTACAGAATAAATTACAACGGAACAGACGGATATGTCAGCGGACAATATTTAACAGTTCAATAAGTCGATAATATAAACGGAAAAAGGCGGTATGCCAATTGTGATGAGACTGTGTACCGCCTGCTTTCATTAAGTTTTATTTATGAAAACGAAATCGGCATAGGTGATGAGATTTAATCAATATATTCCATAATTTGCATGTAAAAAAACTCTTTACAAATGCCTGTACATCACATATAATGATAAAGCAGTTCGCGGTCGTGGCGGAACGGCAGACGCACTAGCTTGAGGGGCTAGCGAATGTATATTCGTGGGGGTTCAAATCCCCCCGACCGCATATATATATATATTTATAAAGAAATTGATTGCTATGCAGTCAATTTTTTTATAAATATATATATTTTTATGAGGTAGAAAATCAAAAATAATTATGCCATGTGTATTTTATTTTTAATTTTTAATCCGATATATAATATATAGTAATAATGCTTATTTTTAAAGGACTGGAGGAATTTATAAAAGCAGATTTTTTTATGGGAATCATGAAAGGCTCATTGGGATGATTTAAAATGGCGGGAAATATATTAGGAGGTATTTTCATGAAATCCATTAAATTGAGATTAATATCAATATTCACACTTGTTATACTCGTTGTAACAGCAGCAATTGGAGGTATAACGCTCAGCATTGTAAGGAAAAATTCATTAAAAGATGCTTATGGAGCTTTGGAATTGACGGTTCAGACAGAAGCGAAATATATTGCCTCAAGAATTAGTGCTGAACTAAAATATGTAGATGCTCTTGCACAAAATTCAATTATTTCGGATGAGTCGGTTCCCATAGAACAAAAAATTGCTTTTTGTGAAAATGAAGCAGAACGTTCCGGTTATGTGCAATTTGGTCTTGCAGATAAAAGCGGAAAGGCAACTATTTTAAATAAAAGCAAGGAAAAAAATGATGTTTCAGACCGTGAATTTTTCCAGAAAGCAATTAACGGAGAAAAGGCATCATCAGATGTTATTTTCAGCAAGCTTGACGGAAAGCCTACCATAGTATTTGCAGCACCGGTCAGGGCAGACGGTAAAATAACAGGTGTTCTTTACGGCAGAATGGACGGTTTGGAATTAAGTGAGATGAGCAAGCTGGTTACCTACAAAAACACAGGGTACGGCTATATCATCAATAATGAAGGTGTCACTGTAGCACACAAAAATACTGATCTTGTATTGATGCAGGATAATGATATAGAAAATGCAAAAACAGATGATGCCCTTAAGCAATTGGGTGACTTAACACTTAAGATGACCGAGCGCAGGTTGGGTAGCGGAGAATATACATATAACAATGTAGATAAAATAATGGGATATGCACCTATTGAAAATACTCCGTGGATAATTGCTCTGACAGTAGAAAAAAATGAAATATTGCAGGATACGGCACAACTTGCAAAGGTGTTGCTCACACTGTGCGCAGCAGTTTTATTGATAGCTGCGGCGGTGACATATTTCATAAGCGGTGCCATTGCAAAACCAATTAAGAGGATTACTACAGTTGCACAGCAAATTGCTGACGGAAATTTCGATACAGAGCTTCTGGTAGAATCCAAAGACGAGATAGGACATCTTGCAAAGGCATTTCATCTGACTATTGACAAGCTTTTAAATTATCAAGGCTATATAGATGAAATTTCAGATGTATTGCTAAGTGTTGCTCATGGGGACCTGACTATAGAGCTTCACAGAGAATACACAGGACAATTCAAAAAAATTAAGGATAATCTTCAGGCAATGCTTGAAAACCTGAATTATACATTAATGCAGATTGATTCATCAGCCGCTCAGGTTGACAGCGGTGCCGGACAAGTGGCAAACGGAGCGCAGGCACTTTCTCA
>DAMAEI010000099.1:250-3079 GCA_031997345.1 Sedimentibacter sp. | reverse complement strand
TACAGAGCAATCAAGCGCCATTGAGGAATTATCCGCATCAATTGCGGAGCTTACAGACCAAGTTAAACAAAACGCAGAACATGCAAAGACAGCACAGAACAAGGCGGAATTTGCCGGAAATGAGCTGAAAAATAGCAATGAGCACATGGAAGATATGGTTTCGGCAATGAATCAAATAGCTTTGAAGTCCTCTGAAATTTCAAAAATTATCAAGGTTATTGATGATATAGCGTTCCAGACAAATATACTTGCATTAAATGCTGCAGTAGAAGCAGCGCGTGCAGGCTCAGCTGGAAAAGGCTTTGCCGTTGTCGCTGATGAAGTGAGGAATCTCGCTGGAAAATCTGCAGAAGCGGCGAGAAATACCACCGCATTAATAGAGGAAACTCTTTCTGCAGTGCAAAACGGAAGCAAAATGGCTGTAACCACATCACAGTCCCTTGGTGAAAGTGAAAGAGATACTAATGAGGCAATATCATTCATCAACAAGATTGCGATTGCTTCTCAGGAGCAGGCAGATGCCATTGTGCAGGTTAATCAGGGGGTGGAACAGATATCTGCAGTCGTACAAACAAATGCTGCAACTGCCGAAGAAAGTGCTGCAGCCAGCCAGGAGCTTTCAGGACAAGCCAATATCTTAGGAGAACTTATTTCAAAATTCAGACTGAAAGAAACTGAAATACATAATATTTAATTTTTATAACAGGGCAAATAGTGAAAGTACATTATTTGCTTTGTTTTTTTGTGTTAATTAGCTACTTTTTATTGTAAAAGGGTTTATTTTTTTGTTGTGCTGACGATATATTGAATTAGTGCAAGTTGCGCAAAGATAAATGAAAGGACAGAATAGTATGCTTTGGAAAGAGAAATACCAGTTAGGAGTTTCGGTGATTGATGATCAACACAGTGAGCTGTTCAAGCGTGTTGATGCATTTATGCAGGTGCTTCGAGCGTCAGGACCATGGGAAAATAAGCTGCAGGGTGTAAATGAAACTCTTGAATTTATGAAGGTGTATGTAGTAGAACACTTCCGTGATGAAGAGGAGTACCAGCAGAAAATAGGATATCCGGGATATGAAAAACACAAACAGATGCATGATGACATGGTGAGCTATGTTTTGAAGGTTTCTGACGAATATGATAAGAGCGGACACAGCGAGGAGCTTATTCAGCAGTTTGCGGGAAAACTCCTTAGCTGGCTGATTAATCATGTAGTATCAGAGGATCAGCGCATTGCTGCTTATGCTATTAAAAAGGAGGCGAATGCAAATGAGTCATAATATTTATACTCCATTTTTAGAGGCTACGCGCAATGTATTTCATTTAATGCTTGATCTCTCAGATATTGCAGAAAGCCCAGCGGAAAGTTTTAAGTTTGATGATACTCTTAACATTTCCATCGGTGTTGTGGGCGACCTTAAGGGGGAGATTATTTACAAGTTTCCAAGTGACACGTCTCTTAGCATGGTAACAATAATGAGCGGTATGGAAATAGACAGTGTGGATGAATTTGTTACTTCGGCTATTTCTGAAATTGCCAACATAATCAGCGGGAATGTACTGAATCTGCTTGCTGAAACAGACATTAACTGCGACATACTTCCTCCAGTGTTGAAATTATCTGATGATGCCGGTGAATATAGTATTAATAATGATTTTTGCATTAAGACTTCTGTAGGTCCTGTTTGTCTTGGACTGCGATTAAATTCTTAGATGTAAAATATGGTAAGTGTTAAATTAAAGGTTTATTTTTTATATAATATGCCGATGTATAATTCGGGAAAATTTTGCTATTCCCAGAAGCTATCTGCATTTAAGCGTTCCGAAAACTGTAAGTACCAATTTCATGTTTTAGATTGCGAACTATGCGGATAGAATCATAATAATATCACATTTTGGAGGAAGACGAAATGAAGAAAACCATTTTAAAGGTATCTGCTGTATTGATGTCTGCAGTTTTATTCTGCGGAAATGCATTTGCGGCTGTAATGCCAAAGAACTATGAAAATTCAGAAACAGTAGAATTTGATGATGGCAGCAAGCTTGACGCAACAACGGAAATGAATAATTACTATGATGAATTGAAGGTATCATTTGGAGGAGAAGAGTATTCTCTGTCTGTTGTACTGGCACCTGAATCAGGTAAACAGGTGTTTTCTACGAAAATAAATAATATGGCTGATTTCCCTAACGGCGGATGGATGTATGCATTCTGGTCAGCTTATGGATACAGCGAAGAATCCAAAATACTTATGATAAATGGCGAAGAATACCATGAAGAGGGAGTATCCATAGATAATGGAACTGTAACATATACTTTTGACAGCGAAATGGCAGGGGTGTGTAAATTAGAAGCAGCATTCCAAACTACTCCTGAAGATTCAGGATATTTTGCAACAAACAGAAGCTGGATGCTTGTTCTGACGCAGTCAGATATTGACACATATTTGTCCACGGGAAAAATATATGGTCATGCATTCCCTGGATTGAAGGAACTGCTGCAAAATAAAGAAGCAGGTGAGCCAGAAGAAAAACCGATAGATAAATCCGTAACAGCTACTCCTACAGCTTCAAAAGTAACTGTTAACGGTGAGCAGGTTTCTTTCAACGCTTATTCAATCAACGACAACAATTATTTCAAGCTTCGTGACATAGCTAAGGTAATCAGCGGAAGCGGCAAGCAGTTCGATGTTTCATGGGACGGCGATAAAAATGCTATAAATTTGTTATCAGGCAAGGAATATACAGTTGTAGGTGGTGAGCTTGCAGAAGTAAGCGCAAGCGGAAATAAGGCTGCAACTCTGAATACAGCTCAAATCTATTTGGACG
>DAMAEI010000099.1:0-240 GCA_031997345.1 Sedimentibacter sp. | reverse complement strand
GACGGAGAGCTTGTAACACTTACAGCGTACACAATTGACGGTAATAATTATTTTAAACTTCGTGACCTTGGTCAGACTTTCAACTTCGGCGTTGCCTGGGACGGAGCTTCTAACACTATAGCAATTGATACAGATTCAGAATATTCAGCTGAATAAATGATGATTTATGAATAAAAAGAGGAAAAGCGCATGCTTTTCCTCTTTTTATATGCGCTTATTTATTCTTGTAATATTCTCCTA
>DAMAEI010000098.1:0-9081 GCA_031997345.1 Sedimentibacter sp. | reverse complement strand
TATTAAAGGAGACTTTTTATGATTAAATCATTAGATGATGCACTATGTATAGTATCCAATCGCCCTAAAAAAATCATAGCAGTTGCTCAAGCTGCTGATAATGATATACTTCAGGTAGCAGATATTGCAATAAAGAAAAATTTAGCCAACTTTATTTTTGTTGGAAATAAAGAAGTTATTACAAATATGATTAAAGAGGGTAATTATGACCTTTTGGATGTAGAAATAATTGATGCCGATAACGAAAGTCTATGTGCCATAAAGACTGTAGAATTGGTAAAAAAGGGTATAGCTGATATGCCTATGAAGGGATTGTTAGCGACATCAACTTTTATGAAAGCCGTTTTAGATAAAGAAAAGGGCTTACGTTCAAATAAATTAATATCTCAAATAACTGTGACAGATAATATCTCGCAAACAGGACTAAATTTTGTAACTGACTGTGCAATGAATATATCACCTGATCTCGAGACTAAAAAACAAATACTTCAAAATGCAGTTTATTTGGCAAAGAAAATGGGATACGAATGTCCAAAAGTGGCAGTTTTAACAGCAGTAGAAACAATCAATCCGGCAATGCCCGAAACTATAGATGCAGCAATACTTAGTAAAATGAATGATCGAGGACAAATAAAGAATTGCATAGTAGATGGTCCTTTTGCTTTAGACAATGCAATTTCTATGGAATCAGCAATGCATAAAGGGATAAAAGGTGAAGTCGCAGGTAATGCCGATATACTCTTAGTTTCGGATATTAGAATGGGTAATGTATTGCATAAAGCAATAACGTACTTCGCTAACAAAAGAATTGGTTCGGTTGTTATTGGTACGACAGTTCCGTTAGTTATGACATCTCGTTCTGATTCAGTTGAAGATAAGTTAATATCAATTGCACTTTCAAGCTTCCTTATGGATTAAAAAGGAATACACCGTATTCAATGAGAAAATAACCTTGCAATCAAATCCTCCAAATGATTGCAAGGTTTTCTTTTTTGTATGTCAAGAAAAGACCTCTAATCTAACAATAAATGTCACCAATTATTTTTTTAATTATGTTATAACTTTTTCTGTTATGGTAAAGATAAATCTATCAAAATTATAATCAATGTCTGAGGAGGTAAAATGAAAAACAAATTTTTTTATTTAGCAACATCCTTTATCGTATATAATATTATTATTATTATAATATCAAATAAATATCCGCTGTCAATACTATTTTTCGTGCCCATACTTTTTTATGCGGTAATTGCAGTAAAGTTGCTTGCCGCGGTTGGAAAAAGGAATGAAAGTAACAGCACAAGCATGTTTATGGAAGAATCAAATGAAGAAAGTGTCGGATCAACATCATATTTTGAAAAGAAGAAAACAGAAGAGCCTAAGATACAGATAGGCTTTGATGATGTGGCAGGTCTGGAGGAAATTAAAGAAGACTTGATGGATGTCATTGATTTTTTGAATAATGAGGAAAAATACAAATCAATGGACGCTAAGGTTCCCCGAGGGATATTGCTGTATGGACCGCCGGGAACAGGCAAGACATTAATTGCAAAGGCTGTGGCAGGTGAGGCAAAAGCGACCTTCATATATTCAAGCGGTTCTGAATTCGTTGAAAAATACGTGGGCGTGGGCGCAAAGAGAGTAAGGATGATTTTTGAAAGAGCAAGAAAAGAATCTCCAAGCATAATTTTCATAGATGAGATAGATGCCCTTGGAGCTAAAAGGAATACTGAGAGCAACAACGAAAAAGATCAGACACTTAATCAGCTGCTGATTGAGCTTGACGGCTTCAACAACGTAAATAATGTAATTGTAATAGCTGCCACCAACAGAATTGACCTTCTGGATGATGCTCTCCTGAGACCGGGGCGTTTTGATCGTAAAATTTACGTAGGCAACCCAAACTATCATTCAAGATTGAGAATTTTAGAGGTGCATACCAAAAACAAGCCCTTGGATAAAAGGTACAGCTCAAGGACATAGCCGTAAAAACACATGGATTTTCGGGAGCGCAGCTGGCAAATATTGCAAATGAGGCCGCACTGAAGGCAATCAAGGATAAAAGCAAGAAAATCAATGCAGAAAATTTCGAATTCGCCATAGAAAAGATAGCAGCAGGTCTTGAAGTAAAGAATTCCACCGTCTCTGAAAAAGAAAAGCGCATAGTTGCATTTCATGAAGCCGGTCATGCGGTAGCGGCAAAAATACTCAATATTGATAAGGTTCAAAAAATTTCAATAATTCCTAGGGACAAAGCCTTGGGCTATGTGCTTAAGTTTCCTGTTGAGGACAAATTTCTCTATACAAAGAGGGAACTGTGTGACAAAATAACCGTGCTGTTGGCAGGAAGAGCCTCGGAGGAGGTATTTATCGGTGAAATTTCAACCGGTGCCTCCAACGACATAAAGGAGTCAACAAACATAATATATGAGCTGATATGCAGCTACGGAATGGGAAAAAACACTAAGAATACATGCATCGACGAAAGGCTTTTTAAATATTACTTGGAAAGCATAAAAGACGAAGCCACAGAAATAGCAAAAAATGCATATGACTGCGCTCTGTCTCTCATAAAGGAAAACGAAGCAACTGTCAAGAAAATAGCAGAATATTTAATTAAAAACGAAACCATGAACTCTGATGAGTTAGATGATTTAATGGACGAAAAAAAGAGAAGAGTTCTTATATAGCAAAACAATCAGGAAATTATTTCCTGATTGTTTTAATTTTTACTGTTTTTTATTAGTTATTCCCTACTATTGCTTCTTGTAATACTTCATAGCATCCGTTCTTACTCCGTTGATTCTTGCTTCAAAATGCAGGTGGTTCCCTGTGGAGTATCCTGTTGAACCCACCAGAGCAATTTTTTCTCCTCTGCTGACTTCCTGACCTGTACTTACCAGCAATTTTGAACAGTGGCCATACAATGTTGCTATTCCGCCGCCGTGGTCTATTATTACATAGTTTCCGTAAGAGTAGTGCCATCCGGCAAATATTACGACACCGCTGTTTGCCGCAATAATCGGTGCTCCGTACGGCGCCCTGATATCTGTACCGCCATGGCTTGACCACGCTCCGGTTATAGGATCTGCTCTTCCTCCGAATTCAGATGTACGTGTGTAATTTCCGGGAACAGGCCATTCCATTTCCCCTCCGGCATATGCAACAGCACGCTGTGCAGCCAAAATATCCTTTTCTATCTGCTTGGACTGTTCTTCCATAGCCGCTTCCTGCCTTTGTATTTCGGCAAGGTTACTCTTCAGGCTGGACATATACACTTCTTTTGAACGAGAGGCGATAGTCACTTCATTTTGCTTTGCATTCAGATTATTTATTACTGCGGTAAGCTCCATCCTCTTGACTTCCTGCTCAGCCTTCATCTCTTCAACCTCTGTTTTTTGCTCGTTTATGCTTTTCAGAAGCTGCACGTCGCTCTCCACAATCAGCTGTATCATATCCATTCTTGTGAGCGCGTCTACCAAATCTTCCGCCTTAAGTATTATTTCAATATATCCGGCGGTTCCATTCATGTACATAACTCTCAGCCTTTTTTCCAGCAATTCGTTATTTTTATCGATTTCTTCCGTCAATTCCTGAATCTTCTGTTTAGATTCTTCGATTTTCATGTTTATTTCCTGCTTCTGGAGCTCGTAGCTTTCAACCTCCAGGCCCAGGGCACGCATTTCACCGTCAAGTGCATCTATTTCCTGCTGTATACTTTTTTGCTCCCCCTTGAGAGCAGCTGCTTTTTCACGTATTTCCTTTATCTGATTCACAATCTTTTTTTGCTTATTCTGTAAATCAGCAATGCTCCCACCCGCAGCAACGGGGAAAATACTTAAGACTGACATAATAATCAGAATAAAGACCACACTTTTTCTAAACATATCCCTCTCCTATACACTTAAGAATTTTTTCAGTGAAATCAAGCTTCCTAAAATACCGATGCCGATTCCTATAGTTAAAAATATAATTACTAAGTCATTAATTATCATTTCAACGCCCACCATGTATCCCGACATTCCGGACAGCAGAGCAACATAACGTCCTGCCATATAATTGATTATATAATTATATCCGAAGAAAATCATGAATATTGCCAGTACGGAGCCGATGAATCCCAGCATTATGCCTTCAATTATAAACGGTCCCCTGACGTATCCGTTTGTGGCTCCAATATACTGCATGAGCTCTATTTCCTTGTGTCTGTTGAGCACAGTGATTTTAATTGTGTTAGATATTATGAATACGCTTATAAGCAGCAGAAGCAGTATTATACCCGTTCCTATTTTCTTTACGAAATCTGCTATTCTTATTAAGCTGTTTATGGCATCCTTGTGGTACTGCACCTTTTCAACACTTTCAAATGTTTCGATCTGCTTTTTCACGTATTCGGAATCGCTTACATCTCTGAGCTGTACAACGAATGTATTGGGAAGAGAATTGTTTCTAACTCCCTCCAACAGATATGCATCCTCACCCCAGTCCTCTCTCAGTCTCTCGAGAGCATATTCCTTTGTGTGGAAGGCGATACCCATTACACCATTGATTTGCCGAAATAATTTCTCCAGTTCCTCAATCTGATTGTCATCAACATCATCGTAAAGGTACACTGCCATCTCATCAAAGGATTCCTTTGTCACTGTTGCGATGTTGTTTACATTTAGAACTATTACCAATACAAAACCCAGAATTATCAATACCGCTGACACCGATCCGATTGATGCGAGACCCATCATGCGGTTTCTCCAGACGCTTTTGAACGCCTGTTTGAAAATATAATTAAGCTTCTTTAGGTTCATTAACATATCCCCCTGCCTTGATATCTCTGATAATGACACCTCTTTTAAGCTCAACGACTCTCTTTTGATAGCTGTTTACAATATTGACGTCATGAGTTGCCATTATGACTGTTGTCCCTCTTTTGTTTATTTCAGTGAGGATTTTCATTATTTCCTTTGATGTATCCGGGTCAAGATTTCCCGTAGGCTCGTCCGCTATTATGGTTTCAGGCTTGTTAATAACAGCGCGAGCTATTGCAACCCTCTGCTGCTCACCGCCTGACAGCTCGTCCGGATAGTACTTGGCCTTGTCACTTAAGCCCACCATGCTGAGAACCAGCGGAACCTCTCTTCGGATTGTCTTTGAGTTGCAGCATATCATTTCCATTGCAAACGCCACATTCTCATACACAGTCATTCTCGGAAGCAACCTATAATCCTGAAAAACGAACCCAATTTTTCTTCTGTACTGCGACACATTTCTTTTCCTTATCTTGGCGATGTCCTGTTCATTGTATGTAATTATTCCTTCGCTGGAAATTATCTCCCTCAAAAGCAGCTTTATCAGCGTACTTTTTCCGGCACCGCTCTTCCCAACTATAAACAAAAATTCGCCGTCATCTATTTTTAAGTTAATATTCTTAACTGCCGTAAACTCTTTTTTATAAATTTTAGACACGTTATTAAATTCTATCACTGTTCCACCTCTTACCAATTAACATTATTATATAACATCATTTGACAAAAATACAACCATTATTATCTTATTTTACTTTATTTTCTGACAAAATGAAATGTTTATTTTTGGCTAATTCAAAAATACTTGGTATCAGTGAAGAAGAATGGGAAAGAGGCAGTAAATGCGCAAGCATAAAAAGAGGGACGGTAATTCCGCCCCAACAAACTTTTTAAACTGTTGTTAATTTTTATATTCCTTTTCCAGCACAACTCTTTGAGGCAGCTCCTTCATGTCCGTTTTGACAATTGTGAAGGGATATGTAAGTATTTGTGCCGTTACGTCTCCCGGTTTCGGATCTGTATATTTAGCATATACCGTCAGAACCTTGTCGCCGTTTTCTTCATTCAGCGTCAGCTTATCAATCTCAACATCATAACCTGCTGTGTTTTTCTCTCCTCTTGTTACAACAACATATATTTCATCGTTAATTTTTGCCACTAAGGCTTTTTCCTTCATCCTGTAATTCGGCAAAACTTCGGCAATCTGCTTTGGCATGCTTTCAGGATTGACAACTTCAAATCCCACGTTTTTGGTGCCCTTTCCCTTGAAATATCTGAAAAAGAACAAAAGTGCGGCTATAAATACAACAATCGCAACTATGGTTACAATTCTCTTCATGAACATCCCCCCAATATATACTTCTTTATATTTTATTCTTTTGCTTGAGAATTATGCTACAGTATGAACAGAAATAATTGTACAAAAGTATTTGACACAGCGGCTTGTCTTTAAGTATAATTTTATTATATAGTATATATAGAAGGAGTTGACCATAATGTCATGCAATTGCAGTGAATTTCAAGAAACAGCGGAAAATTTGCAGTTTATAAATAAAAGTATTTTGGATATCGTTACAAAGCTTGATGAACAGACATCAATGCTTAACAGAGCAGTTTTTAAGTCTGCCACTCATTGTGGATGCATTGAAATACATGCAACAAAGCAGTTATTTTCAGACAGAAAAACCCTTGAAGAAAACAAGCTTGATATGGATACTCACGTTGAAGGCATGCTATGTCCTAAATGCAGAGAAAAAATAGAAGAGGAAATGGGAGAGCTGATATTTTACCTTGCATCAATGTGTGCTGCTCTCGACCTTGATTTGGAAAACATAATGAATTCCAAGCTTGAGCATTTGAAAACCCTTGGAATTTATAATCTGCTGTAATAACACAACTTGCTTAAACGTACATGTATTAACATCAGGCTTAACGCATGGGTAAGACGCTCCCAATCGGTACAGCATATGCAATTTGAAAAAGATGGCAGACAGTGATACTGTCTGCCGTTGCTTTTAATCTCTCTGGCAAAGCTCCACTAAAACTCCGCCTGTACTTTTCGGATGGCAGAATGCTATCTTGGCTCCGCCTGCCCCGTAACGAGGTGTTTCGTCAATCATTCTCATTCCCTGTGCCTTCATTTCTGCAATAGCTGCCTCGATGTTTTCAACCCTGTATGCAATGTGCTGAACACCTTCGCCGTTTTTAGCAATATATTTGGCAATTGGGCTGTCCTCTTCTGTTGCTTCAAGCAATTCAACCTCCGAATCACCTGTTGGAAGGAATGCAACTCTTACTTTTTGCTCCGCAACCACTTCTGTTCCGGCTGATTTAAGCCCAAGCACATTTTCATAAAATTTAAGTGAATCTTCTATGCTGTTAACCGCAATGCCTATGTGGTCAATTTTTAATACCATTTCTGCCTCCTTTTAATTCTTGTTAATTCTTGATTTGCTAACTTCTTATTGTTTCCAGGAATTCATCCCTGACTTCATATAAATTCTTTTCTTTTCCCAGTATTTTGCCAACCTCGGTTTCAAGCCTGTTGTCTATTGACGCATATGAAAACACAATCTTTCTGAGCTCCGCTTCGATAAGCTCAACAACCTCAAGCTTCAGGTTGTTTCTTCGTCTCTCCTCAAGCATACCGCCTGACTTGAGATAGTCCATATGACTGTCTATTTCATCCACCAAGGCATCAACACCTTCATTTTTTGATGCAATAACCTTTAATACAGGCGGCCTTCTTTCCATGACACCGTTTAAATCAAGCATCATATTTACTTCTGTAGCGGTTCTGTCCGCTCCGAACAGGTCACTTTTGTTTATGGCAAATATGTCTCCTATTTCCATGATTCCCGCTTTAATTGACTGAATGTCATCCCCAAGCCCCGGGACCATTACCATCAATATGGTGTCTGCAGTTTTTACAATATCAACCTCAGACTGCCCCACACCTACGGTTTCTATTATAATGTAGTCATATCCTGCCGCATCAAGGATTTTCAGTGCATTTTTTGTGTATTTTGAAAGGCCCCCCAGATATCCTCTCGTACCCATGCTCCTTATGAACACATTTGGATTTAAGGCGAGGTCCTGCATACGTATCCTATCTCCCAAAATCGAGCCTCCCGAGTAGGGGCTGGTTGGGTCAATGGCAATAATGCCTACCTTCTTGCCTCTGTCCACGAGAGCCTTGGCAATTTTATCTGTCAATGTGCTCTTTCCGGCTCCAGGTGGTCCGGTAATACCTATAACATGCGCCCTCCCGGTATAAGAGTGAAGCTCTCCCAATATTTTTTCGGCTTCTTCCGTATTGTTTTCCACCGCTGTTATAAGCTTTGCACAGGACCTCTTATCTCCCGTCAGCATACGCTGAATTAATTCTCTCATATCAACCACTCGTTATATGGTTCTTTTTAAATTTGATTTTATGAATTCTATCATCTGTGACGTTGTAGTTCCCGGTGTAAATATTTCTGCAACTCCCGCATTTTTTAATCCAGGTATATCTTCATCAGGAATAACTCCTCCGCCGATTATAAGCACGTCATCTACACCCTGCTCATTCATGAGCTCCGCAACTCTTGGGAACAGATAATTGTGAGCTCCCGACAATATGCTGAGCCCCACAACATCCACGTCTTCCTGCACGGCAGCTGCTACTATCTGCTCAGGAGTTTGTCTTAATCCCGTATATATAACTTCCATTCCGGCATCTCTCAATGCTCTTGCAATAACCTTGGCTCCTCTGTCATGTCCGTCAAGCCCTGGTTTGGCAACTAATACTCTTATTGGTCTCATACTATCCCTCCTATATTATAGCAACACTGCCTGTTCATATTCTCCGAATACTTCTCTCATAACACCGCATATTTCTCCCAATGTGGCGTATTCCTTCACTGCTGCCAAAATATACGGCATTACATTTTCCGTTCCCTGACATGCATTTCTCAGAGCTTCAAGCTTTTCTGCCACAGCTTCGGAGCTTCTCTGAGCCTTAGCGTCTTCTATTTTCTTTTTCTGCATTTCGCCAACTATAGGGTCAACTCTCAGAAGTCCCTTAGGAGCTCCTTCCTTAACCTGATATTTGTTAACTCCAACAACTATTCTGTCAAGTGATTCTATTTCCATCTGGTATTTGTATGCGGAATCGGAAATTTCCTTTTGTATGTATCCTAAGTCAATTGCTCTTGTCGCTCCGCCCAGTTCGTCGATTTTGCTGATGTACTCCATTGCTTTTTCTTCTATTTCCTTTGTTCTTGCCTCAATGTAGTATGAACCT
>DAMAEI010000097.1:5121-9302 GCA_031997345.1 Sedimentibacter sp. | reverse complement strand
CCAAATGCAGTTCACCCATTCCTGCAATAATTGTCTGTCCCGTGTCAGGATTCGTATATGTCTTAAATGTCGGGTCTTCTTCAGCAAGCTTCTGAAGTCCAACTCCCATCTTATCCTGACCTGCCTTAGTCTTAGGTTCAATTGCAACCTCTATAACCGGCTCGGGGAAGTCCATTGATTCCAATACTATCGGATGATCAACATCGCAGAGCGTGTCGCCTGTAGTAGTAAGCTTCAAGCCAACTGCTGCGTCTATATCTCCTGTATAGGAGTTTTCTATTTCTTCTCTCTTGTTAGCATGCATCTGAAGAATTCTTCCGATTCTTTCCTTCTTGTTCTTAGTAGAGTTAAGAACATAGGTACCTGACTCCATAACTCCTGAGTAAACTCTGAAGAAAGTCAGCTTGCCAACGAATGGGTCTGTCATTATCTTAAATGCCAGTGCTGCCAATGGCGCTTCGTCAGATACGTCCCTTATGATTTCCTCATTTGTATCAGGATCAAATCCCTTCATCTGAGGAACATCCAACGGACTTGGCATGTAATCAACAACCGCATCAAGCAACAGTCTTACACCCTTGTGCTTGTATGCTGTTCCGCAAAGTACAGGTACTATTTCGTTTGCAATTGTGCATTTTCTGATTGCCGCTTTCAGCTCTTCAACAGTGAAATCTTCACCGTTCAAGTATTTTTCCATTATAGCTTCATCATAATCTGCCAGTGCTTCAACTAATTTGTCTCTGTATTCCTTCGCCTGATCAACGTGGTCAGCCGGTATTTCGATAACTTCAACATCTGTTCCGTCTTCCTTGTTATACCTAACGGCATTCATTTTAACCAGGTCAATAATAGTATGGAACTGATCTTCTGCGCCTATAGGCAACTGAATGGGAACAGCATTCGCTTTAAGTCTTTCATGCATTGTTCCTACCGCATAAAAGAAGTTTGCACCTAACTTATCCATTTTATTAACAAAACAGATTCTTGGTACTCCATATTTATCTGCCTGTCTCCAGACAGTTTCTGACTGAGGTTCAACCCCCATCTTCGCATCAAATATTGCTACAGCACCATCAAGTACTCTCAGTGATCTTTCAACTTCAACTGTAAAGTCTACGTGACCTGGTGTATCGATGATGTTAATTCTTACATCTTGCCATTTACTGGTAGTTGCAGCTGAAGTTATTGTAATTCCTCTTTCCTGCTCTTGCTCCATCCAGTCCATCTGAGCCGCACCTTCGTGAGTCTCACCTACTTTATGGATTTTACCGGTATAGTACAAGATTCTTTCGGTGCTGGTGGTCTTTCCAGCATCTATATGAGCCATTATACCAATATTCCTTGTTTTCTCTAAAGAATATTCTCTCATTTTTTCCCTCCTTCACGCTGCGAATAAAACTTCATTACTTTGATTATTACCATCTAAAGTGTGCAAATGCTTTATTGGCATCTGCCATCTTATGAGTATCTTCTCTTTTCTTAACACTTGCTCCAACGCTGTTAGCTGCATCCATTATTTCTTTTGCAAGCTTTTCACGCATGGTTTTTTCTCCTCTTTTACGAGAATAACCAACAAGCCATCTTAAGCCTAAAGTCTGTCTTCTTTCTGGTCTTACTTCAATAGGCACCTGATAAGTTGCTCCGCCTACTCTTCTTGCTTTAACTTCCAGAACCGGCATGATATTGTTCATGGCTTTGATGAACACCTCTAACGGATCTTCACCGGTTTTTTCTTTAATAATGTCAAACGCATCATACACGATAGTTTGAGCAACACCTTTTTTTCCGTCATACATAAGCTGGTTGATTAATTTAGAAACAACCTTATCTCTGTATATCGGATCTTCCATTACTTCTCTCTTAGGTATGTGACCTTTTCTTGGCACTTTGCTTCCCTCCTTAATAATAATTTAATTCACAGGTACTCGACAATAATATGCCGTTGTGCACAAAATGCATTCATTTCCGAAACAGTTTATATTTAAAGCATGTATATGCTAACTGTAAACATCAATGTAACAACCTTCCGCATCTGAATTTATTCTAAACACGGAACATTATATATATATTATGGCGCGATGCATCATAACCTGCATAGTGTGCCGGATATCATCTAATTATTTTTTCTGTTTTTCCCTTTTTGCTCCATACTTGGATCTAGATTGCTTTCTCTTAGCAACACCAGCTGTATCAAGGGTACCTCTGATAATGTGATATCTAACCCCTGGTAAGTCCTTAACTCTTCCGCCTCTTATAAGAACAACACTGTGTTCCTGTAAGTTGTGACCAACTCCCGGAATGTATGCTGAAACTTCAACGCCTGTTGTTAACTTAACTCTGGCAATTTTTCTTAATGCTGAGTTCGGTTTCTTAGGTGTTACAGTTTTAACTGAAGTACAAACTCCTCTTTTCTGAGGTGAATGAGCTTCGTTCATCTTCTTCTGAAGAGTGTTATAACTTACATTCAATGCTGGAGCAGTAGACTTATATGTTACTCTTTCTCTACCTTTTCTCACTAACTGGTTAATTGATGGCATTCGTGCACCTCCTTGCAACTTGTTTATTTTAAAACGGCAGCCGCCGCTGCGTTTACGCTGATACCCACTGATGCTCCAAGCTCCTTCATTGTATCGAAATATGTTACTTCAATACCCTTTTCGCTGCAAACATCAGTGATTTCTCTTGTAACATGCAAATCAGCATCCTTTGATATATATACCCTTTCGGCCTCGTCTCTTTGCAAGGCTCTCAAAGTCTGCTTCTTTCCAATTACTATTTTGTTGTTATCTTCCATTTTAATCACCCTTTATCGCTAACTGTAATATCATCCGGGCAGCCGTGTCTCCGGCTGCCCCAGATAATAATTCAATCTGTTATTAACATAAGGATTAAAACACTCAAGTATTCTACCATCTAATTTTTTAGATGTCAAATACTTTTTTTAATTGTTATTCCCCAACAGCTTCCTCTGTTTCCTCAGATTCAACATCCTTGGATGTAACGCCTATATTTCTGTATTTCTTCATTCCTGTTCCGGCGGGTATCAATTTTCCTATTATAACATTTTCTTTAAGTCCTAACAGGTTGTCAACCTTGCCTTTTGTTGCTGCATCGGTAAGAACTCTCGTTGTTTCCTGGAAGGATGCCGATGCAAGGAATGAATCTGTAGCAAGAGACGACTTTGTGATACCTAAAAGTGCAATCTCTCCCGTTGCAGGCTCTTTGCCTTCTGCAACGGCCTTGTCATTTTGCTCCTTGAATTCAAAGCCTGATACGAGACTTCCCGAAAGAAGAGTGGTGTCGTTCGAATCCTCTATACGCACCTTGTTTACCATCTGCCTGATTATAACCTCAACGTGCTTGTCGCTGATATCAACACCCTGCATTCTGTAAACTCTCTGTACTTCCATGAGAATATATGATTCAAGTGCCTTCATTCCCTTGATGCTCATTATGTCATGAGGATTTATGGAGCCGTCGGTAATCTTATCTCCGGCTTCAATATATTCTCCTTCTGAAACCAATATCTTGGAACCGTACGGAATCAGGTAAGTCTTGCTTTCCATACTGTCGTTGTTTGTAACCGTAACCTCTCTTTTGTGGATTTTCTCCGTCACGGTTACCTTTCCTGGAATTTCTGAAATTATTGCCTGGCCCTTCGGCTTTCTTGCCTCAAAAAGCTCTTCGATACGCGGCAAACCCTGAGTGATGGCACTTGCAGCTGCTATACCTCCCGTATGGAACGTACGCATTGTAAGCTGTGTACCGGGTTCACCTATTGACTGGGCAGCAATTATACCTACTGCTTCGCCAACAGTCACAAGCTTACCTGTGGCAAGGTTCGTTCCGTAGCATTTTGCACAAACGCCGTGAGGTGTCTTGCATGTGAGAACAGATCTTACCTTTACTGTATTTATACCTGAATCTTGAATTTTGCGCGCTGTTACTTCGGAAATAAACCCTCCGGATTTAACCATAACTTCGCCTGTTTCCGGATGTAACACATCATCGGAGGCAAATCTGTCTGCGCATCTTTCGCTCATTTCCTCAATTACTTCCTTGCCGTCAATGAAGGATTCAACCTCGATACCATCTGTAGTACCGCAGTCTACCTCTCTTACAATAACATCCTGACTTACGTCAACAAGTCTTCTTGTAAGGTAACCTGAGTCTGCCGTTCT
>DAMAEI010000097.1:4220-5107 GCA_031997345.1 Sedimentibacter sp. | reverse complement strand
AACCTTTACGTGCACCTGTTGCCGAAAGGAAGAATTCAAGAACTGTAAGTCCTTCACGGAAGTTTGACTTAACCGGAACTTCAACAGTCTTACCGGTTGCACTGGCCATAAGTCCACGCATACCTGCCAGCTGTTTAATCTGGTTACGGCCTCCACGGGCTCCTGAAACCGACATAATGTAGATGCTGTTCAGCGGATTCAGGTTGTTCATCAGAGCTTCGGTAACATCCTCCGTAGTCTGGTTCCATATCTTAATTACATTCTCATATCTTTCATCATCGGTCATCAGACCTCTTCTGTATTTCTTTTCATATTCGATAACTTGTTTCTCGGCTTTTTCAATAAGCTCTTTCTTTTCATCGGGAACTGTTATATCGCTTACGCTTATGGTTATTGCTCCCTTTGTTGAATACTGGTAACCCTTGGATTTAATTCCGTCCAATACATCTGCAGTCTTTGAGTTTCCATATTTTCTGAAGCATCTGTATACAGCCTCTTCAAGCTGCTTCTTAGTTACTGTCTTGTCAATTTCAAGTGAGAACTTATCCTTTTCTCTGTCAACAAAGCCTAAGTCCTGAGGAATATCTTCATTGAATATGAATCTTCCAACTGTGCTTTCAACCAGCCTTGTTTCGTTGTCAACGGTCCTTCTTATTTTAACTTTGGCATGAAGATCAACCTCTTTATTGAAATACGCCATCATCATTTCATCGTAATCCTTGAACACCATTCCATGTCCCTTGGAGTTTTCTATTTCAAGAGTCATGTAGTAGCTTCCCAGAACCATGTCCTGTGTAGGAGTGGTAATAGGTCTTCCACCCTTCGGAGCCAGTATGTTGTTAGTAGACATCATCAACGCACGCGCTTCGAGCTGGGCTTCCAGCGTC
>DAMAEI010000097.1:3040-4210 GCA_031997345.1 Sedimentibacter sp. | reverse complement strand
CCGCCATCTGGTCGCCGTCAAAGTCCGCATTGTATGCCGTACATACCAGCGGGTGAAGCTTTATAGCCTTTCCTTCAACAAGCACGGGTTCAAATGACTGAATACCCAGTCTGTGAAGAGTAGGGGCACGGTTAAGCATTACAGTGTGGTCCTTTATTATTTCATCCAATACGTCCCATACTGCAGTATCAACCTTTTCAACCTTTTTCTTTGCACTCTTAATATTGTGTGCACTTCCGTTTTCAACAAGCTTCTTCATAACGAAAGGCTTGAACAGCTCCAGAGCCATTTTCTTCGGCAGACCGCACTGGTTGAATTTAAGCTCAGGACCTACAACTATAACTGAACGACCTGAGTAGTCAACTCTTTTTCCCAACAGGTTCTGTCTGAAACGTCCCTGCTTACCCTTGAGCATATCAGAAAGAGATTTCAAAGGTCTGTTTCCGGGACCCGTTACGGGTCTTCCTCTTCTGCCGTTGTCTATTAAAGCATCTACAGCTTCCTGAAGCATTCTTTTTTCATTTCTTACTATAATATCCGGAGCTCCTAAATCAAGGAGTCTCTTCAATCGGTTGTTTCTGTTTATAACTCTTCTGTACAGGTCGTTTAAGTCTGATGTTGCAAAGCGGCCTCCGTCCAACTGTACCATCGGTCTCAGCTCAGGAGGTATTACAGGAACAACATCAAGAATCATCCATTCAGGTCTGTTTCCTGAAACTCTGAATGCTTCAATAACCTCAAGCCTTCTGGTAATTCTGATTTTCTTCTGTCCCTTGCTGTCTCTCAGCTGGCTTTTCAGCTCAACAGATTCTTTTTCAAGATCGATTTTTTCCAAAAGCTTCTTGATCGCTTCCGCTCCCATTTCAGCCTTAAATGCATTTTTGTAATGATCCTTGTACTCTCTGTACTCCATTTCGCTTAAGAGTTGTTTCTCGGAAAGCGATGTATCACCTGCCTCAGTAACAATATATTGTGCGAAATACAACACCTTTTCCAGAGCCCTTGGGGACATGTCAAGAATAAGTCCAAGTCTTGACGGTATTCCTTTGAAATACCAGATATGAGACACAGGAGCAGCAAGCTCTATGTGGCCCATTCTCTCTCTTCTTACCTTAGCCTTTGTAACCTCTACTCCGCAGCGGTCACAAACAACCCCCTTGACTCTAACTC
>DAMAEI010000097.1:0-3030 GCA_031997345.1 Sedimentibacter sp. | reverse complement strand
CTTATATTTACCACAATGACATTCCCAGTCCTTGGTTGGTCCGAATATCTTTTCGCAGAACAAACCATCCTTCTCGGGCTTCAATGTACGGTAATTTATTGTTTCAGGTTTTTTTACTTCCCCTCTTGACCACTGTCTTATTTTGTCCGGAGAGGCCAAGGCGATTCTTATTGATTCGAAATTATTGTAATCTATCAAGGAGTTGCTCCCTTCATTATAATTTTTTTACAACCGGTCCTTGTATTTAAAAGTCATCACTGCCGAAATCTTCATCTAAGTCGATATCCTGCTCAAAGATGTCAATCTCATCAACGTCTTCAATGTCTTCTGATTCTTCAGATTCAATCTGCATGTTGTCTTCATTGATTCCTTCTTCTTCAACATATCTCATGTCTCCGAGGTTTTCTCCGTCAACTGCCACATCTTCTTCAACATCCAGCGTGTCTACTATTTCAACCTCAGCTTGATCGTCTGTGATAATCTTGATATCCAGCGCCAAACTCTGAAGTTCTTTTACAAGCACCTTGAATGATTCAGGGATTCCCGGTTCAGGTATATTTTCACCTTTGACAATGGCTTCATATGTTTTAACCCTTCCGTTAACGTCGTCTGATTTAACGGTCAGTATCTCCTGCAGCGTATGAGCCGCACCATATGCCTCCAATGCCCAAACCTCCATCTCTCCGAATCTCTGTCCTCCGAACTGAGCCTTTCCACCCAGCGGCTGCTGAGTTACAAGTGAATAAGGTCCTGTTGAACGGGCATGTATCTTGTCGTCAACCAAGTGGTGGAGCTTCAGCATGTACATGTATCCAACTGTTACAGGTCCGTCGAAATATGCTCCTGAACGTCCGTCTCTGAGCTCAATTTTTCCGCTTCGCGGATATCCTGCCATTTCAAGAGCATCCCATATATCATCCTCGATAGCTCCGTCAAAAACAGGTGTCGCAACATTCCAGTTAAGTTTCTTAGCCGCAAGACCCAAGTGGACCTCCAGCACCTGACCGATGTTCATACGTGAAGGAACCCCCAGCGGGTTCAAAACAACCTGCAGAGGTGTACCATCAGGAAGGAACGGCATATCTTCCTCAGGCATAATACGGGAAATAACACCCTTGTTACCGTGACGACCGCACATTTTGTCCCCAACGTTTATTTTACGCTTAGTAGCAATGTACACTCGCACCATCTTGCTTACTCCGGGACTCAGCTCATCTCCATTTTCTCTTGTAAACACCTTAACGTCAACTATTATACCTGTTTCACCGTGAGGAACCTTCAGCGAAGTATCTCTTACCTCTCTGGCCTTCTCTCCGAATATGGCCCTCAAAAGTCTTTCTTCCGCCGTAAGCTCTGTCTCTCCCTTTGGAGTTACCTTTCCTACAAGAATATCTCCGGAATCAACTTCCGCTCCAATTCTTATAATTCCTCTTTCGTCCAGATCCTTAAGAGAATCATCCCCAACGTTAGGTATGTCTCTTGTTATTTCTTCAGGCCCAAGCTTAGTGTCCCTTGCTTCTGATTCGTATTCTTCAATATGAACAGATGTGAGCACGTCCTCCATAACAAGCTTTTCGTTAAGCAACATAGCATCCTCGTAGTTGTAGCCTTCCCATGTCATGAAACCTATGAGCAGGTTCTTTCCGATTGCCATGTCGCCGTTATCTGTTGAAGGGCCGTCAGCAATAATCTGCCCTCTTTTTATTTCATCGCCTTTATATACTATAGGTCTTTGATTTACACAAGTACCGCTGTTTGATCTCTTAAACTTCAAAAGCGGATATTTGTCAATCATTCCGTTATCGCTTCTCTTAATCAATATTTCTGATGCAGTTACCGACAATGCAACACCGTCATGCTCAGCAACTATAACAGCGCCTGAGTCCTTTGCTGCCTTGTATTCCAGACCTGTTCCTATTACAGGAGCTTCTGTGATGAGCAGCGGCACTGCCTGTCTCTGCATGTTCGCACCCATCAGAGCACGGTTGGCGTCGTCGTTTTCAAGGAACGGAATCATTCCTGTACCAATTGATATTACCTGCTTAGGAGAAACCTCCATATAGTCAACCTTATCTCTTGATACAATTTCGTTTATACCGTCAATACCTCGAACAACAACACGGCTGTGTTCAAATGTTCCGTCTTCGTTCAAAGGCTCGTTTGACTGTGCGATTATTTTGGTATCTTCCACGTCTGCCGTCAGGTAGTCTATTATCTCCGTTACCTGTCCCGTCTCCTTGTTGACTCTTCTGTACGGAGCCTCAAGGAAGCCGTAATCGTTGATTCTTGCATAAGTTGCAAGAGATGTGATCAAACCGATGTTAGGGCCTTCAGGAGTTTCTATAGGGCACATTCTGCCGTAATGAGAATGGTGAACGTCTCTTACCTCGAAGCTTGCCCTGTCTCTTGACAAACCTCCCGGTCCAAGAGCTGACATTCTTCTCTTATGTGTAAGCTCAGCAAGCGGGTTCGTCTGGTCCATGAACTGTGACAACTGTGACGAGCCAAAGAATTCTTTGATAGCCGCTGAAACAGGCCTTATGTTTATAAGCACCTGAGGCGTTACCACATCGACATCTTGAATGGTCATTCTCTCTCTTACAACTCTTTCCATCCTGGACAATCCAACTCTTACCTGGTTCTGAAGAAGCTCTCCTACTGACCTTAATCTCCTGTTTCCCAGGTGGTCTATATCATCTGTATCGCCTAAGCCCTTGAACAGTCCAAACTGGTAGTTAGCCGATGCAACCATATCTTCAACAATTATATGTCTCGGAGAAAGCTGCTTTATGTTATCAATTATTGCTTTTTCAATATCCTCATGTGAACCGTTCTCTTCGAGAATCTTCTTCATTACAGGATAGAAAACGCGCTCTTTTAATCCTATTTTTTCAAAATCTATATCTAATCCAAATGCACTTGGTTTTACAAACTTATTGCTTAATATTTTCGTGGGTTTTTCTTCAGAGTTGAAAACAGTTACTGTAAAAATGCCTGCAGTTTCAACTTTGTCAATTAATTCACTGCTGA
>DAMAEI010000096.1:5990-9491 GCA_031997345.1 Sedimentibacter sp. | reverse complement strand
ATGCACAAACTCCTTTTTCAGAAGGAACAATATTATTCCGTCAATTTCTCCTGCAAATCCCACCAAAATTCCCACAACAACATTTTCCGCTCCGCCTATGGAACCTATTATATCATCGTAGTTGAGCAGACTTACTTCAGGCACGTTCATGTCTATTCTCTTTGAAAGCATTTGAGAAAGAGACGTTGCTGCATTACCTGCTCCTATATTTCCTATTTCCTTAAGAACATCTATGTGAATTTCATTTAACTCCAATGTATTGCCCCCATTATATGTTTTATATTATTTTATATATCTATATCTGCCGGGTTAAGAGGCACAAACGTAATATCGTTGCCGTCATTGTAAATCTTGGTGAAGTTCAAGTCCTCTCTTATCCTGTATTTCATCCAGCCTATTGTCAGCCTGGTATTTGGATACATTACTCCCTTACAGATTATTTTATGATCAGCAATGTTATCTGTTGCAACCACATCTGTCATCTGCTGCTTAATGTCAGATATCTCATTGCCCACCTTGATTTTCATAAGCATAATCTGCCTTTTCACAGAGCTTTTATTTTCTTCATCCAGGAACGAGTTCGTTATCAGATCCATCTTGTCATCTAATTCCTTCATTTCACCGATCTTAACCGCTAGGTCCTTTTCAAATCTGGCATTCATTTTCCTTTTAACATCAAGAAGTCTTTGTTCATCCTCGTACCTATCAAGGTTAAGTACAATGTTGGTCTCGGGATTTGTCTTTCCTCCGATTGTCTTTGCATATATTAAATTATCAGCCCTGCTTGTGCCTCCAATTATGGCAGCGGTAGCGCCCTTGAGTATTATTGAATCTCCTGCCATCACGTCGCTGTTTATCAGTGCCTCGGCAAACACAGAGCTATCGGTTTCAATAAACGAGTTTTCTATATATTTGCTGGTGATATTACCAATTGCACAGATTTTTCCCTTACCCATACCGTTCATGCCCTTGCTGATTATAACTTCTCCGCCGGACTGTATATACGCACCTTCAACCATTCCCTTTATTTTAATATCGCCTTTGGCTTTAACGGAAAAACCCTCTTTCACATCGCCATTAATAACTACACTTCCAATAAAATCAATGTTTCCTGTAGAATTGTCCACATTGTTTACCTTGTATACACTTTCTACAAAAACCTTGCTGTTTTTAAATTCAACACACCCATCTGTTGCTGCCAGTAGTTTAAAACCGTCTTCGGAAATATATGTGTTGTTTCCATAATTGAATGAAACATTATTTCCTCTCCTGTAGTTTACAGTCCCTCCATAAACATCTTTACCATCTTTTCCATCTTCCGGAGGTATTATGCGGCACAAAATTTCATTTTTCGTAACGTTTTTGACATTGTTTAGATTTCTGAAATTAATTGTGCCATCTTCGTCTTCATCAAACCTGTTTTCACCGGAAATATCAAAGTCATATATAAGCTGCGCATCCTTTCCGTCTACGGGTGCAACGCCTATTGCGGCAATCAGTTCCTTGGAATATTCTTTTCTACTGCAATAGCTTATTATTTCATCTCTCATTATACCATAGGTGATGTTTTGCTCACTCAAATAAGTGAATATATCTTCACAGTTTACTTCTGCCTGTTTATCAAGCATTTCTATCCTTATATACACCTTCAGTTTATTTGCAGAAACCAGATGACTGATTTTATATTTTAGTAATTCTTCCTGAATAGTCTGGGTGTCTTCTCTTAAAACATCTGAATTTTTAGTACTGTTTAAGTTATTCATAGGCATCCTTTCCTATCTGAAATTATCCTCTTAATGTATTTATGGTCTGTTCGATTTCATCTGCTGTTTTAATTACTGTTGAATTAAGTTGAAAAGCCTTCTGTACCTGAATAAGTTTAACCACCTCTTCCGAGATTTCCACATTTGAAGCTTCAATAAATCCCTGTGCTGCACTCGTGTTTTCCAAAAGAGCATATTCGGCATCCTCATTGGCAATTCTGAACAAGTTATTTCCTGCCTGAGCTAGGTCACCGTTGTTTTCAAATCCGAATATACCCGGCTCCGTATCTTCGTCACTTCCAATTATGATCGGCTCTTCGTCTTTATTCAGAACATATCCTCCCTGGTATGTGAGATATTTCTCATCATCAAGATACGTAGACTGGAAAGCTCCTCCACGGGTAAACATGATTTCATCCTCAAATTGCACAGCAAAGAAACCTTCTCCCATAATAGCATAATCTGTGTTTCTTTCTGTTCTAACCGGGGTTCCCTGGGTAAATATAACATCTGCCTTATTTATCTTGGAACCGCTCCCTGATTTAAGCTCTGTATTTGCTCCCTCTGCCCCTCTTATATTCGTATACAGCAGATCGGAAAATTCATCCTTTGTTTTCTTAAACCCTTCTGTCTGCACGTTGGCCATGTTGTTTGAAATAATATCCATATAGCTCTGGTTTGCTGTTGCTCCGTTTGTTGCAGTATAATACGCCTTAATCATATGCTCCTCCGTTATACTATTTTACTGATTTCGCTCACTGCCTTATCATCTGTCATGTCATATATCTTCAGTGCCTGAGCTGCTGTTTGAAGCGCTCTTTGAGATGAAATCAAGGCGGTTAATTCTTCTGTAATATTTATATTGGATCTTTCAATTGTTTTATTTACTATGACAGGATAATCTAGAAGTTCAGGTTCAGCATCTGATATAAATAAACCTTCCCCATATTTATTGAGTGAATTATAGTCTTCAAAGTCATATACAGCGATTTTATCAACTTCTTCATCTTCAATTCTTATGCCGCCGTCTTCCGAAAAACTGAATTTGTCGCTTCCCACATAAATTTCGCCGAACTCACCCTGCACTCTTCCTGCTCCCTCAAGCATCAGGTATCCTTCCTCATCGATATTGAAGCTTCCGTTTCTCGTGTAAAGCAGCTGCCCATTGTTGTCCACCGCAAAGAAGCCAGCTCCTATAATGGCAAAGTCTGTTATATTTCCTGTTTCCTCCAGCGTCCCTTGAGAATGCACCGTGTAATTTTCCAGGGCTGTCCTGATAACTGAAACATTATTTAACGGTTCAGTCTCCTCGTGTATTCCATTCTGCTTGTACTTGCTCAAAAACAGGCTTCCAAAGCTTGTTGTAACTACCTGCTCTCTTTTATATCCCGCTGTATTCATATTTGCGATGTTGTTTCCTGAAATATCAATTTTTCTCTGCTGTGTCAGCATACCTGAAGTTAAAGCATAAAAACCTCTCGACATATTATCACCTCTTCTTCTTTTTATTTTCGACGTTATCGTTTAAATAGTCCCTTACGTTCTTTTCCAGCTTCTGCAGCGCAGATGTATGTATTTGAGAAACTCTTGAATTGCTTATGCTCATAATGTCAGCTATTTCTTTAAGCTTTAATTCCTCCTTATAATAAAGAGAGATTACGAGCTTTTCTTTTTCATTGAGATTTTCCACACTGTCCATCAGTGTTTTATATAATTCCTTTGATTCAAGCTCCTGCTC
>DAMAEI010000096.1:0-5980 GCA_031997345.1 Sedimentibacter sp. | reverse complement strand
CCGGAGGTTCATAGCCACTGCTTATTTCCTTCTCGTGAAGATTTGCTTCCCCTAGCAGCTCCTCAAAGGATATCATGCTTGTACCGTAAGCATTGTTGACTATCTGATAGTATTCCTTGATATCCATATTGAGATGTGCGGATATCTCAGTGTCGCTGGGTACACGGCCTAATTTGTTTGAAAGCTCATCACTTGCTTCCTTTACAACCTTGAAATCATTTTTTACCTTCCGCGGTATCCAGTCCTGTTTTCTTACATAATCAATTATTGAGCCCCTTATTCGTATTGAAGCATATGTTTCAAACTTAGTATTCCTTGTAATATCATATTTTTCTATGACATCAATAAGCGCTATAATTCCCTCATTGACAATATCCTCCACATCACCATACTGCTGGTATATGCCCCTGAGCTTAAGAGCTATTATCTTTACTAAGTAGCTGTACCTTTCAATTATTATATTCCTGATGTTAATGTCCCTGGTGGCATAATACTGCTCCCACAAATATTCTTCATTTATAACTTTTTCATCAGTTAAAATCATATGCATCACTCTTTCATCTAAATTCCTATATTTCCTAATGCCTGTATCTGAACAGAATTGTCAATTTCATTGAAGGACAGCACCACCGCCTTTGGATAAAACTGATCCAGTAGCTTTCTGAAATACCCCCTCACAAATGGCGATGTGAGTATTATGGGTATGCTTATTTCGCTTTTGAGCCTATTTATCTGTTCTATAAGCTGTCCCACTAATTTTTGCATAAGTTCAGGATCAATTGATAAATAAGAGGATTTATCCGTCTTGCTTATTGCATTGATTATAAGCTTCTCAACATCAGTGCTCAGTGTGATAACTCTTATCTGGCCCCCTTCCGACCATTTGTGTGTAATAGTCCTCTTCAATGCCTGACGCACATATTCCGTAAGCATTTCTGTATCCTTCACCGATGTCCCGTAATCGCTTATTGTTTCAAGAATTGTGTCCAAATCCTTTATGGGTATGCCTTCACGCAAGAGGTTACCCAGTATTTTCTGAAGGTTACCATGTGACAATATGGAAGGCACAACCTCATCCACAAGAAGTTCATTGCTTTTCTTAATATTTGCCAGAAGCTGGTTCAAATCCTGTCTAGACAGCAATTCATGAGCATGGACCCTGATAATTTCCGACAGGTGCGTTATGAGCACCGACAGCGGATCAATTACCGTATAACCGTATATTTCAGCAATTTCCTTCTTATCCTTCGTAATCCATTTGCTTGGAATTCCGTATGCAGGTTCTATGGTTTCAATTCCGTCCACCTCTCCGGTTAAGCTGCCCGGGTCCAGAGCAAGATAGTATTCGACCAATATTTCACCTCTGGCAACCTCTTCTCCCTTGAGCTTTATAACATATTCGTTTGGATTGAGATATCCGTTATCCCTGAGTCTAACCGACGGAACAACCATTCCCATTTCCTGTGCGAACTGCCGTCTGAACATCACCACCCTGTCAACAAAATTGCCGCCGCTGGATTCATCCACCAAGGGTATTAAGCTGTAACCCACTTCCATTTCAATAGGGTCTATCTGAATGAGCTCATATATATTATCAATATTTCTGAAATAATCATCTTCCGATTCGACACCTCTTGCCTCATGAACTTCTTCGTCCTCATGTTCTGCGTTAATTGATGCAGAATTTGTTTTCAGCAGCCTGCTGCCTAAAAATATGAATACAGCCGCAAGCGAAACAACCTGAGGTTTGGGGAACCCCGGAATCGCCGCCATTGACAAAATTACTATGCCCGATATTATCAGAACCAGAGGCTGTGATTTTATTTGATTTGTCAAATCCACATTGAGGCTTGACTCAGATGCTGCCCTTGTTACTATCATGCTTGTTGCCGTAGATATAAGAAGTGCAGGTATCTGCGAAACCAATCCGTCTCCCACGGTTGCTATTGAATATGTCTGGAGCACCTCTGTGAATGTGCTTCCACCCTGCACCATTCCTATGATCACACCGCCAACAAAGTTTATGCCGGTTATTACAATGGACATTATGGAATCACCCTTAACAAATTTTGTGGCTCCATCCATAGCTCCATAGAAATCTGCTTCTCGTTGAATGTTATTTCTTCTTCTCTTCGCCTCTTGCTCTGTAATAATACCGGAGCTGAGGTCGGCATCAATTGCCATTTGCTTACCCGGCATTGCATCAAGCGTAAATCTTGCGGTAACCTCCGCAATTCTTTCTGCACCCTTAGTAATTACTATAAACTGTACTAAGACTATAATTAAAAATATTATAAAACCGACTACTGCATTACCTTGCAGAACAAAATTACCGAATGTTGCTATTACAGCTCCCGCTTCCCCCCCGTTCGTCAATATAAGCCTGGTTGAAGAAACGTTCAGCGAAAGCCTGAACAACGTGGTTATTAGCAAAAGAGACGGAAATACAGAGAATTCAAGAGCCTCTTTTATGTACATAGTTGTTAGCAGTATGATTATTGAAATCGCTATATTGATAATAAACATCAAGTCCAGTATAAACGGAGGTAATGGAATTATTATCATAAGCACTACTGCAATTATAAATAGAGAAATAGAATTATTTAATATGCTTCTCATTATAGTTATCCTTTTTTCTTAATCCTGTAAACCCATGCCAGTATTTCTGCAACCGGTTCATAATATTCCAACGGTATTTCCCTGTTTAGCTCCGCACCGGCATACAATGCTCTGGCAAGAGGAACATTTTCAACAATGCTGATGCTGTACTCTTCCGCCTTACCGATTATACGCAATGCAAGCTCATCCATTCCCTTGGCTACAACTACAGGTGCACTGTCTTTCTCAATATCATATTTAATGGCTACAGCATAGTGCGTTGGGTTTCTTACTATTACATCTGCCTTCGGAACCTGCTGCATCATTCTCGACATTGACATAGCACGCTGCTTTTCCTTGATTTTTCCCTTTATCTGAGGATTTCCCTCCAGCTGCTTATACTCTTCCTTGACTTCCTGCTTACTCATCATGATCTTTTTCTCATATTCCCACCATGAATAGAAGAAGTCAAATGCCGAAATTGCCGCAAAGGCTATAATCACACTTTTTATAATTGCCATTATTGAGGAGGATATAAATTCGACCCCTGACAGCAGACTTACCGATGATAACTTAGGCACCTGCAGCAGCCTGTCTATGATGGACGAATAAATCACATATCCCAATATTGTTATTTTAATCAGGTTTTTCAGCACATCCACAACGGCACGGAGCGAAAACATCCTTTTTATACCGGACAGCGGATTCAACTTTGAAAACTTAAATTTTATATTTTCTCTCGTAATCAAAAATCTCGTCTGTGCCCCTGTAAAAACCACCGTTGATATTATAACCGCTGCCATCAGGAGTCCGCCTGAGGCAAAGACCGCAAAGGTTATGTCCTTAAATATCATAACTACAAATGCATCTGTTATGCTGTGTGTTGAAGTAATAAGAGAAATATATTTGTACAGCACATCCGACGTGTATCTGTAAATATGTGACGACCAAAAGTTGAGTATGGTAAAGGATACCGCAATTACTCCTACGGTTACCACATCTTTACTTTGAAAAATATTTCCCTTTTTTCTTTCGTCCTTCCGCTTCTTGGGGGAGGCCTTCTCGGTTTTATCTTCGCCCGCCATATGTCCCTCTATGTCACCAGCATACTTAAGCTGCTTCTCATTGTATCAAACATCAATGTGATTGTTTTATCTATAAATGTTGCAAAGACAGGTACCAATACCATTATCAGCAGAAGACCCGCCAAAATTATATGTATAAGCGTAAGATGCCCGTCTGCTCCGAAGAACACCAGAATAAGAATGGTGTTTAGGAAGCTTCCGGATATGCCCATTGACAAATTGCTATGTGGGTCGTATATCTTAGACATTGACATGCCCACCTGCATATCAAGTATTTCACCACTTATTACAACTGTAGAAAAAAACAGGCTTATAATGTAGCCTATCAAGTAACCCAAAAATAATTCCTTGGCTATGAGCACGGCATATTCTATAATTGAACCCACCACCATATCTCCCTGAGGCGGCAGCATGCCATACACAGTTATAGTTAAAAACAAGCTTATGCCCATTCTAAGTGACATAGGAAGATTTCCTCTTCCGAATATCTGGTTAAAAAACACACAACCGCTCATTCTTGCCAATATTAATAAAAAATATGTTAAATCTCCCGAAAGTTCCATACAACCTCCGTCAATGAACCGTAAGCATCAGCTCAAATATGTAGTATGTGAAATCAGCCATTACTTCCATCATCCATGGTCCCGCCATTATAAGTATTATTGCCGTAACAAAAAGCTTCGGAACGAATGTCAGCGTCTGTTCATGTATTTGAGTTGCTGCCTGAAATACTGCTATTACCAGTCCGATTATCAAGCTTACAATCAAAATCGGCGCTCCAATCTTGATCGCCGTGGCGGCGGCAGCCTGCATTATCTCCATTGTAAGTGAAATGCTCATGCTTTTCTCCTGTGGTTAAAAATTAAAGGTTGTAACTAGCGTCTTAAACAGCAGCGACCATCCGTCCACAATGACAAACAGCAGTATCTTGAACGGCATTGAAATCATTACGGGCGGCAGCATCATCATTCCCATTGACATAAGCACACTGGAAACTATCATATCAATAACCAAAAACGGTATGTATAGCAAAAATCCTATTATAAATGCCCTTTTCAGCTCGCTGGTTATGAAGGATGGTATTATTACTGTTATAGGAAGCTCTCCAACATTCTCGGCACTATTTATTTCCTCACTGTTTGCCATGTCCGTAAACATCTGAAGCTCGCTTTTTCCCGTCTGCTTAAGCATCCACACCTTCAGCGGCCGCGATGCCTTATCATAAAATTCCTGCTGTGTTATCTCTTCATTTTTATACGGCTCATATGCCGTAGTATTTATTTCATCAATTACCGGAGACATTACAAACAGTGTCAGAAGCAATGCAATTCCCACTAAAACCTGGTTTGGAGGCGTCTGCTGGAGTCCCATGGCGTTTTTTAAAAATGACAGCACTATGATTATTCTTGTGAATGATGTCATCATTATCAATATAGACGGCAGCAACGTCATAACAGTCAGAAGAACTAAAATCTCCACTGTTTCTGCGGCATTTCCGTTTATGTCCATATTTATGACTCCGCCATACGCTGTCTTTACCCTGGCAAACATCATTAAAATCACAATTGTTATCAATTTATATTTTTTTAAGTATTTAATCATCTCTGTTCTCACAAGGTTATTTTTTCAAAAACTTGTCCAGCATCTTGCTGAAATCTGCCTGCCTTTTCAAAGGCTCACCTTCAACAGGCTTAAAATTATCTAGTTCCTTTAAAATATTTATGCCCTTTTCAGTGATGCCCAGCAGATAAAACTTTCTGTCTATCTCAGCAATGGCAAGAAAGTTATTTTGTCCAAGCATTATTCTGTCCACAATGCTAATGTATTTTGACCTTAATGTTAAATTGGTCTTTGTCGAAAGCCATCTTGTGCTGTAATAAGTTAAAACCAGCACAATGGCTATACCTGCAATCGAAAGTATAAGCGATAAAATATCCTTTATTCTAATCAGCCCCTATCCAAGTATACCTTGAACTGTTTTAAGCACTCTGTCAGCCTTAAATGGCTTTACAATGAAGTCCTTTGCGCCGCTTCTTATTGCTTCTACAACCATTGACTCCTGTCCCATTGCTGAGCACATTACAATTTTGGCGTTTGGGTCCATTTCCTTTATTTCCTTCAGAGCCTCAAGTCCATTTTTATTTGGCATTGTAATGTCCATTATAACCAGATCAGGTTTTTCCGCCTTATACATCTGAACAGCTATCTCTCCGTCAGGACTCTCAAGCAAATTTTCATAACCGTTCTTTTTCAGCGTATCCTTAATCATCATTCTCATAAATGCCGCATCATCCACC
>DAMAEI010000095.1:0-9623 GCA_031997345.1 Sedimentibacter sp. | reverse complement strand
GCAAAACCTTTTTGATACGGTAAAAAATGCTGTTCAGGGCAGCGCCTCGTATCATGAGGTAATAAATATTGTATTGATAACCATTGGCGTGCAGATAATGAGCCAAGTTATTAACCTGAGTACATTTATAATCAGCCAGCCGATTAAGGTTACGGTTAAAGGCGTGCTTGACAGGCAAATCCACGCTAAAACAGCGCGGCTTAAGGCGATTGACTTTGAGGACGCCGAAATGCTGGATTGTATTACAAAAGCCAAGGAGGGTGCCGACAGCGCCACGATTTTATACAGCTCGGTTTCATCCTTATTGCTTTTTTACGGCCCTTATATTTTAGCCATCAGCTTTTACTTGTATTCTTTGAGACCGCTTTTGTTATTGTCGCTGCTTTTTATTTTTATTCCATTATTGATATCCCAATTGGTAAAAGGCCGGGTTTTCAGCCGTTTTGTGGATGAAGCGGCCCCTCTTGAACGCAAGCTCGACTATTATCAAAAAACTATTTATCATCGGGAGTATTTTAAAGAAACCCGCATATTAGGGCTGTTTAGTTTTTGCAATAGGCTATATTCGGATACTCTCGCTCTTTTTAACTTTAAACGCTGGCAAGCGGATAAAAAAACAGGGATTGTGGATGCGGGACTGCGTTTACTCACTTTGTCCGGCTTCTTTGGCGTATTATATTTATTGTTTAGCTCGCTTATGGACGGTTATATATCCGTAGGCGCCTTTGCAGCGGTATTTGCCTCTATGAATCAAATATTTGGGGAGCTGGAGCACGCCTTAAGCTACTATCTTTCTAATTTGATGGAGAATATGGGCTCAATTAAGAGCTATGTAAAATTTCTTAATTTGCCGGAGCATGACGGAACGGAAAAAGAGCTTGACTACCGACAAGGTATATCGTTGCGCAATGTGTCTTTTTGCTACCCCAATACGGAAAAGGACGCACTTAGTAATATAACCTTAGATATTAAGCCTGGTGAAACGCTAGCTTTAGTGGGCGAGAACGGTGCGGGAAAAACAACCCTCGTCCGACTTTTGACCGGCATATTGCCGCCTACAAAGGGAGAGATTTTGGTCGGCGGTGAAAATCTTGACGGTATTGCTCCTGCGAGCCTTTATGCCAAAATTTCCGGCGTGTTTCAGAAATTTCAAAAATATAAAATGCCGCTTATAAATAATGTGACTATTTCTGATCTGGATTCTGAGCTTAAGAATGAAAAAGTAAATAAGGTTTTAGAACAAGCGGATTTACAAATGAACGGGCGATATGAGCACGGCCTGGAAACTATGCTTGCTCGCGAATTTGACGGTATAGACCTGTCCGGAGGCGAATGGCAGCGGATTTCATTAGCGCGCGGTCTCTATCGCGGCAGTGATTTGATTGTTCTAGACGAGCCGACCTCGGCCATTGATCCGATTGAGGAAAGTAAGCTTTACCGTAAGTTTATTGACATTGCATCCGACAAAATAGCCGTAATTGTAACCCATCGCTTAGGCTCTACTAAAATTGCCGACAGAATAGTAGTTCTTGATAAGGGGCAGATTGACGCCATCGGCACCCACGAACAATTGATGGAAGACGGCGGGCTATATGCCAGTATGTATAATTCTCAAGCCAAATGGTATGCGGCTGATGCCGAATAACACGACAACTCCATTGTTAAAACTGTTTATAAACAATAATAAAACTCTTTCATATACCTGCAATATCATTAAATGACAAAAATAAGATATTTCGTCTGTCGAGCTAGGTTTTGGATTTTTATGCTTGTATTCTAAATACGTAAGGTAAAAACTAAACATATCAATTTAGATTGATGGGTTTTCATATCTTTGTGAAATGTAAATGCTAAATAAATCTAATAATAACAGGATGAGAGATGTTACCTGCCACTATAAATGGTTGTGTTTGACTCTTATTTCTTATATACACACATGAAGTTATGTTTTCTACAGATAAAGGAAAGAAAAATTTTATTGCACCAAAAAATGGTGCTTGAAAAGCAAATAATTATATCGTATAATTGGACTAGTCAAATAGAGTTCGAATAGATATTTAACTTAATATATTACAGTGTTTTCTTGGCACCCACTTTAAAAATCAAGATTTTTTTAGTGACTCCGAGAATTAATTTAAAAGGAGTTTTTTTAATGAAAAAAAATAAGGTACAATTTATAACGCGAACATCATTAATTGCTGCCGCATATGCAGCGCTGACCTATGCTTTTGCATGGATGGGCTATGAGCAGCTGCAGTTCAGAATATCGGAAATATTAGTGCTTTTTGCATTTATAGAGCCGAGATATGCGCTAGGCTTAATATTGGGATGCGTGTTGGCAAACGCCCCAAGTCCATTGGGAATAATAGATGTTGTGGCAGGTTCATTTGCCACATTTGCGGCAATAGTGTTTATTATTGCGGTCAGAAAGATCATGGGATACAGCAAAAAATCATTATATATTGCATCTCTGGGACCGGTTATATCAAATGCACTGATAGTTGGTGTTGAGCTCACATATTTATTCAATACACCGTTTTTAATGAATGCAATATATGTTGCCATAGGTGAATTTGTTGTGGTAACAATAGCAGGAACGACGGTAGTGGACTATATAATGAAAAACAGAGGGTTAGCCGATAGATTGTCTATGGATTAATTAAATCTGAAACGAAAAGAGAGCTGCCGCAATTATTGCGACAGCTCTTTAACTTGCTGAATTTCAGTGCCCTTCGGCATCCAGAATTTCAATGCGCCTTTTGCCACGGATACATCCACTTCATCATAGGTGTAGCCTTCACCGTCAATGCACACATTTAACTGCTCTTTGCCTGTCATTTTAACATGGCGGCATTTGAAATATGATATGTATTTGTTCACCTTAGGATTGATTAAATGTGTACCTTTTTTGTAGCTTCCTATAACGCTCATAATCTTAAAGCGTGATAGCTTATCCACAAAGCACAGGTCCATTATTCCGTCGTTCACTGAGGCAAGAGGAGCACATTTGTAGCCTCCTCCGTATGAGTGACCATTTGCCATAACTCCAAGCAAAAATGAACCCCTCAGTATTTCATTTTCATTAATTACTACTTCTAAATCTTTTCCAAGTTTGCTCAAGAGACAATAAAGCACAGATAAATAGTATCTGCCGGAACCTGATACGAATGGCAGTTTTTTAAATTTATGCATGTTGAAGGCGGCGTCAGCATCCAGGCCTATATTGCATACAGATACCGCATACTTGTTGTTTATTTTTATAAGGTCCAAATCTATGCTTTGACCGTCAATCTGTGATTGTATACTTTGGAAATTGCTGTAACCGTCAAGATTTTTAACGAAATCATTTCCTGAGCCGCAGGGGATTATACCGATACTTATGTTATCCAATCCACACGCGGCATTTACTACCTCGTGAAGTGTTCCGTCTCCGCCGCATGCATAAAATACGCTTGGTACGTGCTCGGAGTATCTTGCCTTTATAAAATTTTCCGCATCACCCTTGAATTTAGTAAAATAAATCTCATAATCTGTGCTTCCATCCTTCAGCAGGGAGTGCACGGCATCTGCTATTTCTTTCTGTGCTTTTCCTCCGCCTGCAACAGGATTAATTATAAATATATGTCTCATAGTACCTCCGATATATAAATCAGATTGAGCGGCCTAATCCATAATTAAATTGTTAAGCCACTTTCTACTCTTATATCTTTTTAAAATTATTACCATCTTTATTATTTCTTCACTGAATACAACAGCAATTACAAGATGTATAGGAAGATGAAGCACCAACACGGAGAAAAATGAAAGAGGAACTCCCATGAGCCAGATTGTAACCATATCAAGGAACATGCAGAATCTCGTATCTCCTCCTGCTCTCAATATTCCACATATAAACATGTATGTGAACATTTTAGGAGTAAAGTACAGTGAATATACTGCTAATGTCTTGCTCAGATACACACTTGTTTCGGGCTCCAAATTGAAGAACTTAATTATTGCATTTCTTGATATAAACAGTAAAAATGAAAGCGCAATGCTTAATACAAGTGTGAGCTTTACAAATTTTTTGCTGTAATTCATGGCAGTATCTACATCATTTTTACCTATTTCATTTCCTATCATAACTGCGCTGGCGTTGCCTATACCAAAGAACAGTGTCATGAAGAAATCAGAGATTGTAAAAGCAATCTGGACAACCGCAATTGCATAGGAGCCCATAAATCCATATGCAATGTAATAAACAGAAGTGCCTACGGACCATGCTGTTTCAGAAAGAATTACAGGAACAGATGTACTCATTACCTTTTTCAGCATTGAAAAATCCCAGGATGTTAACTCGGCGAAGGTTCCTGCTAATGGATGACCCTTATCTCTGTAAATAAAATATATTAGAGCTATAAATTCCACGACTCTTGCAATCAGAGTAGCAATAGCTGCGCCTTCAACCCCCATTGCCTCAAAGCCTAAATTACCTGAAATCAGGACCCAGTTTAAAAATGTGTTTACACACAGAGCCACGGCACTTACTGCCGTAGGCATCTTCAGCCTGTGAATTGCTCTGCAGTTAAAGCTGAATGCAAATGAAACGGCAGTGAAAAAGTAAGATACGGCTATAATTTTCAGGTATTTGCTACCGAGATGGATTACATCTGCTTCATTGATAAATATCCTCAGCAGCTGCTCCCTGAACAGAAAAACAGTAACCGAGAAAACAATGGCCAGCACTGAGCCGATGATCAGGTCAATACCAAATACCTTTTTAATGCTTTCGGTATCCTTTGCTCCCCAATACTGTGCTACGAATATGGATGCTCCGCTGTAAATTCCGAAGCAAATAGTTGTAAAAATAAAATAGATTCTGTTTGCCAAGCCAACTGCCGATATTGCATTTTCGCCCAGGCTGCTGACCATTACCGTGTCAATCATGTTAAGTCCAATGCTTATGGCATTTTGAATGATAACTGGTACGGCAATAACTAACAAGGTATTTATAAAAGCTTTGTTGTTTTTAATTATATTCTGCATATTCACCTCAAGAAAATAGACGTGATAAATCACGTCCCGGCTTATTACTAAGCTTAGTTTATTTATTCGAACTGATTATAGTCATTTCGTTCCGAAGAGTCTGTCGCCTGCATCACCCAATCCAGGTACTATAAATCCTATTTCATTAAATTTCTCATCAATTGCAGCGGTATAAATTTCAATATCAGGATGAACTTCCATAACTTTTTTGAGTCCTTCAGGAGCACACACCAAATGGATGGATTTTATTTTTTTAGCACCGTGCTTTTTCAGAAGCTCTATAGCACCGTTCATTGAACCACCGGTTGATAGCATTGGCTCGGTTATGATAACTGTCCTGTTTCCTATGTCGCTTGGAAGCTTGCAATAATATTCAACGGGCTGAAGAGTTTCTTCATCTCGGTATAATCCTATATGTCCTATTTTGGCATTGGGGATGAGGTCCAGCATGCCGTCAACCATTCCTAAGCCTGCTCTTAACACGGGAACTATGGCTATATCTTCTCCAGCCAGTGCTTTGCCCACAGTTTTACAAATAGGCGTCTCTATTTCTATATCTTGTAAGGGAAGATTTCTTGTTACCTCATATGCCATAAGCATGGCAATTTCTCTTACTAACTCCCTGAAATCTTTTGATGACGTGTTTTTATCTCTTAGCATAGTCAGCTTATGCTGAATAAGCGGGTGGGAAACTACATTTACATTGTTCATTTGTTTGTTGACTCCTTCGTATGGTTTATAAATAAAGAATTGTTTTAAAATTAATCATATAATATAATTATTACGTACGAAGGGCTCTTTGTCAATTAATTTTTTTAAGGGAGATTGAAAATGATTATTGGATGTGGAATTGATATAACAGAAGTTGACAGAATTAAAAAGAATCTTGATAATGAAAGATTTATTCATAAGATATATTCAAAGAAAGAAGCGGAATACTTAAAGGAAAGAAAGTTTAATGCTCAAACTGCGGCAGGAATGTTTGCGGCCAAGGAGGCTGTATCTAAGTGTCTGGGAACGGGATTTTCCAATTTTGGGCCGTGCCATATAGAGATTTTAAAGGATGAAAGGGGTAAGCCCTATGTTAAATTAACGGCGAATGCTCTAAAGAGGGCACAGGAGTTGCAGATAACCAATATACAGATATCCATATCTCATACATCTCAACTTGCGACGGCATATTGTGTGGCTGAATCATTGCAGGAGGTTGGTGGATTAAGATTTTTGTAAGATTGTTCTATAAATCTTCAGAACGGCATATACCTGTTATATAAAGATGGAAGCGGGATATTGAAATGAAGCTGAAAATATTTTGTTTGATTGTGCTGGTTATTGCATTGTGCGGATGTTCGGCGAAGACAGAAAAGTTTGTTATTCCTGTAAATTATACAAGTGAGGCTTTAGTAAAGGTTTATACTGACAACAGCGAGAATTCCTATAAGATGAACATTGTATGCAGGGACGGAAACTACAGCTTCAGGGCATACACCGGGAAAGAAGCCTGGAACTTTGCGTATCTTTCAGGAAGCAGATGTGTTTTAAACAATGACAGATTTCCGGAAAGCAGTGTATCAGTTGACAATTTTAAATTGATTAATTCTCTTGTATATGATTTTGATTTGACGAAATTTAACACTTCCACGGACGAATTGCCGGATGAGCTGATTTATTTTGACGGAAATTACAAGCATGTTTTGAACTTTGGAAAAGAAAGCCTGCTTCCAGCAACAATTTTTATTTATAAAAAAGATAACTTGGTAAAAACTATACAATATGAAAAAATTAATATTGAAGAATAATTAATTTCACATTAATGAAGAAGTTACCATACAACTTGTATAATGATTGTGATAAAATTACATAAGATATGTTTATATGAACTTAGTTTGAGTAATCGAGGTGTGTGATTTGGCTGATAACAAAAAAATATTGATTTCAATTCCTGAAAATCTTCTTAGAGAATTGGATAATGCAGTTAAAACAGAGGGAACCAACAGAAGCGATTTTATACGCAAATCCATAAGGTTCTATTTAATCGAGAAGAGAAAGCTTGAAATCAGAAGTAAGATGAAGGCCGGATATCTGGAAATGAGCAATATAAATAAAAGCATTACAGAAGAATACTCAGAAGGGGACTATGAAGATTTTTTAAGCTACGAAACAAAATTATTGGGAAGTGAATAATTTGATTGTAAAAAGGGGAGATGTGTACTACGCTGACTTAAGCCCGGTTATCGGGTCAGAGCAAGGCGGGATAAGGCCGGTTTTAGTAGTACAGAATGATATTGGGAACAGATACAGCCCTACGGTTATTGTATCTGCAATTACGTCACAAATTAATAAGGCTAAGCTGCCTACTCACATTGAGATAAGTTCTGAGGATTTCAGCCTCCCAAGGGATTCTGTTGTCCTGCTTGAGCAAATCCGTACCATTGATAAAAAGCGCCTGAAGGAAAAAATAGGACGCTTTGACAAGAACTTAATGGGCGAAGTTGACGACTGTCTTAAAATAAGCATGGGGTTAATAGATTTTTAAATACATAGTAAAAGGAACGGTTATTATCCGTTCCTTTTGTATTTTTAATTTCTCTGCTTAATAATCCCGTTATTTTTAAGGAGAGTTCTGACATCTCCTATCATGTACAGCGAGCCTACAAATGCCACATATTGATCTGCGGAGATTTCCTTTATTGCTGGCAGAATTTGTGCATAGTCGATCAGAGGGGTAACTTTTAAGTCTGAGTGCATTTTGATTAATTCTGCCAGCTCTTCAGAGGACATAGCCCTTGGGTTGTTTGGAGTAAGGGTGTACACTTTCTTGCAGAGAGGCAGTATGAACGAAAGAACGTCCTCCGGATTTTTATCCTTCAACATACCGAAAAAGAGGATTATCTTATTGCCCTTGAAGTTTTCTTTTACAGCTTTTGCAAAATATTCAATACCATTTATATTATGGGCACCGTCAAGTACAATGACAGGAGCTTCTCTCAATATTTCAAAACGACCGGCAAATCTGCAGCTGCCGAACCCCTTCAATATGCTTTCTTCGGATATGTCATATCCCTTGATTTTTAATATTTCAAGTGTACGCAGTGCAGTAAGGGCGTTATACAACTGATGCTCTCCCAAGAAGTTAATCTTTATTTCCGGCAGGTTAAACACATCTGTTTTTAAATATTTAAACCATTGTCCGGTTAAGTCACCGCTTATTTTTTCAATATTGTGTTTATCTGTTTCATACACTGCTGCATGTTTCTCTTCTGCTGTCTTCTTTACAGTGCTGACGATGCTTTCTTCTTGAGGATATATAACAACCGAGGAGCCTTCCTTTATTATCCCGGCTTTTTCAAATGCTATTTTTTCTAATGTGTCACCCAGATATTCCATGTGGTCATAGCTGATGGATGTAATCACTGAAACCAGCGTATTGTCAACAACATTGGTGGCGTCAAATCTTCCTCCGAGGCCAACCTCAAGGACGAGAAAATCAATTTGCTGTTCCTGAAAGTACTTGAAGCCTATGGCAGTTACAACCTCAAATTCCGTGGGATGATTGCAGCCTTCCTCAAGCATTATCTGAATTTTTTCCTTAACTGTTGAGGTTATTCTTGCCAGAGATTCCTTATCAATATAGCTTTTGTTAATTTGAATTCTTTCTGTGAATTCCTCTAAAAAGGGACTTATGAATAAGCCTGCCTTGTATCCAGATGCCATTAATACATCGTGTATCATGTTGCTTGTGGAGCCTTTTCCGTTTGTTCCCGCAACATGTATTATTTTATAGCTGTCCTGAGGGTTGCCCAGCAGTTCTGTAAGCCTTGTGATATTTTGAAGTCCAAGTTTGGAACCAAATTTGTATGTAGAGTGAATAAAATCAAGTGCTTCTTTGTAGTCCATTTCATCCTCCGTGTAAATTATGCTTTTATATTATAACATTTAATGCTATTTTTCAATATAAATATGCTTCTACGAATACGTATTGCAATTTGAAGTTGTCATTTAAAATTTAATATGATAAAATACTTTAGTTAATAATAAATATTGGAATGAACAGTAATGTGTTGAAAAATAGAAAGGGAAAAATATGATAGATACAAGAAAACTTGACAGAGAGCTGCTAAAGGTGGAAAAGCCTGCCCGATATGTGGGAAGCGAGCTTAATTCTGTCATAAAAAACAGGGAAGAAGTGAATGTGAGATTTGCATTCGCAGTTCCGGATGTTTATGAGGTGGGAATGTCCCACACCGGACTTCATATATTGTACCACATGCTGAACAGCATGGACAATATATGGTGTGAAAGAGTTTTTGCTCCATGGACTGATATGGAAGAAGTAATGAGAAAGAATAATATCCCTCTTTATGCCCTTGAGAGTAAGGATGAACTTAGATGCTTTGATTTCGTGGGCTTTACTCTGCAGTATGAAATGAGCTATACAAATATATTGAATATGCTTGATTTAGGGGATATACCCATAAGAGCTGAAGACAGAACCGATGATATGCCCATTATAATAGCAGGGGGACCTTGTGCCTATAATCCCGAGCCACTGTATGAGATTATAGACCTTTTCACTGTGGGTGAAACAGAGGAGCTTC
>DAMAEI010000094.1:7678-9743 GCA_031997345.1 Sedimentibacter sp. | reverse complement strand
TACAAGGATTTTCATAAGCGTTTTTACTTTTTTGTATGAGATTCAAGAATAAGAATATAAGGATAACAGTGACCTATCGCCATGATTATTTCTGTGTCGAATATAGTCAATGTATAAAGTGATTTTAGTCATTATGCAGTTGTATGATTTTCAACCACTTGCAAATGCATTGGCTGCCTGTAAAGTTTTATATAAACACGAAGAGCCCACCTAAACATTTTTAATTTTTTTGCCTTATTATTCCTTCTTGAGTTAAATGTTTTATTATTTTGTCAAAATCAACATGACCAACCCCTTGGAATCCATTATCTGAAATGACAGCGTCTATATAGAGAGTGTCAACTCCTAGTTGACGATCAATTTCTTTAAAGTTTGCATTTAAATCTTTCATACGTTGAAGATAAACAACTTTTTCTGGCAGATTCTTACATAGAACCATAGTATGAAATGCGGAACCTACAAAGCCAATTAATATTTTACTATTTGAGATTAGATGAATTTGCTCTTTAACGGACAATGTTTCGGGATGAATTATTTTAAATCCATTATCCTTTAAAATGTCTTCAAAGTTTGTTTCATCTGAGATAACACCGGAACTCAACTTTGAACGAGATAGATATATTAAATCATTTTTTTGTAAATCAGCTTCATCAGATCTGATTGTGACTGATTCTATAAACTCATAGGAAATAAATCCGTCGAGAGTATTAGTTGCATCTGGAATGTAAAGAGTTTCAACTGAGACAGGCCGATCAATTAATAATATTTTCGACGTAACACCTAAAATGTCGAATATTTCTTGCATATACTTTGGTAGGGCTGTTACTTTACTAAGACCTGAGGGGGTTTGAAATATGATAGGGGCATCAATTTTTGAAAGAGCCCATAACCTAGATAATCCCTCAAGAAGGAAATGTCCGTAATGGTCAACTAGAAAACCACCATATATGGCAGTGTTATAATGTTGTTCGGCAGTTAATTCAAGACGATATGGCCCAGACTGAATATAACCATTTGCACGGCTTAGCATCGCTGCATTTAATAAATATCCGCTTTGATACACACCCGCATCGATTGAAATAATTCTTCCATTGGAATTCAAAGAGCCTTTTGCCCATTTCCGAGAGTTTATTTTACAGTTGTAAAATGCATTAATTTGGAAAGAACCGGACTCGTAAACAATATCCCTGTCGCGTCTTTTAGTTCCAAGCTTATGTAATAATATATTTAGAAAGTGAGTGTAATAAGACTGATGATAATGGACAAAATATTTCCCCCATGGATGGGCTGCATCCCCAACAACCATGGATGATGGTATAGTAATTATCTGGGGGTCAAATACATTTTTAAATTTCTCATTAACTAATCCCCAGAAGGCATTGAATTCTGAAATCTGTTCATTGTTAAAATATGGAGTTGAATTCCCATCTATATAACGATAAGCGGCCTCAGGAGCATTTAGGAAAACTTTTGCATCAGGGCAAATATTTAATATTTTTTCTTTGAATAAAACAAGTGCATTATGGAAAATATTTAAATAAGTTTCGGTATCATCTTTCAAAGAAACTCTTTTAAAATGCGATAGTGTATTATAGCCGTTTGCTTTACCAATCTTCCAGCTGTTATCAGTAATATATTTACCACCGAGATCAATTACTGGGAATCTTACCTCGGAGAAAAGATCTACAATAATAATATCAGGTTGGTAGATCTCTAAATCAACCCAAAACTGCCGTTTACTTTCGTAAATGACTTCTCGTTTTTCCCATTCTGATAAATTTCCCAGATCAATTTCAGGCACATAAGGAGAAGAAACTAAACTAATAATTGAGTTTTGTTGTGCAGAAACATTACAATCAAAGTACTTTCGCCAATCCGGGTTAAATTTACTATTAAAGCAATCCCTGCTTACGCAAGAACCAACAACCGTGACTTTCTGTCGTTTAATTTCTGGTGGTTGAATATAATTTAAAGTTTCGCTCAAAGGATTTATCATCGTCAACAGTTTTAAAATATTGGGGCCTGTTATGGCCCCTGTATGTTTGGTGAATTATCTAATCAATCG
>DAMAEI010000094.1:550-7668 GCA_031997345.1 Sedimentibacter sp. | reverse complement strand
TAATGTAGATAATTGAGTCATTGCTAGCATCATTTGAGTTGAACTTAAACGATGCCAATACTCCTTCGCTTCTGTCTCTGGATAGTATCGAATTAAACCTCTCCAGCATCGCACGGCTTCATCCCAATGCCCTGTAAGCTCTGCAAGTTCAGCCATAAGTTTCCATTCTTCCAAGTCATTCGGAGTGCGAATTTCAGATTGTTGTAAGGTGTTAAAACCTTGTTCGACTTGCCCATTCATTCTGTATGCCAAAGCTAATCTATATGGTGCATCAAGCACTTTACCTATACCTTTATTCCATATAGAAATCGCTTCAGACCATTTCTTTTGTAAAATCGCCACTTGGCCGCACTCACAGAGTAATTGCATATTATTAGGATATTTAGTCAATAAAAGTGAACCAATATTGTCTATGCGGTCATACTTTCCAAGCTGGCGCAATGATTGTACCAAACATACGGCTAATGCTTCCGGCAAGTCATTACAAGATACGAACATTTTATCAATTAGCGTTACTGACTTTTTAAAGTCGCCACGTGCTGCAGCTAGTAATATAATTTCATATAAGCACGTCAATTCTGCCTTTGATAATTTTTCATATTCAGATATGAATTCATCGGCTTTATCATACATTCCAAGTTCACGATGCGCATGTGCCAGTAACAACTGAGGTTTTAATTCATAGAGAGATTGTTCATCAAAGTTTTCTAAGATAGGTGAGAGCTTATTAATAACCTTGCTCCATTCTCCACGCGCTTTGTGAACAGTAGCATAACCTACAGCTTGTACATGTAACGGTAAGTTTACAAATAATGGATGTGATGTAAGTCTTAGAATCGCATTCCAATCGGCCATAGAAGTTAAACAATCTAAGTGTCGCAGAGGCCGATATCCTTTCCGGCTTTCTTGCAATTGTGACCATATTTGTACAGCCTTAGTCCAATTTTCCACCGCCATATATAATTCAACACGTTCAAGCTGTGATTCAAGCGGGATTGGTATATTTTTAGCGATGAAAAATGCATCACTTTCGTCCAAGTAAACAAATGCTTTTTCGAATTTTCCTTGCATGCGTAATGCAGTTACTAAATTCATGCAAGCGCAGGCATGATACTTTTCATCATACAAAGCATGAACTTTTTGCCAACGTTCTTCAGCTAAAGACCATATTTTACTAATGCTTGCATTTTGTGCGTAATCAATTAATAAAGAAACATTTATGAAGTTATATTCTCGCGGTGCGTCAAGCGCAATAATAGCTTCATAAGTACGTTCGCAATTTTTTCCATCTTGATAAGGAAAAGCTAAATCCATACGTGCTAACATATTGTCATCAGGCAGACAGGCATGTTCAAGTTGTGTTTTTAATGCATCGAATAGTTCACTTTCTTGCATGACGACTGGGCCGAAACCATGTTCACGATAGTCATAGTAACCTTTGACATAATTATGAGTTCCGGAGAAGAATGTTTCTTCGTCGAATTGATAATAAATGACTGGTTTTTTTTGCACGGCCATTTCGAAAGCAACTGATGAGTAATCAGTTACCAATATGCTTGCATCAGTAAATAGTTTTTGCATACTCTCATTTACGTGATTCATTACTTTTATGTGTTCTGGCAACGTAAATAATTCAATGTAGGGTTGAATATATGCGTGAGGGAAAAAGACGATGCTTGCATTGTGTTTTTCAGCAATTTCTTTTAAATATGGTGATGTTAAAACGCTTTGCCAATGTGTGAAGAATTCAGATAAAACAAATTCATCATTATATTCAAATTCACTCCCTCCAGAAATTCTATTGCCAATAATATTTTTTCGCCATGTTGGCATAAAGAGTATAGTGTTACATTTTTTCTCTTTATTATTTAACAATAAGTCGTGTCGAGGAAAACCTGTCAGGGCTACTTCTTTTTCAGTAAATTTATATCTGGTTCCATTAGCACAAAGAGAATTTCTTTCAGGATTCGATGTGGTAATTATACAATCGATTTGTTCTTTAGAATTCAGCCATGCTGAAAGATCGTCTTTTGTCACACCATGTTGTAGGAAAATGAAATGTCTTCCCTTTAACATATTTTTGCCGAGATAATTTGTGACGTAATGATCCGCATGTGAGCTAATCACTTTAGCACAGCTTTGTAGGGCTTTTCTGTGTTCATCGCTACCAAAGTTAATTAGATTGAAGTTTTCAGCTTTAAGGCGCTCCCAGTCATGAGAATCTTCACGTAAAACAAAGAATATATTTTGATCGGGATATTGATTTTTAACGTATCTATACAAATGTTCAGCATTATCATCGGCCTGTACATCTCTATCCATAAAAATCCATGCACCTGAAAATTGAGTGTCAACCTCGAATTTTGGTATGGAAGTTTTAAAGTAACCTTTGATGTCTTTAATCGAAATGCCCTTAGCTGACTGACGCCCCCCCAAAGATAATTTCGTTGGGACAGAACCAATATCAACTCTCACTTCTTTAGCTCCATCAGGAAGATGAACCCAAAGGCGACGTTCGTTACAGAAAGTTCTTCCAACAAAATCATGCATTATTGTTTTTGCAAAATCAGGAATCACGTCTTTGCCATCAATTGTGATTCTTTCAATATCGTTCTGGCTGCTAAAATAACGCAATAATACTTGGTTCTTAGCAAAGTCGTACTGTTCTGCATATACAATTTGGAATGGTGGCTCTTGGTTTTTAAATAGACCTAATAACCCTACTTTATGATAAAACCATGCGCCTCCAAGGTTGAATTCAATAATTTGCTTAGAATCTATGTATTTAAAGATTTGTTCAATTAAGTTAAAGTAACGTTCTTTCTGATTTTCATCGAGAATGTTTAATTTTTCTGGGTGTTGGACTATTCTTTTAAAATGCCAAATTAAATCATATAGAACAGTCCACTGAATCGATTTTGGAACTTCACCAAGTTTATTATACTTTTCCAATAAATCCAGATACCCATGCTCAAGCACATCGGTATATTTTCCGATTTTTTCCCAAGACGTATCTAAAGATGAGCTTCCATCAGAACGCTTTCTATAAAAATATTTTGCTTTAGAGCAGAAAGCTATCGAGCTTTCTTGTGTTGCAAGCATATAATTAGCAACGAAGTGACCATCCTCAAAATTAGGTTTGATTCGGTCATCAAATAATATGCCATTCTCAATAATTGTATCACGTTTGAAAATAACAGAATTTACATGCAATTGTGGATTTTTGTCCATCTGCATGACAGGAAGAATTTTATCACCGTCTTTAAATCTAAAATTTAATGGGTGAGTATTGCTGTATGTATTTTTATCTTCAATATAAAAAATAAAATTACATGAAAGCATGGAGAGATTTTTTTCTCCATTTTTATACATTAAGTTATCAATTTGATTGAAATAGTCAATGTCAACGAAATCGTCTGGGTCAATAAATGTCACCCATTCAGTTTTGACTGATTGCATTCCCAGATTACGAGCTGATGCTTGACCACCATTTTCTTTAAATATATAAGTTATATTATTAGGGAAGCGTACTTGCCATTTTTTAATTATTTCGGCTGAGTTATCAGTTGATCCATCGTCTACCAAAATTATATGGATATGTTTACAGAAATCTAGTCTCTGTTCGATGATACTTTTGAAGTAATCTTCAAGGTAACGCCCTACATTATAAACAGCTGAAACTACAGTATACTGGAAATGACCATTATTTTTCTTAGGTTTAAGCACGCCAATTTTTTTACCTTGCTTAATAGCCATATCGGAAAAAAATAATTTTGGGTCACGAATTAGTTTTTGAATTTTTCTTTTAAACATGTTGATTTTCACTTGAGAAGAATTGTTGCAATGTAAGTTTTATTTTTTCATTACTTACGTTGGCGCTTTTATCTTTTGTATTGAAATCATTTGCACAAAATGAATGCGGTAATGTATTGTTCTTTTTAGAAGTCTTTAGTGCATTGAAATATCCAGCGGCAGCTGGTGATCGAATATTAAAATAGTAGCAAATGTCTCTTGCCAGTACAGCTGAGCCGTCTAAATAAGCAAACCAAGGAACCAGGAATGTAGCCAAATTAAGGTCATTATCAGAGCGAAATTTATTTGATAAAAACGAAGTTATATCATATTCAAACGCTTCCCAGCATTTCTGATAAAGACTTTTACGCAGAGGAACATAGGTGTGTACTAATGGCGAGTCGAGTAATTCACCATTAAATCTTCTTGCTAGCAAATTTCTTCCTGTAAGGGATGCTTTAAGTGTCGGTGTCACGATTCCTTTCTTATACATCGTATTTAAACTTTTTTGGGATACAAAGAGGGATGCATTTCCATTATTTTTAAAAAAATGCCCGACTGGAAGAGGGCGAGCTACAAAGACATCGTCATTAAAATAAATAAAGTGCTCTGCGAGATCTTTAATTCTGTGAAGATGAGCTTCAATCACATGAGAGTTGAAAGTTGGCAAGTATTTTTCAGGAATGATTTCACGGTGATCTATAATTTTGACACGTTTATCATAATTAATATCTAACCATGCAGGACGTTGATTATCAGTAACGATAAAAATGTTTCTAACCCACGGTAGATATTTAATAACACAGCGTAGGGAGTATTTTAATTCGTCATGATTGCTAAACCTTGATGGGTCTTTACCATGCAGTCCCGTATCTCCAAAGTATGTTTCCCTACTATGGTTATAGCTTGCGACCCAAATAGGATCCTTGTCATCCACCCATGTGAACACCACATCGACCGGAAAGTTAACTATAATTTTTTCTTCAATCGCCAAATCATGCCGCATCAGAATGCTCTCTTCTTCCTCACGGCATAGTATTTCATTTCTAAAAACGGGATATCGCTTATTCAGATGATCCCGAAAAAAAATACCGGGGTTTTTGAAAAATTTTCTTATTTTTCTCATGATGAAATATTCATTTAAGCGTAAATAAGTTAGAGGGGTTATTGCTGTAAATTTGCAATAAAAGTACTAAAATCAGCACCTAAAACAGGATGTCTCATTCCATATTCAACAAACGCTTTTAGATAGCCGAGTTTGTCACCACAATCATGTGAACGGCCCTGAAGGCAAAATGCTTCTACGTCGTGTTCTTGTAACAATGAGGCGATAGCATCTGTTAGCTGGATCTCTCCACCTGCTCCTGGAAGCGTTTTTTGTAGGTGATGCCAGAGATTTGACGATAATACATAACGGCCCACAATTGCCAAATTGGATGGAGCTTGGTCCTGCACCGGTTTTTCAACAACTGCGACCATTTTAGAAGTCATGCCCGGTTTAATCTCCTGACCGGAGCAGTCAACGACACCATATTTTGACACATCACTCCATGCTACTGGCTCGACCATAACCTGAGAGTGGCCCGTTTCCTTATACTGACGGATCATTCGTGCAAGGTTGTCTAGTTTAAGATTGGAGGCCACTTCATCCAACAGCACATCTGGCAGAACAACTGCGAATGGTTCATTACCAATCAATGGATAAGCACAAAGTATAGCGTGGCCAAGACCTTTCGATTCTCCCTGACGGACGTGCATGATGGTGACGTCTTTAGGGCAGATAGCCTTAATTTCTTCCAGAAGTTGTCTCTTTACCCGTTGTTCTAAGGTTGCTTCTAGTTCAAATGAAGTATCAAAATGATTTTCAATGGCATTTTTTGAGGAGTGTGTAACCAAAATAATTTCTTTAATGCCGGCAGCAATACACTCATTAACTACATACTGAATAAGCGGCTTATCAACAACGGGAAGCATTTCTTTCGGAATAGCTTTGGTTGCAGGTAGCATTCGGGTTCCCAGACCCGCAACTGGAATGACAACTTTCATTTTGTCCCTTGCATTATGCATTTTGAAGTTAATATGGCGTGAGCAAGACCGGGGTTTTAAGCGCAGTCTTAACTTGAAGTGTTGAATATGTAATCAGTGTCGCTTTATTGCACTGATTTTATAGTTAAGTTGCTAATATTGAAGTAACTATTCTTCTAGTCTTGATGTTCACGCAATGTCGCGAGACCCATTATGATCAGCCCATACAGCAGACACAGGAGCACGCCTATGGTTGCCAGATTATAAAGACGACGAGGATATTCGGCATCTTCAGCAAGTGTAGGCTGGCTCACTACTAGCAGATGTTTGAGTTTGCGGTATGCTTCAACCCGAGCTTGTTCCAGGCTTATTAGTCCGCTTTTGTAAAGGTCCGCAGCCAAGGTAGCCTGGGTTTTCACATCCATATAGCTAGCGGTGACTTCATTCATGGCATCTTTATCTGTACCAGTCAGTCGGGCTTTTTCCTGCTCTAGTTGTTCCGTCAGAGCTTCTACTCTGGCTTTCACAGAAATGACGGCAGGTGCCGTTTCCTTCATATAGCTTTGTAACTGCTTCAGTTGTGCTTGCTGACGCGCCAGTTCACCCTCTATCTGGCTCACTACACCTAAGCGGGCTGTACTGGTTGATTCTGGACTTATCAGCTGATGGCTGTTCTGAAATGCGAGTACTTTGGCCTTCTCATCCTGTACACGTTGATAAGCCCGATCGACCTCTTTTTCAACAAAAGCCAATTGTTCCAGCGCTACCTGATGACCAAGTTTATTAATAAAGCCTTCCGACTCTTTAAGCATCAAACCAACTACGCGCTGACCATAGGCGGGGTCAAACGCCTGAAACTCAATTGTTAGTACGCCGGAGATGTCATCTAAACGTAATGTAAGATGATTACGATAATACTCAATGAACTGTTCCCGACTGACGTCAGCTGGTAGACGAGAAAAATAGTCCACTTTGTGGCTCTGGTAATGGGCTTTAAGCCCCAGTTCCTTATCAAGTTTGGAAAGTAGATCCGGGGATTTAAGATAATCTTGTATTAAAAGGATATCTTCGTGATTACTGCCTCCAATCCCAAGCATCGATAGAGCATCAGGCAGCATTTTGATCTGATCGGCTTGTTTCACCACTAGCTCTGCTCGGCTAACATAGCGATCTGAAGCAATCAAACCAAAATAGATTACGGCGACAGCAAAGCAGGCTACCACCCACATAAAGCTCCCAAGTTTAAGGCTTCTTTTCCAGGAGCGCTGGGCAAGGCGAAAGCCGCTGGAATCGACAATAAA
>DAMAEI010000094.1:0-350 GCA_031997345.1 Sedimentibacter sp. | reverse complement strand
GTGAAACCATGATTAGGCTGGCGGTTTCGCGCTTCTGGTTAAATACATCAATACATTTTTGTTTGAAACGGGCATCTCCTACCGACATAATTTCGTCGGTCAAGTAGATTTCAAAGTCAAAAGCCATACTTACGGCAAAAGAAAACTTTGATTTCATGCCGCTGGAGTACCCTTTAATTGGCAACTCGTAATGCTGGCCTATTTCTGCAAATTCTTTTACCCATTCTTCTATTTCCTTAGTGTCGCGCACCCCATGGATTCGGCAAATGAAGCGGGTATTCTCTCGCCCGGTCATGCTGCCCTGAAAACCCCCATTCAATGCGAGTGGCCAGGAAACGCGACAGTGGCGG
>DAMAEI010000093.1:0-10210 GCA_031997345.1 Sedimentibacter sp. | reverse complement strand
ATAAAAAGAGAGCTGCCTCTCTTAGAATTTTATTTTTCTATTTTGAGACAGCCCCCTCTTATATTTAATTATTTAATTTGTGTACCGTTTTGACCCGCCATCTGTCTTTGGGCCATCTCTACTAAATTTCTTACCATGTATCCACCTACATAGCCGTTCTGTCTTGATGTCAAATTTCCTTTGTCAGTATTATCATAATTACTTAAACCTAATTCGTTCGCTATTTCTAACTTCATTTGATTTAAAGCCTGTTTCGCTTCTGGGACTATTACCCTATTGTTACCATTATTATTTGATGCCATAATTTATTTCTCCTTTCATACTAGAAATAATCAATTGTCAGCGGAGAACAATTTATCTCTTATAATTGAGATTAAAGCTTATTGTACCCTTTTTTTTTAAAATATATTTGAAAATTTTATAATAAAGCTATAAAACTATACTTTATCCATTTTAAATCATTTAAGCTTTGATATATCTACATATAGACTAAAATATTAATATAGCATTTATTCTAGTACAAATTTATCATTTTTTGTTTTATTAACAACTAACTAAAATTGAACACTTAACTAATTAAAGAATATAATAATTTAAATGCTAGTTCTGGGGGTTAAAAGTGTATTATAATAATAAGTACCTTAATGGCGAGGCGGAAAAAAGTATAGGGTGTGGCTCACTACAAAGCGATATACATTTATTAAACGATTTTCAAAATGTTATAAAAAATGAAATTCAATCATACTCCTTTTACCAAAAATTATCCGAGTTAACTATGAATAATAAATTCAAACGCATTCTTTTAAATATTCAAAAAGATGAGGATAAGCACATACACTGGGCTAATATGATATTAGTTAAATTGGGTGAAAATAAACCCAACGTACCTATGGATGAAATCCCAAAAGATTTTGAAACTGGAATTAAAGAAGCCATTCATGATAAATTAGAAACAATTTTGTATTATAGAGCCATTGCTAATAGAGCAACCAATTTAAATATTTATATATATTTCATGCATATGGCTCATGAAGAACATCGTCATAAATCTTGTCTAGAGTATGTGTTATATGAATTAAAAGCCAACATATAATTGACTAAACTACCTACCATAAAATAAAATCTACTTATCAAAGGCTGCCAGCAATTGAAACTCAGCCTTTTTTTCATTTGTCAATATTATTTAATATTTATTATTTTAGTTAAGCAAAATATGCTAACTAGCACCAAATCAGAGATTTGGGCTGTCTGCTTACTCTGTAACTTGGACGGCAATCTGCTTGGTCTTGACGCAATATTCGGAAGATTGGCAGGCAGAAATGCATCAAATTCTTCTAAGTATTAGGTAATGCTAACAAGCGCAGTATTGGAATTATTATGTTCCAATACTGCGCTATATTTTCTCCACTGAACTGTCTTAGTACGTTTTCGTATGTGCCTTATTTCATCACATTATCATTTGAAGCAGAGCTTGTGCACCAAGTGCAACAAATACTGCGGAAGTATCAATCCTTACACCAAGAAGTATCGACTTCCAGCCAACACCCTTGACTTGTCACACGGGCAACTTGTCATTCGGACGGATTTATTGTGAATGTACAATATATGAAGAATGGCTCTTATTATCAACTTTAAACAAATCTTTTAATTTCCATTCCTTTAAATTAAATTCAAAAAATGACAGCACCAAAACAGTTAAATAATGTAAGTTATACTAAGTTACAATGTTTGGGAAACAGTATTTTGTATGCTTTATAAAATAAAAATAGTTGTGTCCTAAATTTTTCCATTGTATAATAATTATAAAATAAAGTCGGAATTGTAGTAAACTATGAACAGACAATTGTTTACATATCATATTGATAAATAGGAATTTATCGAACTGTGGATTATTTATATGCTGTGAAATTCAGAAAGGGGAACTATATGTATCATATTTACGCTGACGACGGTAGAATCTTAACTTCGCCGAAAGAATTGGAACCGTTGTTAAAAGGTTCGTTCACGGCTTTTTCTAAATTGCTTGGGCATGTCCGTTTCTTCTATATGGCGGATGAAATCTGGGATGGGAAGTCCTCACTTATTTTCAGCGCAGGCGACGAACAGTTGGCCGCTATCATGCTTGACGATGATATTTTCAATATACATATCGCGGATGAAGACTTCCGAATCGCCGATGAAACCTTGCTGGATATTGTTTTCGAGACATTAAAGAAAACCGTACCTTCCGAATGGCATCGTCCGTTCGAGCAACTCACGGTTAATTTAAATGAACCGAATAAATTCCTTTGCGGTCGTCGATGCGATTTGTGTCTTGGAAGTAAAAAGAGTGACGAAAACGACTTCCTGGAAAGCGAGAATTTCGGCTATATTAATTGGCTGTGCTATCACAATTGTGTTCCAAACATAAATGTAGAGCGATGGGATGGTGTATTCAACTGTCCGGGTTGTGCTGAAACAAGGAAGACGAAAGATTGTCGATACTTTCCCTGCCCTACGGAAAAGGGATATGTTAATTGTGTGGAATGCGGGAAATATCATTCGTGTGATGTTTACCGCGATAGTCATTATCCGGGTCAATGCAATTTAGGTATTACCGCCGAGGAAGTTACGAAGTTGGTAATTCCTTATTGCGATAAGGAACGACTTGATATATTTCGCAACTCTACAAAATAAGCATAACTCAAGGCTGACAAATTCCAATTTGTAGCTAACCTATTATGCATAAGTAAATTTATGAGAGCTAAAATATACAATAAGGAGTGACGAGTAATGGACTGGAATATTGCTGGATTATATGTGTCGATTATTTTTAATATAGCATTTGAAATTACTAAATTTATAGCATGTGTGCTATTTATAAAAGTCTGTATAACATATTTGAATAAGAATAAATAAAAACAAAAAATATTAGTCAATTTGTGACTGTAGCAAATAAGATTTTTTTAGGAGAATATCATTTGCCTTTATGTGATTTAGAAATATGTCCAATATGTGGAGGACAAAAGCTAAGTTGTAAATGCAATCTATATGAAGCAAAAATTTAGAATTACTATTAATTTGGTATTATTAATATTGTTAAGGGTTATTTCACTTTCAAAAGTTAATTGGAGGAATATTTTTAATGGCAAATAAAAAATTAAACTTTTATTTTTTCGGAGAAATAGGTGAATACGATTGCTATAATCCATCATATGTTTGCAGCAAAGAATATGTATCTGAAATACTCTATTTAATCGCACAGAATGAGCCTTTTTCAATTTCTAAAATTGAAATAGCAGAATTTTTAAATATAAAAAAAGAAACAGTCGAATATAATATTAAAAACCTTGAGTTAATCAATGCAATTGAAATAAAAGCTGGTGGATATAGAATTAAATTTCCTGCTTTTTTAGAGGAAGATATTATTGAAATGGAGAATTACCTAAATAACATCGGTGAATTAATTGGCAAAAAAATAATTGAAATTAAAGATACACTTTACAAAAAAGTATCTGTATTAATATGTTCAAAATACCATAGTTATGAAAGGATACTTTATCATATTATTTGTGATAAAATTTTTGATGATATAGCTTTTGAATTTTTTACTGAAAAAAACATTTTTTGTTCATCTAAGAAGCAACCTGGGGGTAGAGATTATATTATTATTGCATATCAAGACAGTGAGTTAGTAGAAAAATATAGCAATAAATTATTATGTAGTAGTAATAATTATAGAACTTATGATTTTACTTTTAATAGTTTCGGAGATTCAAACGGTTTAAGAAATGACATGTTTAGGTTTTTTAGGCTTGTACAGAAAAGTGTAGATAATGCAAGTCCCTTTAATAAAGTAAATGAAGCTTATAATAGAATTTTAGATAGCATTAATAGAGAAATTGCATATGAATGTGGCATCTTAATTTACGACATTATCAACAAGGATATTAATTATAACCAATTGTCTGAAAAAGAAAAGAATTTAATAGAACTTTTGAATGAATTAGATTATATTGATATAAATGATGTCGATAATACTATATCAATTAATATTCCAATATTCTTAAATTTTGAAATATCATCAGTTATTAGAGAGCTATCAGATATTATTCTTATAAGTATTTTTCCGTTAGTAAAAGAAGTTTTTGATAATTTTGAAGTAAATGCTTCAAAATTATCTCCAATAAGACATAATGTAGATATAAAAGAAACAGCAAATGAATTATGGCACCAAATTTTTGGTGCAACCAATGAATATTTAGTAAAAGAAGGATTTGTTGCATTACCACAAAACATTGATGGACAAGGTAGGTATTTAAGAAGTCTTACAGTTCCGAATTATTGAGAAGGGTGAATATAGTTAAATCTGGAAGTGTTGCCGAATATGAGGTTCGAGAATGGAGACGTTAGAAGAAAATATGATATCATTTCAGAGAAATTCATTTAAGAAAAAATGAAAATATTTGGCTTTGTGAAGAAAACTCTGTAAAATGACTTTCTATGATAAATTTCTAAGCACATACACACCCTAAATAGCATAGATATTAATGGATATATGCTTAAAAACAGTATAATTTAAGATTTGTTGTATACATTACTGGAAGAATTGACATTGCCAATAAATTCGATTTTCCTATTGAGGGGGATTATTTTGGAGGATGAAAAAAGGTTTGTTAAAGAGTGGGAAGAGAAAAGAAAAAAAGGTAAATTAAAGTATATTTTAACTCGTACTATTAAACATTTTATCATGCTATTTTTTGCTATTCTTATTGTTTCATTTTTAGCAGTTGTTTTTATTTCAATATATACGGGAACTAATTTTCAAACTAATGCTCCTAATTATTTTAATATTCAGATTATGAAGAGAACTTTACTTAACATTTCCGCTTGTTTAACAGGGTTTACTATTAGTTCTTGTATAGAGTGGTATAGTAACGAAAAAAATACAATAAATAAATTAACAATAAATAACCAGATTTAGGATGTTATTAGTTCGCATCATTCTTATTATATGAACTAACAACATTTATAAATGTACTTAAGTGATTAATAGTGGTGATATGCTCTCCCAATAGTTAACAGCATTTCTTCAACTGTCAACCATAGGAGAGGCATATCAATTTAAATTCTATAATTGTTTTGTGCAAATAAATATGTCTATTATTTGAATAATCATTTATTAGTTTGGAACTTTATTGTACGACTACAATCAACTTAATTTTAAAACTTACCAGCTTAATTTAACTTATACAGCTCACTGTATACTTACAAAAAACTCTCCCGAAAAATCCTCACCTATCCACAGCCCTTTCACCCATTCCCCCACCAGCCTTCCATTCATTTTTCCATTCAATTTCGATTTTTTCAGTTACAAAAAAGTCGTCTGAAAAAGCACCCTTTTCTGTACCCTTTATTTCAAAAAAGCACATCAAAAAATTACAATAAAGTCATCCGAAAAGGAGCAAATACAGGAATAAGTATGCGGATATTTAGGGCTAAGGATATGAGTATAAGAAATTAAGAAATCGCCGTAAATATCATAGAAAAATTCAATATCATTTTCCATTTCAAATAAAAAAATCATGTATAAACCGGAAATTTATCCTGATTAGATACATGATTTTTTAGGTCAACTTTTTTGTCACTCGGACAACTTTATTTTCATTCGGATGAGTTTATTGTTAGTGTACATAGATAGGATTAAGTATAAAAATATAAGTTTTAAGAAATATATTACTGATTATCTCTTAAGCAAATCATTACAATTATTTTATTTTTCTCATCTTCTCAATTGAATTATACTATATACTATAACTTCAGAAGAAACTCCGTATAGTTGATAATACTGTCTGCTAATGGTTTTCTATTAAATGGTCTTGCTGTGTTTTTGTTGTATTTGGGATAGCATCCATATTTCAATTTATATTTTGCAATCAAATATATTTCTAAGAATTCAGGGTCAAAATTAACGTTGCAGCATATTAATATTTTTAATCTCCTACCAGAACTAATCTCTTTATCCCAAATATCTGGAGTATTATTTATTTTATCGCCTTGTCCATTCGGATACTCTTCAGACTTTACCGGAACCAAATGATCGAACAATCTAGTAAACAGATGAGAAGTATTATTATCTGACTTACCTATATATAATATATCCCCATTATAATCCGCTATAACATATACTCCATTATCCTCAATGGTTAGTTCTTTATACATTTTATAATCTGCAAAGTCTAACTGTTCTTCGTAGATGTATTTATAAATACCACCTATCCATCTATTCCAATTGCCCTTTTTCAGTCGCTCAATGACTTGATGCTTAAAATCATCTATATCTTTAAACTCCTTTATCTCGGAGATATGCCGACATTTATAATTGCTATTCCTAAGAAAAATTTCTTCCATACCAAATTTAATATAGTCTATTTGCATATACTTCTGCCCCTCCAAATCATATTTTAACGTATAAAAAACTAATAAATAGAATGGTATATAACTATATATAGTATCGGAACCAATATTGAAAAAAACGAGATCTTAAACCAAAATATAGATTTATTAATTTTTTCAATTTTAAAATTTCTTATTGCACTTACTTTCATTAATTCAATAGATATCATTCTAATTAAATTGTCTTCTTTAAGATTATTTATTTCTTCAAAATACTCATTTACTCCAATAGAAACCTTGCTATCACTACCATTCAATAAATACCATAAATTTTTTTTATCAAAATCTTCAAGTTTTATAAAATCACAAGGGTTTTCTAATGCCTTTAAAGTTTTAAAGCCATAAATAGCAGAAATTATAATCGAAATAAGATATAATAATATAGAGAATCCTATTAAGCAATTATGTATTGGAATACCTCTAAAGTGGTTATAAACCAAAAGAATTTCATCACCTAAACTAATAAACATTGTTGTTATTATTCCAATAATAACAAATATTGAGGCAACTTTTGTATCTATAAATCTTATATTATTCGTAGCATCATCAATCGCTTTGTATATAAATTCTGTTTTATCTTTAAATTCAACCAATCAAATATCCTCCATTACTTCAATTTTTAATTTTTTTATATTTCTATGAGTAAATAAAAATGTTGATATGTCAAATTTGCCTTTTATTAGTAATACCAATTCTGGAAAATCTTCGTTTAATTCAGTCATAGCCTTCCTATCGATGCTGCTAAACATTGTGCTTATGCCAATATGCGTATGCCATTCACCTATATAATCGACTTCATAATTATTTTTTTCAATGATATCAATCATAATGTCTTTTATGCCTGATATATTTCTTATATATTTATTTCGGCTTAACTTCTCAATATCAACATTAAAAATAATATTTGTTATCAACATATCCTCTTTAATTCTTTTCCCAAGTAATACGCCACCAATTTCATAATTTTTGTATTCTTCATATAAATTGTTTAAAAATTGAATGTTTGTCCTACTTATTAAAACTTTCATTTATCTTCACCACAAATAGGGCAATTATTAACTCGGTCAAATCTTATATCTTTTAATTGAAAAGGCTCATTAAATTCCCATCCTATTTGATTCCCCCAAATGTAACTATTGAATTTGAAAATAGGATTAGGTTTGTTTAACAAAGTCTCCAAAACCATTTTTACCGTAATAGCGGCAACCATGTTTATATCAACATCGAGACCTGGAATTCCTGCTTCAGAATAAATGCCATATTTATTTTGATCATTATCCATAAAGGTTTCTTGAGTAAACAATTTATATAATTTGGGATTACTTTCTTGCAAAACTTTTATACATTGGTAACATGGGGTTTTACCTATTTCAACCCTATGAATTCTTCCTCCAAAACCATTCCCTAAAATGGCTGTAAATATTGTAGGCACTACCTTATGCTTACTTAAGTCATTTATGATAAAATTAATATCATGTTCAGATTCAACATTTCCTGTAGAACATATAATTATATCCGATTGTTCTAATAGCCATAATACATAACCATATAATTCGTCATAATAAAGTATATTTTGAGTTGAATTAATAGAAGTTACTTTAGCCCAAGGATTAATTTTTTTAATCCGTTGCTTTATCGCATCTGCTTTATTAAGAAACAAATCTTCTGTAGTAAGTATGTTTCTTGATAAGTTCTCCGGAGTAAATTGATCGTAATCAAATAATATAAAATTTGAAACACCTGCTCTTGCTAACATTTCAACTATCTCAGAGCCTAATGACCCTACCCCGAATATTGATACTGTCTTCTTTCCTAATTTATCTACATCAATTAATCCTTTATTTCTTGCAAAAAATTGATTCTTATTAATTTCGATTACATTTGAAAAAGAAAGTCTTTCTTTTATATTTACCAATATTCCTTTCTTGTCTTGACCCGTAAATATAATACACTTGGCCATTTCTGAATCATAATAATCTTTTACGCTTTGTTTTCTAGTAGTAAATTTTTTTAAATCTATTTTTCTTTTTAACCTTAATATCGCCTCTATTCTTTCGCCTTTTAAATATATCCATTTAATAACTTCCTTTTTTATACAATATCTACTATTTTTCATATAATAATTTTCTATAGAATCAATTTCTTCCATATTAAAGTTCATAATTTTTACGGCATAATTAAAATTATTATTAGAAGGAATGCTTTCAAATTCCATATATCCAGACTTCGCACCATTATCAGGGAACCAACTAAAATCCAATACATATTTTATTGAATCAGTAAGGTCCGTCAAAGGGTCAACTATTGTTTTATGAACGTCTTTATGTTTGCCTTTTTGATGCAAACATAAGAAATCTTTTAGTCTTTCAATGACATTAACTATTCTATAGTCTCTATGCCATGAATTTTCACTGCCGTCACTAGTATACAGACATAAACTTCTTTTATATTTATGCGGAGTATCTAAATCCTTTATATTAAAGTTATCGTCCAAAATATATACTTGTGGTCTTGAATTGGGATAGGTATCAGAAAGCCTAATACCTATCTTATAAGTAATATTGTTTACTTTTATTTCTCCGCACCACCAAACATTTTGTAGTTTACCGATTCTGCCTTGGAAAAACTTAAAATTAGGATATTTATCCTCCATTAGTTGTTTCTCAAATTTTATAAGTTCTCTGTCTATCATTATACATTCCTGATTTAACCAAATACTTTTTCACTATTATTAGGTTTCGATAGTTTTTCAATACTTTTTAAAGTTAAGGCCGCTTGTGACAAACTTGTTTCACCATATCCTAATAAAGGTAACTTACTTTTTATAACTTCTTCTATGTCACCATTATGTAAGCCAAAATATTTCTCCCAATTAAAGTAATATCTTTTATATATAATCTCAAATACATCAATAGTCCTTTTATAATCATCATATTTTGATGTTAATTCTTTAAATTCTTCTTTCCCTTGGTTATAAAGGTCTTCTCCGATTTTTAATTCCCATGAATTCCCCGCAGATAATTTTGCTGCACTATCGACACTAAAACCTACTGCTTTTACTTCACACGAATCAAAATGTTCAACACTTCCCATTTTCGTCCAAATTACACTTCCGGTATCGACACCAACTCTTACTTGTATATCCCTATGGTTCGGGTTCTCATCTTTTAATGAAGGGTTTAATATTTCTTTAACAGCATAAATCATAAGTATCGCTGCAAGCATAGCCTCATTAATTTGTTCGTGTCTTTCTCCAACATTGAAAAATGCCATTATTCCATCACCTGTTATATCATGGATATGACCGTTAAACATCCCCACTGCAACTGCACAACTGTTTATAAATTTTTTCTTAAGAATTGCTAGTTCCCGCAATTTTTCAATATCATCTTTGGAATGTAACGACCTCGCTGTGAAATTAACTAAATCAATAACAAGCGTTGTATTATACCCCTCTACCATATCTTCATATTCCAAATTATCATATTCTGGGCAGCCCCCAATACCATTACTATAATCGGCTTCATTAATTTCAAAAGTACTTTCTAAGGCATGGCGAAGTTCGATATCTCCTGCTGCTTTATTAATCATTTTATTTACAATTAGTTGCCTATCATCTTCATTTAAAAAATTTGAAAATATACTCATTATTATCACTCCTTTTTAGAAAGCAAAATTTTCTATTGTTGTATTTTCTAATTCTGCAATTGTCATACTTTCAATGTTAGAAATTAGTAGGTATGCAAATTCATATATTACAGCTAGGTGAGCGGGC
>DAMAEI010000092.1:7026-10310 GCA_031997345.1 Sedimentibacter sp. | reverse complement strand
GTAGCAGAAACACCCGAAAATGCTTCCTCAAATTTTTGCTTAACCTCATCTACACTCTTACCATCATGGAGTTCTCTGATTACCTGCTTAATTACCTCTTTGCGATACTCTCTGTTATTTATACTTTCGCTCATTCCCTTCTCCTTCCTATTCTTTAATCTCATATCCTCTACGGATGAATTCCTGCTTTATTATTTCAAGGTCAATGCCCTTTGCTGCCGAACCCTTTGCTATTGTCATAAATCTGCCCGCTGTTGTAATCATTCCCGGTTTTGTTATATCTTTAAAACCCAAACTTGACAATATTTCCAGAACTTCCGTATATTCCTTACAAAGCTCAAAAATACTCTTATTAATATCAATTACTCTCGACATGACAACTTCCCCTCCCTATTATATGGTACTAATATACCTGTTTTCAGTCTATTTAAACAATTTAATAATATGTTTCGTAATTATTTTGAACAGAATAAAAAACCGATATAAAAAATATAACGGATTATTGTAATAATTCATGTATTGATTTTTGGGGTGTATTAATATATCATTTACTTAAGGTTTTAAAATTAGGAGGAATGTATGAAAAAAATAACATTAATTATGAGTCTGGTATTAATCCTGGCTCTTACATCAGTAACAGCATTTGCTCAAACAACAAATGAAATAATTGTTTCAATTAACTCTGTTAAGGTCAATTTTGACGAAAATACAGGCTCACCTTTTGTAGATGAAAACTACAGGACTCTTGTTCCTTTCAGAAAGGCTATTGAAACCTATGGAGCATCAGTTGAATGGGATAATGAAGCACGCATTGCCATAGCAGTTAAAGGCGACATAAAGGTTGAAGTTCCAATTGATAAGAACTACATAACCGTGAACGGCGAGGAGAAAGCTACCGACACAGCAGCAAAAATTGTAAACGGAAGAACCTATCTTCCCATAAGAGCAGTCATCGAAGCATTTGGCTCAAGCGTAGAATGGGACCAGGGCCTCAGCACCGTGGTTATAACCACAGTACCCGTTGATGCACAAGCAATATTGACAAAGGCAAACAGTTTGTCCAGTGATTGGAAAAACTACGATGGTGATATAAAAGTAAACATGTCCATGCCAATTAAAGATGATGCAGGAAGTGTTCAGACTGTAAATATGGATATGAAAATGTACATGACATTTTTTACTGACCCTTCACTTAAAGCAAAAATCAATTCAAGCTTTGTAATGAATTTAATGGGTCAGGATGTTTCTCAGCCCGTGATGGATATGTACATGGTTGCAGATAAAAAATCATTTACAACTTACATGGGAACTGCCGGCCAGGACGGAAAATTAACCTGGGTGAAATCAACGGTTGAAGATGAAATATTTGCCAGCCTTTTTGCTAACAATAAAGAGGCGATAAAAGAAAATCAGGAATTGTCCGAAAAATACATGAAGGATGTTAAATATTTCGGTAAATACACCGATGCATCAGGCAGAACCCTGCTAAAGCTTCAATATACAATTTCCGGTGAAATTTATAAGGAAGTTTTCGGGAAATATACTGAAATAATGCCTGCTTCAAAAAGCGAACAGGATGCGATGGTTCTCGAAATGATGAAGGAGCTCGCAAACGGAAAATTCAATGATATAACCGTAGTAATTTATGTTAATGAATCCACCGGTGAAATTGTGAAATATGAAATGGATTTAAGCGACATAATGTCCTCCATGATGTCAGGAATGACTGAAATGCTTGGTACAATTCCAACTAATGAAATGGAAATGCTTAAGCAGATGAAGGTTTCAATGTCCATGGAATACCTGAACATAAATAAAGCAGCTGATTTCAAAATTCCGGAAGAGGCATTAAATGCCCCCGAGGTAACAGAAACAGCAGAAGTAACTCAATAGTAAGCTAATGGGAGTGCCTCTGGAGTCAGGGGCTTCCTTTTTTGTTAATAAAATTAACTTTTGTGTTAATATTAATATTGCAGACTAATAATATTTGGAGAAACATATGAAGCGTTTATTAATATATATAATGATATTTCTATTGACAGGATGTTCGGGAGAAGTAAAGACGCCTGAAGCTCCTGACAATGAACAAATTAATGTGCCAGAAACAGAAATGCCTGCCGAGCCTGAAAAACCGACAGAGCCTGAGGATAAAAGTATCTTTGCATTATATAAAAGCGATGCATTGAACACCCTAAAAACCATGACATCAGAGGAAAAAGTCGGACAGCTTTTTCTTTCCAGATGTCCTGCTGATGAACAATTGGAATTATACTTGTCAATGAAGCCCGGCGGCTTTATTTTGTTCGGCAGGGATTTCGCTGATAAAACAGAGGAACAGATCATGGATAGCATCATGTATTACCAGAAAAAAAGTATCATACCCATGGTTATAGCAGTCGATGAGGAGGGTGGCACTGTTGTGAGAGTAAGCTCAAATCCACTGCTATCCGAAAAAAGATTTAAGTCACCTCAAGAACTCTATTCTGAAGGGGGGCTTGAAAAAATAAAAAGTGATGCAAAAGAGAAGTCGGAGCTTCTGCTAAGTCTGGGAATTAATTTGAACTTAGCTCCTGTTGCGGATGTTTCAGTAAATGAATCTGATTTCATATATCAGAGAGCATTTGGAAGAAATGCAGCAGGAACAGCTGAATATGTAAATACTGTGATTTCTGAGATGAAGAAGGCCGGAATTTCATCCACACTTAAACATTTCCCGGGATACGGAAATAATCCCGACACACATACAGGCTCTGCCCATGATGCCCGACCTTATGAGCAATTTATACAAAGTGACTTTATCCCTTTCAAAGCAGGTATTAATTCAGGGGCTGAGAGCATACTTGTTTCCCATAACGTGGTTGAAGCCATTGACATCAAGCTTCCTGCCTCACTTTCTAAGGATGTTATTGATATTTTAAGGAACGAACTTGAATTTACAGGAATAATAATGACTGATGACTTATCAATGGGCGCCATAACACAGCTCCAAACAGATATTCCCCCTGAAGTTATAGCTGTGCTTGCCGGAACCGATATGCTCATAGTATCGGATCTGGAAAAAAGCTTTAAAAGCCTGATGGATGCAGTAAAGAAGGGTGATGTTCCAGAAGAAAGAATCGATGAATCTGTTCTAAGAATATTGCAATGGAAATACTATATGAATATTATGAATAATGATTAGCCATATATGACTGCCGCTCTGTAAGTACTACGTGCGGCAGCGCTTATGCGTTGCTCTATTGAGGATTATTCATTTGAGATCTATTTTTTATATACTCATTGCA
>DAMAEI010000092.1:3353-7016 GCA_031997345.1 Sedimentibacter sp. | reverse complement strand
GACGGTCTCCATACTCTCCGAGCCCGGCTTGCCTGCCATATCGGCCTTTATGAGTTCAAGCATGTCATCCAGACGTTCTTCTCCTACAGAATCAATAAATTTTTTTATTCCCTTTTCCTTAATTCCCGCCACAACTTCCTTTATATAGTGATGCCGTATGAGAATTCTGACATCATTGATAAATGATTCATCATATCCCAGCCTTCTGAGTATTTTTTCTACTTCCTCAGCAGACTTAACATGATGACCGTAAAAATGACCTCTTCCCTTTTCATCAATAGTGAAGCAGTCCGGCTTGCTTATGTCGTGCAGAAGTGCTGCCATTCTGAGATTGAGCTTGGGCCCTATTGCATCCACAACAGCCATGGTATGATCAAGGACATCCTTATCATGGTAAGGAGTATGCTGTTCAAAACCCTTAAGCTTAAGAAGCTCAGGAATTATATCCTTTATTTCTCCCGTATCAATTAATCTGTATATGTAAGTTGAGGGCTTATCTTTAAGCAATATTTCATCTAAAATATTTTTATACATATTTTCTCCTTATTTGAAACTTTTTCTATGAAATTTACGTCTAATGTATTGATACTGTTATTATTTCATAAAATTATAATTAATATATATTATTTTACGGAATCTTTCAACAAATTCTTAATAGATACCTCTTTATATCTTCCAAAAAATAGTATATAATTAAACAAAGAAACACAGGAAGGTGATAAAATGAAAAAATCCATTTTAGTATTGACTTTAAGCTCTGCAATAATAATGTCAGCCGCCACAATTAATGCTTTTGGTGCAGATTTAAGTGCAGGAAATTCTCATGAACTTGAAAACGTATTGTTAGAACAAATGGCCAGATATAACAGGGATTTTAAAATAAAATACACCGGCTCCTTAGATAATATCGAAAATGTATTAAAGGGCTCCGTAAGTAAAGATCCGTACATTAATTCAAATGTTAAATCAATGAGCTGGGGGATAACCGGAACAACCAAGGTAAGCAATATTGATATTGATGTCGACTATATAATAACTGAATCAAAAAGAGCTGAAGCAGATAATCAAATAGAAAAAGTACTGAGTGAAATAATAACGCCTCAGATGAACGACCATGAAAAGGTGAAGGCCGTACATGATTTCATTGTCTTGCACGGGAAATATGATACATCCATGCAGCTTTATTCAGATTATGACCTTCTTATTCAGAGAAGCTCTGTGTGCAACGGGTATGCCCTGCTTACATACAATATGCTGAACAGGCTTAATATCCCTGTGAAGCTTGTTACAGGAACAGGTAACGGCGAACTGCATATATGGAACATGGTTAAATTTGGTGACCATTGGTTCCACTTAGATGTAACGTGGAATGACCCAGTTCCCGATTCAAACACCGTATCATATACATACTATATGCTCACAGATAAAGAAATTCTGAAAGATCATACAATAGATGAGAGTCTGGAGCTTCCCAAAGCTTCAAAAAGATATTACGATTATCTGAAGGAATTATCCTATGACAATATACTTATGGAGACAGGGCTTGATATATATGATGATGTGAATACAGCCGAAACAGAGGCAGAGCTGATAAATCTTCTTGAATACAGAATAAAACATCATCAGCTTAAAATATCCGTAAGAATCAACAAGAAGCTGACACAAGAAATCATAAACAGCGCAATGTCCAACCTGTTTAAGTATGATTATCTTTCCGAAATATCCTACGGGCAGCTTAATGCCGACAACACGGGTGAGTACAATATACTTAATTTATTTGTAAAATATAAAGAAACACCTGATCGCATAGCTGTTGAGCTTGTGGATAAGGTATATAATACCTCTACAAAAGTTAACTTTAGCGTTTACGCTTTTTATGGGAACAAAAAAGTTAATATTACGGACAATGTACTGATGTATCCTAATAACAGAAAAGGTATCGATATTTCTTCCGGTTCACTGATATTTAAAAAATCGGGAATTTACAACCTCAAATTTGAATACCAGGGAATACAGACCTCAGCCTCTGTAACTGCATTTGATTCAGAAGCACTCAAATACATAACGGACAAAAAACCCAATAAGACTGTGAATGTGATGGTTTATAACAAATATATCGATTTCAGCGCAACAGAACAATGGCCGTTTATTGAAAACGGAAGGACTATGGTTCCGCTGAGAGCCGTATTTGAGGCAATGGGATGCAGTGTAAGCTGGGATAATGTAAAAAGTTCAGCCATCGTTGAATATGACGGCACAAAAATCGTAATACCGGCAAGCAGCAGCACGGCATATATAAATGGGACAGCAAATACGTTAGATGTTCCGGCCATGCTAGTAAACAACCGCATCATGGTTCCGTTAAGGTTTGTCAGTGAAGCGCTTAATAAAACCGTCACATGGGATGACACAAATAAAACAGTATTGATATACTGAGAATCGGAGGATATAAATGCACTCATTTGGAATGTTTGGCCTTTTTGAAGCCATTTTCCCACTCTTTTTCATTTTCGTATTTGGAATGATAATATTTACAATGGTAAAGGGTATTAAGGAAAATATGCACAACAACAGACAACCCATAATTCCCGTTGAAACAAAAATAGTTGCCAAGAGATATGACGTATCGCGTCACCACCATCATGATTCGGATAATATGCACCACACAAGCAGTAGCACAACCTACTACGTAACATTTGAAATGACCAATGGTGAACGCATGGAGCTCGAAGTTCCGTCAAAAGAGTTTGGCATGCTTGTGGAGGGTGATCAGGGAACATTGCAATTTCAAGGAACAAGATATATCGGCTTTACAAGATAAAAAAACTTAAAAGGGAAGCATTTTTGATTACTCATTTCTCAAAATGCTTCCCTTATTTATTCTATTATTGTATCAATCCTCTTAAAACTTCAACAGCCTTCTGAAGCTGATTGTCTGTATTGTAAAACTCATATCCGTACCCCGGTGCATCTTTCGGCAATACAATGTTTATGTCAGGCTCAATGCCAATACCATGAATGTTTATTCCGTTTGGTGTAAAGTATTCAGATACAGTCATCTTAATGCCTTCGCCATCATTTCCGAACCTCTGAACCCTTTGTACGATTCCTTTTCCAAATGACTTTGTTCCTATAAGAGTTGCTCTTCCTGTATCCTTAAGAGCTCCTGCCATAATTTCGGAAGCACTTGCGCTACCTTCATTGATTAAAAGAACAATCGGAATGTCTTCTGCTGAGGCCTTGGATTTATAGTACTCAATTTCTCCTGACTTTGTCTTTGTATATGTCACTACTCCTTCACCCATAAATATATCTGAAATTGCAACAGTTGAATCTATTATACCACCAGGATTGTATCTCAGATCTATTATAAGTCCCTTCATGCCCTGCTTTTTAAGGTCGCTATATGCAGTCTTAAAGTCATCTGCTGTCTGCTTGTCAAATGTGGTAATTCTGATGTACCCTATATTATCCTCAAGCATTGAAGGCTTTATAGTCTTAATTTTTATTTTTTCTCTATTTACATTCACATCAGAAATATCTCTCGTGCCATCTTCCTTTTCTCTTTGAATTGTAAGAGTAACACTTGTTCCCGGAACTCCTTTCATAATGCTTACAGCCTGATCAATCTGATCTGCACTGTATTCTGTTCCGTTAATTCTG
>DAMAEI010000092.1:0-3343 GCA_031997345.1 Sedimentibacter sp. | reverse complement strand
AATTCTGATTATCTTGTCTCCTGTTTTCAAGCCTGCCTTTTCAGCCGGTGTATCTTCTATAGGAGACACTATCAAAATCTTGTTATCATCGCTTGCAGTTATGTATACACCTATGCCTTCATATGTCCCCTCAGTGTCCTGCATAAGCGCACTGAACTCTTCCTTAGTCATAAACTGTGTATAAGGGTCACCCAATGCCTTTAATGTTCCTTCCAGAGCACCTTCAAGCATTTTTTTCTCATCCGCTTCATATAAGAAATCCTGCTCAGCAATTTTCATTACACTTTCCTGTTTTGCATATTTTTCATACATCTCACGCATTTCTTTATATGCTCCTTCGGATAAAACCACCCTCTGCCCCATTTCAATCAATAATACATTACCCAATGTCAGTGCCAAAAAAGCAGTTACCAAAAAAACTAAGATAATCGTAAGAATATATTTTTTCTTAGATACCATATACTCACTCCCGCTAATTAAAGTTAAGCTCCGTTTTAAGTGCTTATATCTATTTATATGCCATATTGTAATATTTTATCATATATAAATTAATACAACCATAACTTGCATATCGTTGCTATTATAGCACAATTAGTTTTAAATAAAAATGGTTTATTTTATATTTTTAAATAATAAAAATCGCGTGACTTTCATCCGCGCGATTTTACACTTATTAATGTATTACTGAACCATGAGGGATTCGAACCCCCGACCAACAGATTCGAAGTCTGCGACTCTATCCACTGAGCTAATGGTCCTTGACTTATTGATTATAGTACAAACAAACAATAATTTCAATAGATTTGTAAATTTCTTTTTATAATCATACAGAAATTCAAAATAATCTATGATATTAGCTTTAGTCTATATGTAACACATATTCGGTACAAGCATATAATATAACATAGCCACTCGCAAACAGCGCTGGCTGGGAAGATTATTTGAGGGCGAAGTAAGCGTCTTGCATGCAGATGCTCCGCCCTGAAACATGTAAAACCTTAAAATTAATATATAAGAGAACTGACATAAGCAGCTCTCTATTTTTTTCTATATTTTATCTATATTCTTCTCCTGCGGCATCCTCTTCTGGGCGGAGGTGGTGGCGGAGGAGGTGGCGGAGGTGGGCAACTACATCGTCCTAATTCATACGCCAATAACAACCATGGTATTACATTATAATTCATAAAATCATTCCCTTATATGGACTTACCCTATATTATTCAGTTTATTTGTACATGTTACATAAAAAGTTCAAACCATTTCCACCGCATAATCACCTCTTGACAAGTTAGTACATGAATACTATTGTGCAGATAACAAGAGAATGTCTGGGAGCTGTGCGACTATCTGAAAAAGAAAATCAAGAAACCAGACAAAGAACACCCCTATTCCTCTCTCAGAAAAATATCTATAGGTATTAAGGGTATTATAAAAATCCAGGATATCTTTCACCCTGGATTTCTAAGTTAAAGTCTTATGCTATTATATTATCACCGCTGTCTTTCAGTGGTCCTGTACCTTTCATTAATATATCTGAACTTAATATGCTTGTCACTGCAGCCTTCCCATAAAATATTGTTCCGTTTTCACATATGAATTCGAATTCGGTTGGTTTATTGCTGGCAAACAAGTCAAGTATAGGACCATAATCTTCTATGTCTTCCAGAGATATATCCCATTCCTTAGCTTTTCCCTGGTCTACTACACTTATAAAACCCATTGAAAATTTTATCTCTTTATTGCTTTCTACCTGTTTCACTCTTGTGAGCTGCTCATCTAAAATTATCATTATGTTTCCTCCAGTATATTAAGTTACTTATAACCATTATACCAATATAACCGCCTTGTTTCAACATAAACAATTTTTCACTATGCTATATATCACTTTTTAAAATAGAATATACAGCTAAATCACATATACCAGAATTATTTTTTCCGGCTTGTCTCAAAATTCCTTCAAATTTCATACCGCATTTTTTCATTACCTCGCCTGATGCAGGATTACATGTGTCATGTTTTGCTTCTATTCTGTTTACACCAACCTCATCAAAGAAAAATTTTATTACGGAATTTAGAGCTTCCGTAACAACACCTCTGTTCCAGTACTTTCTTCCTAATACATATCCAATTTCAACTGTTTCTATATTATCAAAAACCCTGGGTGCACTTATATCTCCGATAGCCTCTCCATTTTCCTTCAGTTCTATTGCCCATTCGTACTTGCTGTCTGAATCATATCCTCTCACTATCTCTGATATAAAGGATCGTGATACCTCAATATCCTTATGAGAAGGCCATGTAATATATTTTGTTACCTCATCATCATTTGCCCAGTTATTATACATGAAATCAGTATCATTTATTTCGAATTTTCTCAGAATCAGTCTTTCTGTTTCTATTACCTTAGTACCTGTGTGATTCATAATACCTCCCTTGATTCTTGTATATTTAAGCTATTGTAGCATAAATTATATAGTTTGGTAAATATTATTATAACTTTTAATGATAAAAAAATAGTTTCATATTGCGGTATTCTGCAAATATAAAACTATTTTATAAATTTGGTGCCCAAACGCGGAATCGAACCACGGACACGGAGATTTTCAGTCTCCTGCTCTACCGACTGAGCTATCTGGGCATTGAGTTAGGTCATACTGGGCCTTCAAGGACTCGAACCTTGGACCTACCGGTTATGAGCCGGGCGCTCTAACCAACTGAGCTAAAGGCCCAAAACTTTCGTTTTGGATATTTTGGTGGGCTTAGATGGACTCGAACCATCGACCTCACGCTTATCAGGCGTGCGCTCTAACCACCTGAGCTATAAGCCCTCTAAATCGGGGCGGCAGGATTTGAACCCGCGGCCCTCTGGTCCCAAACCAGATGCGCTACCAAACTGCGCTACGCCCCGTTAATTGGCGGAGAGGGTGGGATTCGAACCCACGCGGGCTTTCACCCAAACGGTTTTCAAGACCGCCTCGTTATGACCACTTCGATACCTCTCCAAGTTGGTGATCCATCGGCGATTCGAACGCCGGACACCTTGATTAAAAGTCAAGTGCTCTGCCTGCTGAGCTAATGGATCGTATGTTTTTTGATGACCCATCAGGGGTTCGAACCCAGGACACCCTGATTAAGAGTCAGGTGCTCTACCAGCTGAGCTAATGAGTCATCGTTTATAATTTTAAATTTTAATGGTGCACCCAGGAGGAGTCGAACCCCCGGCACACGGATTAGAAGTCCGTTGCTCTATCCTTCTGAGCTATGGGTGCTCACGGTGTTGTTACCGAGAGCTGGTGGGAGGACTTGAACCCCTAACCTACTGATTACAAGTCAGTTGCTCTAC
>DAMAEI010000091.1:0-10468 GCA_031997345.1 Sedimentibacter sp. | reverse complement strand
AGAGCCGAAGCTATGACATTGATAAACAATGTATTGGGTAGGACGGTTCCGGAAGAAAACATACATCCTGATGCTATGTTCTGGCCTGACAATCCGAGCAGTGAATGGTACCATGAAGCTGTAATGGAAGCTACAAACAGTCACGATTATATTTTCGAGGAAGACGGAGATGAATTGTGGACCGGTTTGAAAGCTAACAAGGTATGGCCGTAACTCAATAATAATACCTGTAAGCAGTTAAAGGAGTTAGCTGTTTAAGGTATACAGGGCAATCAGTCAGTAAAATGGCTGGTTGCCTTTTTAAATTTCTGTTTATTTTGCCGGTGTTGGTTAAATTGAACTTATAATGTACCGAAAATAATAGGTCTACGAAAAATACGTATGCTCCGCGCTCATCAATCAGAGATTATGACGGAGGAAATGTTATTCAAAGCACTTTTGTGAATTAATATTAATTTTTTGATAAAACATACATTAAATTGAGCTGTTTTTATATGTTTAATAACATTTTAAGTAAAAATTTTAAAAAAGATAAAGATTGCTGTTTATTAACGAAGTTTTGTGGGTAATAAGTACACACAAAGAATTTATAAATGGGCAAACTTATCAAAAGGTAAGGACGCAAAGCTTTGAAGTCTAAAGCATGATGCCAAGACGGTTCGGCTGCAAAATAATTTATTATTTTGCAGCCTTGCTCATTTTTAAAAATATAAGGATATTGAGAGGAGGAAGTACAATGAAACGAAGCTTAATAAATAATGGTAAAATGAAAAGATTTTTGTCTATACTGGTTGTACTGATGATGCTGATACCTTCTCTGCCTGTAAAGGCCGTGGAGACTGAGGTTGTTGAAGAAGGGGAGCTCGTTGGTGAGTTTCCGGAGCTTGACGGTGATTTAATTTTAGTTGATGAAGAAAATCCTCCGGTTGAAGAGGAACTTATAGAAGAAAATAATGATGCAGATGCCGAAGAGGCTGAGGAGCCAGAGAGTATTGAAGGACCTGAGATTATAGAGGAGCCTGAGATTGTTGAAGAACCTGAAGTCGTTGAGGAGCTTGAAATCATTGAGGATCTGGAAATAATTGATGAAGAGATTGAGGAAGAAGAAATTTCCGAAAATCCGGATGGATTGAATGGACCTGAATACATAAGCTCACCGAGTATTTTTTATCCGAAAGGATCTCTTGGACCGTTTGTACAACCGGTACCCATGATGCTGAGGAGCATGCTATTCGCAGAGCAGGAGGGAGACTTCGGAAATATCCCGCAGGGACCGGGTTCAATCAGTCTTGATAAAAAAGAAACACCTGTTGAAGGAACAAATGGTCAATGGGAAATAAAGCTTACAGTGACCGGTGTTGACGGAGAAAAAACATCAGATATAGTGCTTGTAATCGACAGATCCGGAAGCATGGGCTCTAACGGAAGAATGGCAGCAGCTAAGGAAGCAGCAACCAAATTTGTAAATGCCCTGCTGAATGATGTTAATGATACAAAAACAAGGATAGCACTGGTTTCATTTTCTAACAATGTTACGGTTCACAATTCAGCATCTCCGTTTTTTACAGCGGCCGACAAGCAAACATTGCTCAATGCTATCAACGGTCTGAGTGCCAGCGGAGGAACGCACATTCAGTCAGGTATACGACAGGCGGCAGCTTTACTCGCAGCAAGTATGGCAGATGAACAGAATATGGTACTTCTTGGTGACGGTGCTGCTACATACAGCTATGAAATTAAAAATCCAAATAATTATCTTGAGTATTGGAAAGATGTAAGTGATCGTAAATATTACAGAACAACCTCGGATGTGCCTGAAAGTCAGTTTAAATACTCAAGCACTGTAGGAAACGGAAGCGATGATCATTCATCTTATGAAGAAGGTGGCTCAGGAAAAAATAACAACAAATATAGAAACTATTACAGACACGGTGCGAGCGCTGTTGCTGAAGCAGGATTCTTCAAAGATACAGGCGGTACGGTATATACTATCAACTTAAGCGCTTCCGGTGACGGACCGTGGACATTGGAAAACATAGCAAGCCCAGGTAAGGATTTCACCGCAAGCACAAGTGATTTGAACAATATATTCTCAGAGGTTGCAGGAAATATATCATATGCTGCAACAAATGCGGTTATTACAGACCCAATGGGAGAAATGTTCTCTATACCGGGAATCAACGCATCCAACTTTGCAGATATAATACATGTTTCAAGAGGTACGGTGAGCTGGGATGAAGCGACAGAAACAATTAAATGGAACTTAGGCCTCATTTCAGGAGCCAGCCCAGCATATATGTGGTACGTGGTTGAAATTGACCCAAGTGCCGAGAATGGAGTAGATTATCCTACAAACAAACACACATATGTTGATTACAAAAATATAAATGGCGAGGAAGCAGAAAAATCCTTCCCGATACCTGAGGTTAATATAGTAATTCCTGACAAGCCGTTCCTAAAAATCGAAAAAACGGCAGATAAGGGAAGATTCTCAGAAGTTGGTGAGGTTATAACATATACCTACGTTGTTACAAATTCAGGAAGCATACCCATAGAAGGAATAGTTTCAGTAAATGATGACATATTGGGAGAAATAACTTCCGGAACAGAATCGATTACACTGCAGTCTGGAGAGAGCTTCACCGTAACAGCAACACATACAGTTAGTCAAGAAGATTTGGACAGAGGCTTCATTACAAACAAGGCTTATGCAGAGGTTCCTGAAGTTGTAAAGTCTCCTACAGACAGTGTTACTGTAAAAGCGGTTCAGAATCCGCAGTTGACAATTGAAAAGACTGCCGACAGAGAAAGTTTCTCAGATGTTGGTGAGGTTATAACATACAGCTACAAGGTTACCAACACAGGCAATGTAACCATAAGCGAGCCGTTCTCATTGGATGATGATAAAATAGGTGAGCTTGCAGTAAGCGAAGAGCTTGACTCACTGGCACCGGGCGAAAGCTTTACTGTAACAGCAGAGTATAAAGTTACCGAAGAGGATATGGAAGCAGGCTTCGTGAAGAATATAGTAAAGGTTACCGGACATTTCGGCGAAGAGGAAGTATCGGGAGAGGATGAACTTACGATACCTGTAAAGAAAGGCGAGGATCCCAAAGACCCTGAAGGCCCTGAAGAGCCGGAAAATCCACAAAATCCAGATAATCCCGGCAACCCGAGAGAGCCGAAGGACAAAGACGACCCGGTTGTACCGATTTCAAACCCACAGGTTCCATTAGGTGGTGAAACTGTTCAGGAGACCAGCCAGGATGTTCCGCAGAACACGGATGCAGAAATTGAGGAGATAGAGGAGCAACAAGTTCCTCAGGCAGCGATGCTTCCAGATACAGGTGAATTCCTTAACACAAGGCTGCTGGCAATATTCGGAGCACTGCTTCTTGCAGCAGGTATTGTACTGAACAGAAGGAGAAGAATAAATTAACAAGTGATATTTAAGGGGAGGAGCCATCCTCCCTTTTTATATGTGAACGAGACTGTGATATGCCTTAACCTGCGACGTAAAAATAAATTGCAGAAAATGTTTGTAAGCCGCAGGCTTAAGGTATAATATATACTATGACAGGGAGGTTGCTATGAGGAAATTAATATCGACGTCCTTGATTGCCGCAGGAGTAATTATTATATGCATTGCGGCATTTCAGGAGATTTCGACCAGATATAACCAGAAAAAATTAATAGATGAATATAATCAATACACTGAAATTCTTAAGAATCTTGAAAAAAGCGAAATTGCCGCGGAGGCTTCATCTGAACTGCTTGCTGAAGATACAGACCCGGCAGCTCCGGAGGCAGGGAGTGAGCCGGAAACAGGGCAGGGGGCTGAGGCAAGCGACGGCGGTGGAGTACAGGAAAGCAAAAAGCCGGATTTGGAAAAAATTTTGGCAGGCAAAACTATAAGCGGACTTCTGGAAATACCTAAAATCAAAGTAAGCTCCGCAATACTTGAGGGAACAGATGACAGTGCTCTGAAATACACGGTGGGGCATTATCCGGGACTTGGAGAGATAGGGCAGCCTGGAAACTACGTGCTTCTTGGACACAGAAACTACGTATATGGTCATTTTTTCAGAAATCTTGATCGCCTGGAGGTGGGAGATGAGGTTATAATTACAAAGGATGGCAATAAATATACTTATGTTGTATATGAATCTTTTGTTGTCAGTCCGGAGGAAGTATGGGTTTTAGATAAAACGAAAGAGTCTATTGTGACAATGATAACATGCACACCCATCGGAACATATACAGACAGGCTCATTGTGAGAGGACAGCTTAAGGTGCAGGAATAAAAAATGGATAATATTTGATTATTATGTTTAATTTTTTACAAACTGGGTACATAAATAGATAGAGAATATTTGCGGAGGACATATGAAAACATATAAGTGGAAATGTACAATTTGCGGAGAGACAGTTGAAGGAGCGGAGCCGCCGAAATCCTGTCCGGTATGCGGAGTGGGTGCAGAGATGTTTGTGAAGGAAGATGTAAAAGAGGCTGCTGATGCGGCAGATAAATATAAATGGCAGTGCAGTATATGCGGAGAAATAGTTGAGGGTGCCGAACCTCCAAAATCCTGCCCGGTATGCGGAGTGGGAGCAGAAATGTTTGTGAAAATAGAAGGCGGGACTGATGCTTGGGAAGAAAAATCCAATCAAAAAGAAAAGATAGTTATAATAGGAGCCAGTGCAGCTGCCATAAGTGCCGCAGGCGAAATACGCAAAAGAGATACGGAAAGTGATGTAATACTTGTTTCAAGAGAAGATGTTAAGGGATATTTCAGACCGCAGCTTTCAAAACTGCTGAGCAACGACAGTGTAACTATTGAATCAATATCCATAAAGAAAGATAAATGGTTTGAAGACAATAGAATTACCTTACTGCTTAACAAGACAGCAGAAAAAATTGATACGGAAAATAAAAAAGTGATTTTTGCTGACGGCAGTCAGATGGATTATACAAAGCTCATCATTGCTTCAGGTGCCGAGGTTTTTGTGCCTCCATTCCCGGGAAGGGATAAGGAGGGTGTGTTCACTCTGAGACATGCAAAGGATGGAAGGGCAATAAAGGAATACTCAAAGGGAAGAAAGACAGGAGCTGTAATAGGCGGAGGAATACTTGGCCTGGAGGCAGCAAATGAGCTGAAGAACCTGGGACTCAGCGTAACTGTTATAGAGGTTGCGAACAGAATTCTTCCGAGACAGCTGGATGAGGATGCTTCAAGAATATTGGAGGAAATAGTTAAGGGAGCAGGGGTTACGTTTAAAAAGGGCGTGGGAACGAAGGAAATTGTGGGCGATGACAAAGTAAGCGGCATTTTACTGGACAACGGCGAGATTGTGGATGCGGAAGTTGTTATTGTATCAACCGGAGTAAAGGCAAACAGCGGAATTGCCGAGGGATGCGGAATTGAAATCAAAAGAGCCATAGTGGTAAATGATAAGATGGAAACTTCTTTGCCCGGTGTATATGCCTGCGGAGACTGTGCTGAGTATGCGGGAATAAATTATGCTCTGTGGAGCGAGGCCCTTGAGCAGGGTAAGGCAGCCGGGATAAATGCAGCCGGAGGTGAAGCCGCCTACAAGACAATAGTACCTTCCACGACTTTGAATGCATTCGGCACAAAGGTGTTCTCAATAGGAGATGTAGGCTCCGACACCAATGTGGAATACGAGATATATGAGGAATTCAACGGCACGAACTACAGAAAGCTCTATTTCAAAAACAATGCATTGTCGGGCGGAATACTCATAGGAGATACATCCAGGACAGTTGCGTTAATGGATGGATTTGAAAAAGGTAAAACAATGGAAGAAATGATAGAAAAGATTAAATCATAAAAAAAGTATTTTGTTATATAAGGTGCATGACCATATTCACAAGGTCGTGCATTTTTTTTATTTTGAAGACATGTTATGACAAAATATTTCGTTCGGGTATCTTATAATGGGTATCATAATTGCTGAAATGACGACTTCGAGAGGTGGAGATGGTTTATTATGTTGAATATGTCTTCGCTGAAAATCTTATAATTGATTTTATATTGCTGTTTGTTACCGGAAAGTTGTTAAAACGAGTCATTGTATATAAAAGGCTGCTTGCATCATCGGCAATCGGAGCGCTGTATGTTGTGCTGGTCGCCTATATAGGCAGAGATTTCATGACATATTTCATTGTAAAGGTCAGTGTGTCCGTGTTAATGATAATGGTGGCATTTGATTCAAGGGGAATTTTAACAAACATTAGGGTCATAATTTGCTTTTACATGACATCGTTGATTATGGCTGGTATCATAACGGCTATGTACTATATGAATTATGACAGACTGACGGTTAATGCCATTATTGTTGCATTATTTGCAGGCTATGTGGGACTGCATTTCTTTTTTGGAGAAGTGAGAAGCAGAAATGAAAAAAGCCATTACATGAGAAGAGTGACAGTGAGCTTTGCAGACAAGACAAAAGTTCTCAATGCATTTATAGACACGGGAAACGAACTTTCGGACCCCATGACGGGAAAGCCTGTCATTGTGGTGAATATCGAATGTTTGAGAAGTATCCTGGGAGAGGAACTCTGTGGCAGGATATTGAACATGTATGCCGGCAATGAAGGCCTGGAAGTCTTGTTAAGTGAATTCAGCAGCTATAACTTAAGGATAATACGCTACAACACAATAAGCAGCAAGGGTGAAAGGATGGTAACTATAACTCCTGATAAGGTTGAGGTGAGAAAAGACAGCAATCATATTTTAAATACGGATGCAGTCATTGGCATATATCCGGGAAAAATAAGCCGGAAGGAGGATTACGACGCACTGTTATTCAACAAAATATTAAAATGGGAGATGGAGCAAAATAATGAGCCTGATAAATTTTGTTAAAGATTTTCTGAAAAGAATATTTAACTTTTTTATAGATAAGCTGAGAATTGCTCAGGACATATTTTACATAGGAGGAAGCGATACGCTGCCGCCTCCTCTATCGCAGGATGAAGAAAGGGAAATAATTAGCAGGCTTAAGGATTCGGGTGAAGCGAAATCCATACTGATAGAGCATAATTTAAGGCTTGTTGTGTATCTTGCAAAAAAATTTGAATCAACGGGAATTAACGTTGAGGATTTAATATCCATAGGTACTATCGGACTTATAAAGGCTGTAAATACATTTAAAGCCGAAAAAAATATCAAACTTGCCACGTATGCCTCCAAGTGTATTGAAAATGAAATCTTGATGCATTTAAGGCGGGTTGGTAAGGCAAAGACAGAAATATCTCTTGACGAGCCTCTCAATATAGATTGGGATGGAAATGAGCTTTTGCTTTCGGATATTTTAGGAACCGAAGAGGATGTTGTGTTCAAGGACATGGAAAGTGAGGTTGATTTATGCCTTTTGAATGACTCCATCAAGAAGCTCAACAAGAGAGAATATACCATCATGAAGCTGCGGTTCGGTCTGAACAATTCCAAGAGCTTCACGCAAAAGGAAGTGGCTGACATGCTTGGAATTTCACAGTCCTACATATCACGACTGGAAAAGAAGATACTTAACAGGCTTAAAAAGGAAATCAACAAAGCAGTATAAAAAGCATATACCGGGAAATAATTTTTAAGGGGGATAATATTTTTAAAGGGGAAAACAACGATGATAAACAAAGTAGTTATATGTGGCGTTAATACTTCTCAATTGCCTACAATAAAGACATCCGAGATGAGAGGTATGATACATAAAATCCAGGAGGGAGATAATGAACTGAGAGAACAGTTCATAAACGGTAATTTAAGGCTTGTTCTCAGCGTCATTCAAAGGTTTAATTCAAAAAATGAGCCTGTGGACGATTTGTTCCAGATAGGCTGTGTTGGCCTTATAAAGGCTATTGATAATTTTGATTTATCTCTTGATGTGAAATTCTCTACATATGCTGTTCCTATGATAATCGGTGAAATTCGCAGATATTTGAGAGACAACAACTCAATCAGAGTATCCAGATCCATGAAAGACACAGCCTACAAAGCGTTGCAGGTCAGGGAAAGACTTTCAGCAGGCAGCTCTCAGGAGCCCACAATTGCGGAAATAGCCAAGGAGATAGGCGTTGACAAGGAAGAAATAATCTTTGCATTAGAATCCATACAGGAGCCCATATCGTTGTTTGAGCCAATATATAATGATGGAGGGGATGCCCTTTACGTTGTGGATCAGGTAAAGGATGAAAAAAATATAGATGAAAAATGGATTGAGAAAATAACTCTTGAGGACAGCATAAACAAATTATCCGAAAGAGAAAAGCAGATAGTTGATATGCGTTTTTACTAGGGAAAGACTCAGATGGAGGTTGCCGAGGAAATCGGCATATCCCAGGCGCAGGTGTCCAGACTGGAGAAATCTGCTCTGAGTCAGCTTAAAAAGGGATTTAAGTCATAGGAATCAGTATAAGGGATTTGCGGAAGCAAATCCTTTTTGTCATAATTGTAATAAATTGTACATACCCTATAGTATATTAACGCTAAGGGGTGAATGCTTTGACAAATTACTGGGAGCTGATTGAAAAGGATGTTGTAAATATCAAGAACGGTGAAATTATGGGTAGATTTGACGATGTGGAAATAGATGCGAAGGTGGGTAAAATTCAGGCGTTTTACATAGAAGAAGCAGGAAGGTTCATGGGTATGTTAGGAAAATCCAAGGCACGAAGAGTAAAATGGGAAGAAATATTGAAAATAGGCATGGATGTAATAATAGTCAATGTTGATGATGACATAAACAACAGGGCAATAAAGGAAATGCTGGATTAACATCAACAAGATTATTACTCCATGCAATTAATAAAGAGCAATTAAGGCGTCTTAATTGCTCTTGTATTTATAGTTACGAGTTGCTTGTCAGAAGATCATTCACAGACTTCTTTGTCCATTCCTCAGCTTCTAATATTGTTTCCACGGAGTCAATGGCTACTGGCTTGTGAGAGAGCATTATTTTCTCGTTTATGTTTCCTATGTCGAGGAAGCTTATTTTTTTGTTTAAAAACAAATCTACGCATGCCTCGTTGGAGGCGTTTAAAACCGCAGGCATAGTTCCGCCGGCATCAAGCGAGTCAAAGGCAAGCCTAAGGCACTTAAATGTATCCGTGTCGGGATTCTCAAAGGTAAGTTGCCCTATTTCCGCAAGCGAAAGGCTCTTGTATGAGTTTTGTGTTCGTTGAGGATAAAAAAGTGCAAACTGTATGGGAACACGCATATCAGGGTGCCCCAGCTGTGCAATTGTGGAATGGTCCTCAAACTCTATTCCGGAATGTATTATGCTTTGAGGGTGTACAACAACCTCAATCTGCTCCGGTCTCACATCAAAAAGAAACTTTGCTTCGATTACCTCCAGCCCCTTGTTCATGAGTGTGGCGGAGTCGATGGTTATTTTTCTTCCCATTGACCAGTTGGGATGCTTCAGAGCATCCTCCACAGTTACGCTTTTTAAAAACTCGGTGTTTTTACCTCTGAATGGTCCTCCCGAAGCTGTTAGAACAATTTTATGTATGTTTTTTTTATCATTTGCCATAAGGCTCTGAAAAATGGCGCTGTGCTCGCTGTCCACCGGAATAATTTCAGAATTGTATTCTGCGGCGAGATTCATTATGTAGCTGCCGCCTGTAACCAATGTCTCCTTGTTTGCCAGGGCTATGATTTTGCCTTTTTTAATTGCGGCTACAGTCGGCCTCAGCCCTATCATTCCTGACACCGCGGTTACGATTATATCACTTTTATGAAATTCGGCAGCGGCTGTGAGCCCTTCTATTCCGTGCATAATTTCTGTCTTTATATCTGACGGCAGCATGCCCTTAAGCTGCCTTGCCTTTTCCTCATCCATTACGGTGCACAGCTCCGGGCTGAATTCAAGTATCTGGTCATACAGCAGGTGTATGTTGCTGTTGCCTGTTATGGCGCATACCTTTATTTTATCCGAGTGTCCGCGTACCACGTCTAATGTCTGTGTTCCGATTGAACCGGTTGAACCGAGAATGCTGATATATTTCATGGCTTCTCCTTTATTCATAAAAATTTCAATACCGCTATTTTATCATATATGCAATGTCCTGCATAGTGCAAAAAGTTCAAGAGTGGCGGACTTTGTAACAGACCTTTTGTTTTATTTTAAAAAACACTTGTAATACCTTTAGATACAGTGTATTATAAATTATCATTAAGATAACACGACGGAGGGCAGGATGTATAAAAGCTATGAAAGCACAAGATGCTCTGATTTGAGGATACGCGCTTCGGATGCGGTGCTGAGAGGCATTGCTGATGACGGCGGCCTGTACGTGATGAGAGAGCTGGAATATAAAAAAATTGATGTGGAAAAACTGCAGGACAAAAGCTACATAGACATGGCGGAAATCATTTTGGCTGAAATGCTGGATGATTTTCTGCGGAAAAAATAAAGGAATGTACTGCCAAGGCATACACAA
>DAMAEI010000090.1:9379-10494 GCA_031997345.1 Sedimentibacter sp. | reverse complement strand
AGTAGCTCCAACGCTGGGATAGTCAAGCATTATTTCACAGCCCTGAGGTTCTCTCACTGAGCCAATCAAAAAACCGCTTCTTTCATATATTTCTACACCAAGCTTTTTCAATCCCTTTAAATGAAGGTCAATGGGTCTAAGCCCGATTTCACACCCTCCCGGATATGCTATCTCAACATTCCCGGTTCTTTGCAAAATGGCGCCCATTAAAATAATAGATGATCTTATTTTTCTTACAAGTCGTTCAGGAACCTGATGAGTGTTAAGATTTCTTGTATCAATTAATGCAACACCCTTATCATATTGAACCGTGCACCCCATGATTCTCAAAATATCGAGCATATCTCTTACATCTTCTATATCGGGTATGTTATCAAGAAGATATTCTCTTCCGCAAATTACTGTGCTGGCCAAAATAGGAAGAGCAGCATTTTTGGATCCGCCTATGTCGACAATACCCTCAATACTGTTGCATCCCTGTATTATGAAACTTCCCATCCTTATCCCTCCGCAGAAAATATTACATATGGTATCATGATATATGTTATGCAGCGCTCTCTCACTTGTTACTTTTTGATTTCTGCTCCACAAGTCTTACCATGGTTTCATATATTTTATTTTCTACGTCAGTTTTTCCCATTTTCCTAGAGTTAAGCGACATTGTTCTCAATACATTTTTATTTTCAATTATTTCCTCAATAGCCTTTATGAGATTTTCTCCATTCAAATCCTTTTCAAGTATAACCTTGGCGGCACCTTCCTTTTCAAGAGCCCTTGCATTGTACTCCTGATGATTTTCGGCTGTATATGTCTTCGGTATCAGAATGGATGGCACGCCGGTTACCGTTATTTCTGCAATGGTTATAGCTCCCGCACTTCCTATGACAATATCTGATGCGGACAGCACTGTTGCTGCATCGTACATGTAGTCCAGTATTTCTATGTTATCTCCCGGAGATATATTTTTAGAATTTATTTCTTCCATAAATGTAGAGTAATGCCTTTTTCCCGTAACATGTATAACCCTTATTCTTTTTTGCCCGCTATACGCCTTTATAACATCAAACATTGCGTCATTCAGGCTTATCTGACCGCCGCTTCCCCCAAAAGAATAT
>DAMAEI010000090.1:0-9369 GCA_031997345.1 Sedimentibacter sp. | reverse complement strand
TTATTGGCAGCCTCGGCAGAAAAATATTTTTCAGCCTCTTCAAAGCTTATGCCTATTACATCCACAACCCTTGAGAGCATTTTATTCGTTATTCCCGGAAATACGTTCTGCTCATGAATCATTGTTGGGATTTTTTTCATACTTGCCGCAAGTACAACGGGACCGCATACATATCCGCCTGTCCCCACCACTATATCAGGCTTGAAATCCTTTATTATCTTTAACGCCTGGGCTAACCCTTTCACTGATGCTGCCAGCGTCTTTAAGTTTTCAAAGCTTATTTTCCTTCTCAGATATTTTGCGGTAACATATTTGAACTCAAAGCCTGCCTTGGGTACAAGCTCGCTCTCCAGTCCATTTTTTGTTCCCACATACAATATTTCGTTTGAAGTGCTTTCATTTCTTACCTTTTGGGCTATTGCAAGGGCCGGATTTATATGGCCTCCTGTTCCTCCACCTGTTATAAGTACTCTCATTTAATCATTCCTTCTATTCTCTATAATTACCATATAACCGGCATCAGTTCCTGTATGTATTTGAATACTTGGATATATTCAACAAAATTCCCATTGAAAACAGCAAAAACATAAGTGATGAGCCTCCTGCGCTTATGAATGGCAAAGCTCTTCCTGTAGGCGGCATTGATGACGTGGCAACAGCCACATGAATTACAAACTGCACCAGCACAAGGGTCGTAATTCCCAGAGCTGCCTGGCTGCCGAAAAAGTCCTCCGTGTTCATTGCAATTCTCAATCCTCTCCATGCGAATATTACAAAACCAAGCATCAAAAGTACACAACCGATAAATCCCAGTTCCTCACCTATTATGGAGAAAATAAAATCGTTGTATGCCTCAGGCAAATAAAAAAACTTCTGTCTGCTCTTTCCTATGCCCATGCCGAACAATCCTCCCGTGCCCAGCGCATACAGTGACTGTATTATCTGAAATCCCCCTCCCAGTGGATCCTTGAAGGGATCTAAAAACACGGTGATTCTTGCTATTCTGTAGGGCTGCATAGCTATGAGCACAACAACCGCCGCAACCGCAAGCACAAACAGAACTATAAGATGACCTATTCTTGCTCCGGCACAGAAAAACATAACCATAAATGTTCCTCCCAATATTACCGCAGTGCTCAGGTCATCCTGAATTGCAATCAAAAGGCAAAACATCCCCATCATCATCAACGACGGAATAAAGCCCTTGTTCAGAGAGGTCATATTCTTTCTGTTTTTATTAAAATAGTCAGCCATGTATAAAACTCCGCCTATTTTAATTATTTCTGACGGCTGGAATGTTATGCTGGCTATACTTATCCATCTTTGAGCACCGTTGGAGGCAATTCCAAGAACAACCGTCAGCAGCGCGAAGCCTACGCACAAAAACAGAATAATTTTATTCATTTTTGAATATATGACATATGGAATATTAGCAAGGAAAACCATGCCCACAAGACCGATTACACCTGCCATCACCTGCTTTTTGAGAAAATATACAGGGTCTCCTTTAAATTTATAGTATCCGTCCGGATAGCTGGAGCTGTAAACCATAAGGAAACCAAAAAGCACCAGCACTACAATTATAAAAATCAGAACCCAATCAACAGTTCTCTTCCCGGATTTTCTTGCTGTGTCCTCCATAATAATTTACCCTCTCCTTGAAATCTCTTCCTCTAACCTCATAGTTAGGATACATGCCCCAGCTGGCGCACGCAGGAGACAAAACCACATTATCACCGTTCTCACTTAGCATAAAGCATTTTCTTACTGCCTCATCCATGTTTTTTACATGATATATATTTGTAAAGCCGTACTTCCTTGCACATACTTCAATATCCTGCGCAGTCTGCCCCAGAAGAACCATAACCTTGACCTTTCCGTCAAAAGCCTTGATAAAATCATCGTACGGTGACTTTTTATCGTATCCGCCCGCTATTAAAATTATGGGCTTTTCAATTCCCTGAACGGCCTTTATAGAAGCATCGGGATTCGTTCCCTTTGAATCATTGTAAAATTTAACTCCGCCATATTCTCCGCAGTATTCCAAGCGGTGCTCAACTCCCTTAAATTCCTTTAATACATGCGCTATAATCTCACTTTTAATCCCCAGTGCCAGAGAGGCACCGGCTGCCGCCATGGCATTTTCAAGGTTGTGCTTTCCCGGTATGAAAATATCCTCCGCATTTATAATGAATTCATCCGAGCCATCATATTTGAACATCATTTTTCCGTCTTTTAAATATATTCCCTCATCAAGAATTCTTTCGGAGCTAAAAAATATTTTTTTTGCTTTTATTTTATCTGCAAATTTTCTTATAGTTTCATCTTCATAATTCAGAACGGCATAATCATTTTCATCCTGATTGACTACGTTTTTAAATTTTGCCTCTATGTAACTATCCAATGTTCCGTGATAATCCAGATGGTCAGGAGTAATGTTTGTTATAACGCTTATAAATGGTTTGTACTCATATGTTCCGGCAAGCTGAAAACTGCTCACCTCAGCTACAAGCACATCTCCCTTTCCGGAGCTCAGCCCATCGTAAAACATACCTGAGCCGATATTTCCTGTAACTCTGCAATTTCTTCCGCCCTCTTTGACTATTTCGCCAATAAGCGTGGTGGTTGTAGTCTTTCCGTTGGTTCCTGTTATAGATATAATGGAAGCCTCCGTCACCTTGTATGCTGCCTCTATGTCGCTTATTACCCTGATGTTTCTTTTCAGTAATTTCTGTACAACGGGAACCTCATACTTTATTCCTGGACTTTTGATTGCAAAATCAAGATTTTCCATATTTATTTTTTCGATTTCATCCTCACCAAAAAAATACTCAGCTTCAATTTCCTTTAATTCACAGGGTATCTCCGCTGCTTTTTCCTTTGATTCATCATATACTGATATTTTTGCTCCGAGCACCGCAAGGCCTTTTATGCAGGCGACACCTGAAACTCCAAGACCTATTACGAGTATGTTTTTATTTTTCATTTTAACCTCTCCTGTATGCCCCTTATAATATTATGTTTGCTATATTGAATAAATACCTATAAATGCCAGTATAACGGTCACGAGCCAAAACACGCCCACAACCTTTGTTTCCTTCCATCCGCACATTTCAAAATGATGGTGCAGCGGCGCCATTTTGAATATTCTTCTCTTCGTTCTCTTATAATGCAAAACCTGTATAATTACAGAAAGCGCCTCCGCAAAATATATGCCACCTATAATAGGAATAAGCAGCAAAGTATTTGATATCACCGCAACAGCCGCAACCGCTCCGCCCAGTGCCAGCGAGCCTGTGTCTCCCATAAACACCTTTGCCGGATTTGCATTGTGCTTTAAAAAGCCCAGACATGAACCTGCAACAGCAGCACTCACTATTGAAATTCCTTCGTATACTGCATTTGTTCCCATGAGGCTGCCTGTAATTAAGCTGAAGGTCGCCATAACAATCAGCGTAACTCCCGTGCTGAGGCCGTCAAGACCATCTGTAAGATTTACGGCATTTACTATTCCTACTACCACAAATAAAACAAATGGAACATAAAGCACCCCTAAGTCAATATATGCATTGGCAAATGGTATAACCAGCTTTGTCCCGTGGGCACTGTACCTTGAACCGTATAGCGCCAGTAACAACGCAAATAAAAACTGTCCTATTATTTTCTGATAAGCTCGCAGCCCTAAATTTCTCTTAAGTACAACCTTGATATAGTCATCAATAAAACCTATAAGTCCAAATCCTAAAGTAAAAAACAGTGCTGCCCATACTTCCTGATTATAGTATCCGCTTGTAAAAATAGAAATTATCATTGCCAAGATAATAATAATTCCGCCCATGGTAGGTGTGCCGGATTTCGAATAATGAGACTTAGGCCCCTCCTCCCGGATACTTTGTCCCACCTTAAGCCGCCTCAATGCCGGTATTATCACCGGCCCTAAGAACAACGCTATGAGAAAAGATACAATTATTATTCTTATGATTTGTATATTAATATGCATTTTAAACTCCTTGTTTCTATTCTCTCAATCCTCTTTTTCTTTCCACATCTATAATCGCTTTTTTAGCGATCGAGCCTTCGTCGTAGGGCACCTTTTCAACCCCCATATCCTGATAGGGCTCCGTGGATTTTCCCGCTAACAATATTACATCCTTGCTCCTTGAATTGTCAATAGCATAATAGACAGCCTGATCTCTTTCGATTATTATTTCATATCTTCCGTTGTATTTCTCAACACCCTTGGATATTTCAAGGCAAATCTCATAAGGGTCTTCAAACCTTGGGTTATCCGAGGTCAATATGCTTAAATCACAGTATTTTCCCGCTATTTCTCCCATGGGGGCACGGCGTGCCGAATCTCTTTCTCCACCCGCTCCAAACATAACTATCTTTCTGTCCTCAGCAAATTCATTTATGGTATCCATTACCTTCTGCAATCCGTCAGGAGTATGTGCGAAGTCGAGAATGATTGTGCATCCTAAATTGTTTTCCAGCATTTCAAATCTGCCGGTAACCCCCTTGATTATTCCTAATGCCTCAATTATACTGTCCACATCCGCTCCCAAAGCATATGCAGCGCCAAAGGCTCCCAGAGAATTAAGCACGCTGAACCTTCCAGGCGTGTTCACATGAGCCTTTTTCACCGTTCCCATGATGTTTAAATCAAATGATGTTCCTCTCATGGTAGTTTCAAGGTTGTATGCCTTTATATCAGCAGCATTGTCAATTCCCACCGAAACGGCATTAATCCCCTCTTCCCTGAGCTCCCTATACAATCTTTCACCATATGGGTCATCCACATTAATGATGTTGTTAATTCTTGTTATGTGAAACAGCTTTTTCTTCGCCTGATAATAATTTTCCATTGTAACGTGAAAATCCAGATGGTCGCGAGTGAGATTTGTAAAAATCCCCACATCTATTGATATGTTATCCACCCTGTTAAGCTCAAGTGCATGTGATGAAACTTCAATAAAGCAGTGCTGTATATCCTTTTCCACCATTTTGGCAAAATATTTCTGTAAATCGGCCGCCTCCGGCGTGGTGTTGTCTACCTTTATCTTTTCACCGTCCATCAACACACCGATGGTACCGATTATGCCTGATTTATCTCCTATATAATCATATATTCCTTTAAGCAGATAAGTAGTACTTGTTTTTCCGTTAGTCCCCGTTACACCCACAACATTTATTTTCCCTGACGGGTGGTCGTAAATTATGTCTGCGGCAGAAGCCATGGACTTCCTCGGTTCCCTGACAACAATAAAATTTCCCTTATCTTTCAATCCCTCTGGTATGTGAGCGCAGATTACGGCAGAAGCACCGTTCTTCAAAGCATCCCCTATAAATTTATGTCCGTCTGCTGTAAATCCCTTGATAGCAACAAAAATATCTCCTGTTGCAGAATTTCTTGAATCATTGGTAATACCTGTTATACGAACATTTTCATCACCACAGAAATCATCATATTCCATTTTTTTGAGAAGACCTTTAATATCCATAGCACGCTCCCAGATTAATCTATATTATATGCAATTTTATCATAATTAAAATTTAATATCAATCACGCAGTCATCGTTCATCAATATATTTATTCCTTCAAAGTATAATTTTGGAACTTGTGGCAAAGGGACGCATTGCGTCCCTTCATTCTGCCTAAAAAACAGATTAGTGTTGTTATTCCATTATGCTTAAATGAACGCGGCAAATTTCAATTTTTAAAGTTCTAATTGAGAATTAATGTTATCATTGAATGTTTAATTACCTTTTCTCCTGCCTTCGGGAACTGAGATTTTACCGTCCTGTCGGCATCAACCTCAATTGTTATATTGCTTTCAAGCCCGGCAGCTATGAGTTTGTCTGTTGCCTCACCTATTGTAAGTCCAAGCAGGCTTGGAACCAAAACAGTCTGTGCCTCAACCTTTCCTAACTCCTCTTCTGTATAGATAGGTTCTACGTCATAATATTTCAATATATTCTCCAGCAGGTCCGCTGATGCAGGCCCTGCCACAATGCTTCCGTAGTATCCTATGCTGCTGTCAGGCTCGTCAACCATAACCAGCACAACAGCCTTCGGATCATCAACAGGAGCAACTCCAATGAAGGATGATATGAATTTTCCGTCAACATATCTTCCGTCAATAACCTTTTGTGCAGTACCTGATTTACCGCCTATTCTGTAACCAGGTCGGTATGCCTGCTTCGTTCCGGATTCTGCAACATCCTTCATTATCGAAAGCACCATCTGCGATGTTTCCTTGGATATAACATTTCTTCTTACCTTAGATTCAAAATTTCTAACAATATTTCCGTCCTCGTCTATTAACTGCTTGACAATTCGAGGCTCAAGTAACTTTCCTCCGTTTGATATTGCAGCCACTGCAGTCGTCAGCTGTATAGGTGTAATTGCAACACCCTGTCCGAAGGACTGGGTTACAACATCCACATCCTTCATGTTAATTGGCTCTTTAAGAAGTCCCAGCGCTTCACCGTTAAGCATAACCCCTGAGCGCTCCTCAAGTCCGAAAGATTTTAAATATTTATAAAATGCTTCCTTTCCAATACTTAGACCCATTTCAGCCAGAGCGTCATTGCACGAGTTCTGAATAGCCTCTGACAGCGTCTGCTGTCCATGTGGTCTGTAATATCTCCAGCATTTTATATTTTCACCGGGTATCTGCCTTACAAAACCGTCGCAGTAATATGTGGTATTTTGCGTTGCCTTGTTTTCCTCCAAGGCAATTGCGGTAGTCAGAAGTTTGAATGTGGACCCCGGTTCATAAATATCGTTTACTGCAGGATTTCTCCACATGTCAAACCAAGCCTTCTGAAGCTCTTCACTGGGCAGTGTCGACCATTCCTGCTGTGTTATTTCATCTATTGGTTTTTTGGGGTCATTGGGATCATAGTCCGGCTTTGACGACATGGCAAGTATATCTCCGTTGTTTGGGTCCATAACAATAACGGTGACCCTCTTGGCATTGTAGTCCTTCATAAGCTTTTCAGCCGCAGACTCCGAATAGTGCTGTATTACCTCATCTATGGTAAGAACGACGCCCAGACCGTCTTCCGGTTCATAGTACTCGTTGTATCCGAAAGGAAGCTCCCTCCCGTGAGCATCCTTATTAAACACCGTCCTACCGGGAATTCCTGTGAGATAATCGTTGTATGTGGCTTCAACACCATACAGTCCGTCCTGGTCCACATTTGTAAAGCCCAGCACATATGGCGCGAAATTTCCGTAAGGATATATTCGTTTATTATCCTCTATTATATTTATACCGCTTAGCTCAGACTCTCTGATTTTTTGCGCCTGCTCATCGGTGATCCATTTCTTCAAAACTACATAGCTGTAGTTGGAGGTTATTTTTTTATATACCTCCTCATATTCCATTTCCAATATTTCTGAAAGTATCTTCGCTGTTTCCTCGGGAGTTTTAAGATTGACAGGAATTGATTCTGCAGCCGTGGATTTATTTGAGCTGAACATTGATTTGTTCATTTTCTTCAGAATATATGTGAGCAGCCCTCCGCCGCCCTTCTGCTCCAAATCCTCCTCATTAGCCTGAACAGACTTCTTAACATCAGCAGGGAAGCATGTGACAGTGTTTGAATTTATGCTCACCGCAAGCTTCTTACCCTTTGCGTCATAAATTGTTCCTCTTTTGGCACTGATGATAATATCTCTTGACCAGTTTTCCATGGCCTGCTTTTTGTATTCCTCGCCGCCTATTATCTGAATAAAGCCGAGCCTTACCACCAATCCAACTGTTCCCAAAAAAAAGCAAAGCAAAAATACTAACATTCTCTTTTTATTCTGAAGGTTAGTAATGCTTTTAGTCTGCTTCCTCATATAGCTCCCCCCTTAATGAATAAAACTTACCACCTTGTCAATTATACCCACAAGTATATTTTTATTTTCATCTTCGGAGTTTGCAGTTTGCTGCTCTGTTTCCGTGTCTCCATATGTAAAATCAACAAAGACTGTTTGCTTACGTGTAGGATAATTCATACCCAAATATGACTTTGCCGTTTCTTCGATTGAATTGGTGTTTTTGATGCTCTCAAGAGTAATATTGTATGTATCTATTTCATCCTTGAGCGCAGCAATATCATGGTTGATATTATTCAGCTCCATTTGCTTGTCAGTTATTACGGCATAGTTATAGACAATAGAAATTCCAAGTATAAATGTAATGGCAATCATAAGCGTATTCTTGAAGTTCTCTATAACATTATTATTTTTCTTCTTCTTTTTTATTCTTCTTTTCTTCGGAGAATATTCACCATATTCCTGACCGTAATCAAAGCTGAGTTCTTCCTTTCGTATAGCTGACATTTTTACACCCTCTCACCTATTCTTAGCTTGGCACTGTGTGCCCTGTGATTTTCGCCTACCTCCGTTCCGGAAGGTACAATCGGTTTCTTGGTAATGATCTTTAATTTACGTCTGTGGTCGCACATGCATTTCGGAAACCCCGGCGGACAGATGCAGTCTTTGTTTAAATCCGCATAAGTGTTCTTGACAATTCTGTCTTCGAGAGAGTGGAATGTTATCATGCATATTCTTCCCCCGGGATTGAGTCTGTCAACGGCTGTCTTAATTGCTTCTTCGAGAATTTCAAGCTCCCTGTTTACCTCAATCCTTATTGCCTGAAATGTTCTTTTTGCGGGATGAGACCCTTCCTGACGCACCTGTTTGGGAATGGCCTTTTTGATGATGCTCACAAGCTGTCCTGTGGTCTCAATAAATTCTTGTTCTCTTTCCTGTACGATGAACTTGGCAATTCTTGCCGCCCACTTTTCTTCACCGTATTCCCACAATATTCTTGAGAGCTCATGCTCCTCATATCCGTTTACAATGTGCCTTGCCGTGGTTGTCCTGCTTTTGTCCATTCTCATGTCAAGAGGCATGTCATTGTTGTAGCTGAATCCTCTCTCAGGTATATCTAACTGAAAAGACGAAACCCCTAAATCGAATAAAATTCCGTCTGCTTTTTCAATATTCAAATTATCTAAAACTTCGTCAATTTGACTAAAGTTACTTTTTACTGCTGTAAAGTTGCCGTAGCCCTTAAGTTTGTCTGTTGCTCTTTCAATTGCATAGTCATCCTGATCAATACCTATGACTCTTCCCTCTGTTGCTCTTTTCAGTATTACCTCAGTATGGCCTCCCCCTCCTAAAGTTGCGTCAACATAAATTCCGCCCTTCTTGATGTTAAGCCCCTCTATAGATTCGTCCAATAATACCGATGTGTGTTTGTAATCCATCTGACTCCTCCTTATAATCCTATCCCCAAATCTGACATTTTTTCCGCAATGCTGTCAAAATCAAATTCTTCACTGTTTGAGTAAGCTTCCCAGTTTTCT
>DAMAEI010000089.1:0-10782 GCA_031997345.1 Sedimentibacter sp. | reverse complement strand
CAGGACGAGATTAAACTCCAAGAAACACCGGAACAGGTTATCAAGAAGCAGCTTAAGGACTTCACGTCAACTAATCCGGAAATAGCCGCTCAGCTCATAAGAACATGGTTGAAGGGGGATGAATAATATGACGGAAAAATTGACGGGCAGGCAAAAAGCAGCTGCTATCATCATCTCTCTGGGAGCAGACGATGCATCAAAAATATACAAGTATTTGAAGGAAGATGAAATCGAGCAGCTCACATTTGAAATATCAAGACTTCAACATCTGAACCCACAAGTGGTCGAAGATACTTTAAAGGATTTCTATGATTTGTGTCTGACGCAAAAAGTTATAACCGAAGGTGGATTGGAATACGCGAGAAATGTTCTTGAGAAAGCATTTGGCTCTCAGACTGCGGCAAGCCTCCTGGAGAGAGTAACTAAGACCTTGAGAACAAAATCATTTGAATTTATAAGAAAGGCAGATTACAAAAATCTGCTGACAATCATACAGAATGAGCACCCGCAAACTATAGCTCTAATACTGTCATATGCAAGAGCGGATCAGGCTTCTGCCGTGATAGCGGAGCTGCCGAAGGAAAAAAGAATAAACGTGGTTGAAAGAATTGCAAAAATGGACCGCACTTCTCCTGAAATAATAAGATACGTGGAGAAGGAATTGGAAAAGAAATTCAACTCAATCATATCAGTGGATTTCACGGAAATAGGCGGAGTAAACTATGTTGCTGACGTTATGAACAACATGGACAGAAGCAATGAAAAATACATATTTGATGAGCTTAACAAGAAGGATGCCAAGCTTGCAGATGAGATACGAATGCGAATGTTTGTGTTCGAGGATATCACTACAATGGACTCCATGAGCATTCAAAGATTCCTTCGCGAAGTGGACAGCAAGGACCTGGTATATGCAATCAAGGGCTCAAACAAGGAAGTTGCAGATATGCTGTTCAGCAATATGTCTACAAAGATGGGAGAAACCATCAAGTCCGAGTTGGAATACACTCACAATTTACGTATGAGAGATGTGGAAGAAGCTCAGCAGAGAATTGTATCTGTCATCAGGCGTCTTGAAGAAGAAGGAGAACTGGTTATAGCTAAGGGCGGAAAGGATGATATTATTGTCTAATATAATCAAAGCCGAATATGTAATATTTGACGACGGGAGTGAAAGCATAGACATTCAGGTCAATAAAGCCGAGCAGCCGGAACCGAAAGCCATAAGTGCTATGAGGGAGGACCTGTATGAGATATATAACCATAGAGAAGAAATTATAAGAGAAGCAAATGAAAGTGCTTTAAGAATAATGCATTCAGCTAAAATAAGCGCTCAGGAAGAAATGGCAGAATGCAAGAAAAAAGGCTATGATGAAGGTTATGATTCAGGAGTGGAAGAGGGCAGAAAAAGGGGATATGCTGAAGGTTATGAGGCGGGTGAAATCAGAATTTCGGAAGCTCTCCATGCACAGAGCGAAGCAAGGATGAGTGAACTTGCGGAAATGCTTGAAAAAGTTGAAGAAAGCAAAGAAGAAATAATATCAAGATATGAAGGCAATCTGAGTAAGCTTGCAATAGAAATAGCAGAAAAAATAATAAGGCAGAAAATTGATTCAAACGACAATGTAATAACGGGGATAATAAGAGGGGCTATCAAGGATTACAAAAACGCGGAATGGATCAAGGTATATATTTCAGAGAGAGATGCCAGTGAACAAATTAAAGCTGACAAAGATCTCATAAAGGAACTCGAAGGTATTTCAAAGGATGTAAAATTTGAAATATCAGATGACCTCCGGCAAGGAAGTGTGATTGTGGAGATGCCTGATGGTCTTGTGGATGCAAGTGTTGACACACAACTGAAGAATTTTAAAGAGATGGTGCTGAACAAAAATGCAAATTGATGAAAAATTTAGAGATATTCAGGAAGTATTGATGAGGGAAGATCTCTGCTCATACGTAGGTAGAGTAAAAAGAATATCAGGCATGATGATAGAGGCAACCGGAAGCAGATATAAAATCGGAGATGTTTGCGAAATTGCTTCAGATATGTATGGGAAGTCAATAAAGGCTGAGGTTGTTGGGTTTAATGACGGAAGAGTTATTCTCATGCCATATGAAGATATAAAGGGCATCGGTCTCGGAAATACAGTTAAGTCAACCAAGAATAAATTAAAAATTCCCGTTGGTGATTTTCTAAAGGGAAGAATAGTTGATGCTGCAGGACAACCAATAGATGATGGTGGGGAATTTCAAAGTGATGAATACTGCTATGTTGACAATGATTACATAAATCCCCTGTCCAGGCCGAGAATAGATTCCACCCTTAGCTTTGGAGTAAAGGCCATAGATGGTATACTTACCATCGGAAAGGGCCAGCGTATGGGAATATTTGCAGGCAGCGGAGTAGGAAAGAGCACGCTGCTTGGAATGGTGGCCAAGAATGTCAAGGCAGACATCAACGTAATTGCCCTAGTAGGTGAGAGAGGCCGTGAAGTAAGAGAGTTTATTGAAAAGGATTTGGGAGAAGAAGGACTTAAAAGGTCCGTGCTTGTAATAGCCACTTCTGACCAGCCGGCCATGCTTCGTGTGAAATGTGCGCTTGTTGCTACTACTATTGCTGAATATTTCAAGGATAAGGGTAAGGATGTACTTCTTATGATGGATTCCTTGACGAGATTTGCTATGGCGCAAAGAGAAATAGGGCTCGCCACAGGAGAGCCTCCCGTATCGAGGGGATACACTCCTTCCATTTATGCAGAGCTTCCTAAGCTATTGGAGAGAAGCGGAAATTTCCAGACAGGCTCCAGAACAGGTGTTTACACAGTGCTCGTTGAAGGTGATGACACAAATGAACCCATATCAGATACGGTGCGCGGCATAGTAGACGGTCACATAGTGCTTACGCGTAAGCTGGCGAATTCAAATCACTATCCTGCTATAGATATAAATGCAAGCATATCAAGGCTCATGAATGACATTGCCGCGAAGGAGCATAATGACGATGCTAAGAAAATAAGAGATATTTTATCTGTATATTATGCGAATTATGATTTGATTTCAATAGGTGCATATAAAAAAGGCACAAACCCGAAATTGGATGAGGCCATGTCCAAAATTGACAAGGTAAATGAATTTCTTACACAAGATGTAAATGATAAATACTCATATGATGAAATACTTCAGCTCATGAAAGATATATAGTTTATAAATAAGAGGGATAAAAATTGAAAAAATTCAGTTTTTCACTGCAAAAGGTGCTGGAAATAAAAGAACAGCTTTTGGACAACCTTAAAATCGAATTGGGAAATCTAAACAATGACATGAGAAAGATAGACATGGCCATTGAGAAATTAAGACTGCAATTTTCTGATATCAATGATGAATTTACACATAAATCATCAATTTCCATAACTGTGGGAGAGATGACATATTACAAGATGTTGATGGAGGACATTTTAAAGCAGATTGAGCGCAAACAGGAAGAAAAACAGATTCTCATGAAGAAGGTAGAAGCAAAAAGGTTGGAAATAGTCAGCATGAATATAGAAATTTCCAGCTTTGAGAAGCTCAGGGAGAAGGAGCTTGACAAATACAACAAGGCCCTCATCAAAAGTGAGGAATTGTTTATAGAAGAATTTGTTTCAAACAAAAGCATGACAAACGAATATGCATTATAATAGGGTGCATTTGAAAGGAGGTGAGAAAAATGAATGTAGGAATGGATTTAAGCAATATGCTTGCAGGCAAAATTCCAAATGCATTGCTTCATGGAAAGCAGGACATAAAAATGAACAACGGGACATTTGGGAATATGCTCAACATGCACATGGATGAAAATGAAATGATTCAGAGCACACAGCTGTATGATGCAAATATTGATTCGGGCCTTATGGCATTATTTGACACAAATAGTCCCATGTGCAAGGATACAGTTGTATTCATGCCACATATGGCAGATATGGAAGGAGCGTGGATGGGTTCTATTGAAGAGGGCAGTGAAGAGAACAAAGGACAAAATTTCACATATCCCGCAGAGCTGATGCCGATGATGAATTATTTTGAATATTTCAATTATGACAGCAGCGTTTCCAAGGGTAATTTATCGGAAATGGATAAGATAACTGAATTGATGGAGTTGCAGTATAAGCCGGCAGCAGCAGAAGGGTCCTCTCCAGGGGAAATGACGCAAAGGCAAGCAGTGGAAGCCTCACCGGAACAAAACTTTTCGGAAAATATAATTAAAAATATTAAAAACGAAGAAACCTCTCCGCTTAAACTTAAAGAAGAGAAAGAAAACAATTTTGATGCAACAGTCAATATACATGCAGCATCGGAAACAACGGCAATGCATGGTGAAAAAATAATTGTAAACATATCGGATGAAGCATCACAGCTGAGACCTCAGATACTTAATCAAGTAAGTGATAAAATTAAAGTGATGGCAGAAAAAGGGGAGGCGCCTGGAAGCATAAAGCATGTTGAAATGGAGCTTAATCCTGAGCATTTAGGGAAAGTAAACATCAAGATGACATTTGACAATGATAAGATTACGGTTGAAATTAAGGCTCTAAACAAGGAAACTCAAAAAATATTATCTTCCGGAACAGGTGAATTATCAGAGATTTTAAAGAAATCAACAGACCTTCCCGTAGGCATTGTTGTGAAAAACGATGAAAATCAAAGCAAAGGCCTGCAGAACCATTATAACAACTGGAATGAGAATAACAGAAGTAATGAAAATTATGACCAGCAGGGGGGCAGAGGAAGACAGAGAAACCATTATTACAATGAAGCAGCCGGAAAGGAAAATGAAGAAAATATCTTTTCTGAGCTCATAAACATCAGAAGCATGAAATTGAATATGTAAGGAGGTGTGAAATTGGAGATAAACAAATATAGTACAACTTATCCTGCCAGCAAGGAAGAAGCGGATTACTCAAAGCTTCAAACAAAAAAAACCGGTCTGGATATGCAGGATTTTCTGAACCTTATAGTAGCTCAGATGTCAAATCAGGACCCCATGAATCCTATGGAAAATACTGACTTTATAGCTCAGATGGCACAATTTTCAGCATTGGAGGCAATGTCCGATTTGCGCGAGGTGTCAATGCAGGGGCAGGTTACATCTCTTATTGGCAAAAACGTGGTTGTTTCATATTTCAACAGCAGAGGAGAACTGGACATTCAGGAAGGCATTGTACAGAGAGTGACACTGCATGGCAGTGAAGCGATACTGTATGTAAATGACAAGGAATATAAATATTCAAATGTCATGGAAATTAAGGAAATATCAAAACAGGAAGAAAATCTTGTTGAAAAAATACTGACGGACATTCTTGAGGAAACAAAAAAAGCAAACAAAACAACAGAGCAGCCTGGACCGGTGTTGCCGGAGAAGCCTGTGGAAGTAGAATAAGGCAGGTGATGTAATGACAGATATAAACTTTATAAAAAAACTCAGCAGTCTTAATAACAATACACAGTCCAATCCGGCTGTAAAAAACAGGGATGATGTAAATTCAGACTTTAAAGAGCTGTTGGGCAAAAAAATAAACGGAAACTTATGTGAAGAAAAGGTGGTTTTTTCGAAGCATGCTGCTGAAAGAATAAAGGAAAGAAATATTGACGTAAGCGCCGAAGTTGAGGAAAAGCTTAGCGAGGCGGCAGAGCAGGCGAAGGAAAAAGGACTTAAAAATGTGCTTGTGATGATGGAAAACCACGCATTTATAATAAGCACGTTGAACAACAAGGTCATAACAGCTTTAGACAGCAATGACCTGAAAGAAAATATATTTACAAACATAGACGGAGCTGTAATAAAATAGCCGGTCCATTTTGGAGGCTATGATCCCGATTTCTTGACGGATCTGAACAGCAATAATAAAAAGGAGAATAATTATTATGATGAAAGCACTTTATTCTGGCGTTTCGGGAATGAGAACACACCAGATAAAAATGGACGTAATAGGTAACAACATAGCAAACGTGAATACATATGGATATAAAACACAGAGGGCAACCTTCAGAGATATTTACTACCAGCAGATAAAAAACCCAAGTGCCGGCAGTGCTGACAGGGGAGGAACAAACTCAGGTCAGGTAGGATATGGAGTTCAAATTGGCTCCGTTGATACAATCCATGCAATAACAGGATATACTCCCACTAATAAATCCACAGACGTCTACATAAACGGAGAGGGATTCTTCGTTGTGGAAGCATCAACGGGCGAAAGATTGTATACACGCCTGGGTGCTTTGGGGTTTGATTCAGAGGGAAATATGGTGGATGTTAACGGTTCAAGGGTTTTTGGATGGAATGCTACGGGTACGCCGCCTGTAATGCCGGGCACTTTGGGTACTATTGAGGCTATCAAACTTCCGACTCCGCCTACAAATTATAAGTTTAACAATATAACAATAAATCCTGATGGAACAATAAGTGCATTGTATAGCTACACCGGTACTGCTACACCCCCACCGGCCGATGCTGATAAGATCGTAACGATAGGACAGGTTGCCGTTGCAAATATCGAAAACCAGGATGCTCTTGTAATGGAAGGAAATTCCTACTACAGAACAAGCCCTAACACAGGGGAGGTTACATATGAAGTGCCGGGTTCAAAAGGCTCAGGAACAGGTTCGTTGGTTGCAGGTGCTCTTGAAATGTCAAATGTGGATTTGGCAAATGAGTTTTCGGACATGATTATCACACAAAGAGGATTCCAGGCAAACACAAAAATAATTTCGGTTGTTGACCAGATGCTTGAAGAATTGGTTAACCTGAAGAGATAACAAATAGAAAAGAGTGGATGAGCAGTAGCTATTCATGCTCATCCACTGTTATGAGAAATAAAGGCATTAACTATGCTCACAAGCAGTTGTGAACGTATTTAATATTTTTATTAAAAAATATAGGAGGATTTCTATGGTAGAAGTTGTTGGAATTAACGGAGAGGCTTTTTTACTCAATGCGGCCTTAATAGAAAAGATTGAATTTATACCGGAAACAAAAATTACTTTAACAACAGGCAAATATTATCTTGTAAAAGACACAAAGACAGAACTTATAAATAAGGTAGTAAGATACAATCATCAGATAATAAACGGCGTAACTGCAGAATAGCATAAGAGGTGGAACATGAATATATCATTTTTAATCGGGTTGTTTTCAGGATTCGCACTGGTAATTTACGGAGTATTAGAAAGCGGCACGAGCACAAGCCAGGTTTTATCAAGCTTTATCAACCTCCCAAGTGTGTACATTACATTTGGAGGAGCTATATCGGCAACATTAATGTCGGTTCCAGTGAGTTATTTAAAGGAAGTACCTAAAAATCTTAAGGTACTCATGAAGAAAGAAAAAATAAATCTTAGCACTTACATTGACTCTATAGAAGAGCTGGCTAAGGAGGCTAGGCTGAAAGGGCTTTTGGTCCTTGAGGAGAAAATCAAGACCCTGGAGCTTCAGGATGAGTTTCTAAAATATTGTGTCATGCTTATAGTTGATGCGATTGAGCCTACAAAGGTCCGGGCACAGATAGAGAATGAAATAGATTGCATTGAGTCTAGGCATTCTGCTGCTTGGAAAGTTTTTGATACCTTGGGTTCCTTCGGGCCTGCATTTGGTATGTTAGGAACATTGGTGGGGCTTATAAATATGCTTGCAAACATGAATGCCGACGGCGGGGCGGATGCACTTGGACAGGGCATGTCAGTTGCATTGGTTACAACATTTTACGGATCGATACTTGCAAATATGATATGCGCTCCTATTTCCAACAGACTGAAAGCGAAGCATGACGAAGAAATGGTTGCAAAGGAGCTGATAATGGAAGGAGTCCTTTCTATACAGTCAGGGGAAAATCCTAAATATATAAGAGAAAAGCTTAATTCGTACGTAACCTATGAGGGCAGAAATTCATCCGGAGGAACAGCCGAAGTAGATGGAAGCAACGAAGAAAAAGGAAGAAAAAAAGCTAAGAGGGCTAAAAAATAAGGATATTTAAAAATTATAATAAGTAGGGGCTATTATGGCGAGAAAGAAAAGATCAGATACCGGCGGAGGCGCAAGCTGGATGGAAACATACAGTGACATGGTAACATTGCTACTGACATTTTTCATATTGCTTTACGCTATGTCAACAGTTGATGCGGCAAAATTTGCAGCTATAGTTGCGTCATTTTCCAAGCAGATGAATCCGGAGGTTTATTATTCGCAGGGGGCAATTTCCGACAGAGATGGAGAAGGAGAGGTTCCTGAGCTGAATAAGGATTCCCAGGAATCAGACGAAATGGATCAGTTATACACACTGCTTAAGCAATATGTAGATGAAAATAATTTGCATGAGCAGGTTGAAGTAAGTAGGAGCGTAGAATATGTATTCATCAGATTCTCGGATACGGTGACGTTCCGAGGCTACAGCGATATATTGGAAACTAAGGGAAGACAAGTACTTGATGTGCTGGGAGAAGGTCTGAAAATGGTTGATGAATATGTTGAGGAAGTAATAATAGCAGGGCATACTGCGGAGGTAGAATATGACAAAACCGATATTGACCGTTCCTTGTCAACAGACAGGGCTAATGTGGTGCTCAAATATTTAGAGAATAAAAATGTAATATCTCCGGCGAAATATTTGTCCATAGGCTACGGGTTATACAGTCCTATTGCCGATAACAGTACAGCCGAAGGAAGAGCAAGGAATAGAAGAGTTGAAATATATATAAGCAGGAAGGGCTATCCTCTAAGCTATACAAAGAAGATACAGGAAACACTAAATAAAGATAATAACTCTAATGAAGTTGAATACAAGAGCAACACTTATATAGATTAGCAAAAATTATGGAATGAGGGCAATTTATATGGCAGAAATACTATCACAGAGCCAGATAGACGAACTGCTCAACAATCTGAGCAGCGGTGATGTTAGCATACAAGAGCTGGAAACCAGCGAAAAGAAAATTAAAGAATATGATTTCAGAAGTCCTAAAAAAATAACCAAAGAAACCATAAAATTGCTAAAGGGTATTTATGAAAATTACTGTAGAATGGTTACATCACAGCTTACATCAAGCCTGAGGCTTATGTGTGATGTTACGGTTGAGCAGGTGGAGGAAAGCATATTTCATGAATTTAACAACGCTTTGGATGACTATGTTTTAATGGGGCTTATAGATGTCAAATATCCTGATAAGACCATGGCTGACAGCCAGATTTTGATGGAGGTGTCAAAACCACTTTCATTTGTAATTATTGACAGACTCTTAGGTGGAAGCGGTGAGGAATATGGGAATCTGAGAGATTATACTGATATCGAGCTGTCTCTGCTCAGTAATATGATAAAACAGCTTGTGGAGCTGATGGGCGGAACATGGGAAAGTACCATGGAAATAGAGACAGAGCTTTCCAAGGTTGAGACAAATGCAAGGTTCATTCAATCAATAAACTACAATGATACCGTGGTTATAATTGTACTAAATGTCTCATTGAATCAATTGAGCGGAAAACTTACAATTTGTATACCTTCAAGTATTTTAGATGAAATATTCAAAAAAGCAAGTACGATGTCCAGGAATAGCAACAAAAGGTCAGAGCAAAGCATCGAAGAACAAAGAGCTGCCATTATGGATTCATTAAAATTTTCAAAGCTTACTGTGGCAGGCACCCTGGGAAATGCGCAGGCTACATTGCAGGACGTGGTTAATATGCAGGTAGGTGACTTGATAATTTTGGATAAAAAGGCTGATGCCGACGTGGATATTAATGTTGACGGTGAAAAATGGTTTGAAGGAAAGTGGGGAACCAGAAGAAATAAAGGTGTAATAAGGATAAACAAAATTATACGTTGAGGAGCTATAAATGTTAAACGAAAAAATATTTTCTGATATGGAACGGGATGTAATAGGAGAAGTAATGAATATAAGCTTGGGCTCTTCTGCTACGTCATTGTCCTCGCTGCTTGGAAAACGGGTCGAAATAACAATACCGAAGGTTAATGTTATTGAAGCGAGGGACCTGAGCTATGAAAACTTAGAGCCGGCAATCGGAGTTGAGATAAATTACGTTGAGGGCTTAAGTGGTGTAAATCTGATGATATGGAAGAGGATGGATGCAAAATCCATTATAGAAATACTTCTTGGTCAATCTATACCGGATGATGAATTTGATATGGATGAAATCAATACAAGTGCCATATGTGAGGTTATGAACCAGATGATGGGTTCCGCAGCGACTGCATTATCGGATTTTCTCGGAAAGCCAATCAATATTTCAACCCCGATGGCATATGAAATAGATGACAAAACAGAGTTCAAAAACAAATATTTCATAGACGATGATGTAATAGTTGCAGTGAGTTTTGAGCTTTTCATCGAAGGCAGTGTTCAAAGCCAGTTTATTAATGTAATGCCGGTAGCTTTGGCAAAGGATATAATATCTAATTTCGTCAAGGGCGGGGAGGTTGCAGAACATGAATCCGATGCAGCAAACGAGCAGCAAGCTGGATATGCCACAAAAGGAAATAAGCAGGAAGTATATGAAGACGACGATGAAGAAGATGAATATGAGTATGAAGAAAAACCTTACGTGGAAAGAGTACCCGTAAAAAGTATGCCTAAAAAGGTAAAACCTAAAAAAAGGGAACAGCAGCCTGTCAGCGTAAGAACAATGGCGCTGGAAGAAATTGAAGGAGAGGAAATGCTGTCTGACGAGCAGATGTCAAACCTTGAATTAATACTGTCGGTTCCTCTGGAAATAAGCGTGGAAATAGGAAAAACCAA
>DAMAEI010000088.1:6838-10849 GCA_031997345.1 Sedimentibacter sp. | reverse complement strand
TAAGCTCAAGCCTTCCGTTCTTTACGGATTTGATTATGGGCAAAAAATATCTTTCCGATGATAAAATTGAGGCATCCCTCAGAGTATTCGGAACTGCGGTAAAGCAGGGAGAAAACATTGAATATATTATTGCTGTAAGAAACAAGGACGACGGTAAAAAAACAGAATACAAATCATCCGGCAAAGCGGGAGATTATACAAATATAAGCATTGGCCAGCTTGTTGAAGGAAGCTATGAAATATATGTAACTGCAAAAAGCAGCAGCCATCAGGATAAAATCATGGAAGAATTCAGTGTTGTGGATTCATATGTGTATTTTCAAAACACCGGCTATTACAAAATTTCCGAAAGCACTGTCCTCGACAAGGTGTATTCAAATCCCGTCATTACACTTTATAATGAAAGCACTTCCGATTTCTATAACAGCTTAAGAACAATTTCTTCCTCAGATGGCAGCAGAATAGACCAAATGGCAGTCCCCATAATAGCTGCAGGGTATATAAACAGCCTTTTTGGAACCGAGCTGTACTATGACGAGGATGAGCTCCTTGACACAATATTCAGATACGAGGATAAAGAAGGCGGATTAAGACTTTTGCCTTACTCGGAGCCGAATACTGAGCTGACCTCTAAAATGGTTCACATATTCGGCAACAGCTACCTGGACGAAAAAATGAAAATATATTTTAAAAATATATTGAGTAACAATGAATACAGTACGGATACTGCCGCAGCCCTGTGGGGAATGAGCAAGTACAGACAGCCTGTGCTGGTTGCAATATATGAGTTGCTGGAAAAACAAGACCTGAGCGAAAGGGATACAATATATCTGTCCCTTGCTCTGGATGAGCTGGGCGACGGAAAAACCGCAAGAAAGTATTACAGAGAGCTGTCAAACAGGCTTAATGCGTCAGAAGACTACTTGTACTGGGGAGAAGGCAGCACCAAGGAGAATGATTACGAGCTCACGGCACTTCTGGCTGTCCTGGCTTCAGAGCTTCAGGATTTTGACAGGGGCGACAAAATGTTTAAATATATTTATAATAATCCGTCAAAATATACTCTCAGCAGCATTGAACAGCTGAAATACATTATGAACAGAGATATCATGAGCTTGAAGGAAGTACAGGATTTGTACGGCGAGGTTACTGTTGAGACCGGAGACAGCAAAAAGACCTACAAGCTTAAGCTGTTTGACAGCGAAAGCTTTACTGTAAAAAAAGATGAGATAGCCAGAGTGGTATTCAGCGACATAAAGGGAGCGATAGCATGCAAGGTTGAGGCCCTTGGAAACAAGGATGACCTGTATAAAAACAAGACTGACGAATTCTCAATATCTGTGGACTACATGCTTGAAAATGCCTATGAGAAAAAGAAGAGCTTCAATCATTCGGATGTAGTGAAGGTTCAGATAATACCCAATATTTCACCGGTTGCCGAAAGCGGCATGTATGAGGTCACATATGTAATTCCTTCCGGCTTCAGATATATGTACGATGGAAAAAATTATGCATGGGGAGAAGTAAACGGTCAAAAGTTAGTATACAGATTTTATTACGACAAGGATAAACCAAATGTATTTCCTATAGAATTTTACGTGCAGGCGGCTCAAAAAGGGGAATATACAGTTGACTATGCCGTAATCAAGAGATACTTTGAAAATAAGCTGAATTATGTTGAAAGAACGGTTATTTCCGTAAATTAACAGACAGGTGGTACAATGCGCACAATAAATAAAACAACCCTGCTTATGACGGCTGCCGCAGTTATACTCAGTATTTTTCTCATTAATTACAGACGTGAAAATTACACTCATGAGGTGGGCGCCGGGGAGCAGGAAGCAGAATCATATATTCACAGCAGTAACGATATGCTGCAATGCTTGTATTTTGACGAAACTCTTTTTGTAAATATAAAAAGTTTTAAAAAACTAAATGAAGTAAGTGAGGGCAGGATACGAGGATGCATCCTGCCCCACCATCTTACGGCAGTGGATTTGATACACGAGGTATTTCAGAATGTCAGCTCCTATGAATATGACACGGTAGTCATTATGGGACCCGACCATGAAAGCATCGAAAGAGGAAAAATATTTACTTCTGCCGGAGACTGGCAGACACCATTCGGCATATTGGAAACTGATTATGAGATGACTTCCCGGCTGCTTGAAAACAGCTTTGTTCTGGACAGCAGCGGAAAAATGACGTCAGAGCATTCTGTTTCAAGCATAATACCATTCATAAAGCACTATATGGGTGATGTGAAGGTGGTTTCGCTGGCTCTCACAAAGCAGACAAGGATTGCCGACATAGAAACGCTGATTGATGATATACTAAAAAAAACCGATGCTGAAAAAACACTTTTCATAGCATCGGTTGACTTCTCGCACTATCTTAACCTTGACGAAGCCGAAAGGATGGATCTAATAAGCATGGAGGCTATAGAGAACATGGATGTTGAGAAAATTATGTCCTTCACCAACGATAATATGGATTCGCCTGTATCAATCGTGACTATGATGAAAATCATGGACAGGCTTAATGCGGGAACTCATGTCCTCAACCATAGCAACTCTGAGCTCATCACAAAGGTTAAAACCGAAGAAACAACAAGCTACATCACATACTTATTTTATTAATATGTTATTTTTCAAATACTTCTTTGGCAAGACCTATGGGGAATTCCATAATGCAGCCCTTGGCAGGATTAACAACCTGACTTATGCGCAGGTTTCCTGCAAGTGAAAGGAGCATGCCGCTCTGAGCATCCGTGAGCCCGGCATGCTGCTGCAAAAACATATGCATTTTTCTCGCCGCCTTTATGCTGCACACATCAAGTGATTTATCCGCAGCGGTGGTGAGATATTTTTCTTTTGTAACAATAAAGGGCGTAGGAATATCACTTCTGTTTTTCAGCACATCAATTTTTACGGTTATATCACCGCTCATTTCCAGTGCGCATATTACGGTTTCACCGTCGCCCTGCACGGCGTGGATGTCTCCCATTGACAGCAGACCTCCGGTCACAGCCACAGGCAGGTACAAAAGACAGCCTGCTCCCAAATCTTTGATATCCATGTTGCCTCCGTGCTCTCCGGGAGTTTGAGTAGGAATTACATCGCTTTCAGGAGCGGTGCCTATAACACCTATCATGGGCTTAATGGGAATGCGTATGTCGTTGTCAAATTTCACCGAGCCGTTCTCTATGTCTATTCTTCTGCAATGACAGCCGTCTATTTCGTATATTCCCGCGCCTGTACGGGCACACATGCTGCCTGTGGACTCAATTTCAATGTCGATTATCTCTATTCGCAGAACGTCCCCCGGTTCTGCACCTTCAATATACAGAGGCCCGGTAACGGGATTGTTCAGCTTCATATTTACATTTGAGAAATCATATCCGTCATGGAGTATTTGTCCGTTGTAGCAGTCCTGACAGCGGAATTTTACCGTGTCGCCGTCCTTGGCATATGCCGACGGAGCGTTTTCAGAGCTGAAAGCATAATGAGCATTGCTTTTGTCGATTGTAGTCATAATTTACCTTCCTTATATAATTTATATCTTGAGCTTTCTGAGGAAAATATTGAACCATGTAACTAATACTATTCCTTTAAATACCGAGGATATGCTCAAACTTATCCATACCCCTGACAGTCCCAGAGCCGTGGAGCCTAAGAGCAATGCGGCGGGAATTCTTGCTGCATTGAAGATTACTCCGTTTATTGTTGGAGGAAGTGTTCTTCCCAGACCGTTGAATGCACCTGTGGTGCCTATTTCCACGCTCATGAAGAACTGCGCCATACCTAAAATCCTAAGGTAGTTAATACCTTCCTTTATTGCTGCGGGGTCATCGGGCACAAATATGGTAAAGAGAGCCTTTGAATAAAAAATCAGCAGGAATGAGGAGAATATACCAAGCAGTCCTAAAATTTGAATACCCTGCTTGTACCCTTCCTTGATACGGTCAGTTCTTTTGGCGCCGTAGTTCTGCCCCACGAATGCCGATATTGC
>DAMAEI010000088.1:0-6828 GCA_031997345.1 Sedimentibacter sp. | reverse complement strand
GTCATCCATGTTATTGACTCTATTTGAGCACCTATGCTTTGAACAGCAACTGCCACAGGCCCGAAGCCTGCTACTATTTTTGTAATCACCATGTTGATGCAGGCGTGGAGGCCTGATTGAAGAAAAGGAGGTATCCCGATTCTTGCTATATTTTTAATTATTTGAATATCAGGCTTCTCAAACAGCTTTACATGTGAATACATTGTTTCGTAAATTTTTCCTATTATGACAAATATTAATGTAACGATAAACTGAGATAATATTGTGGCCAGTGCGGCTCCCTTGACACCCAGAGGTGGTATGGGCCCAAGACCGAATATTAATATTGGGTCAATAATTATATTTGCTACAAGGCCTATTGTGTTTACCTTAAAAGGAGTGACGCTGTTTCCGGAGCTTGTCAGTATTACGGAAAATATGGGGTTTAAAAAATGAAAGGTTATACCGAATGATATAATGGTCAGGTAATCCACCGCCATACTTATTACCTGCTGGTCGCGGAGGTTGAAAAAACCTATTATATTATGCCTGAATATAAATAAAAGTGCCGAATATATCAATGCTATAAATAAATCGAGCCTGAAGCCGTCAGAAATATATTTTTTTACACTTTCAATATCATTTTTTCCATAGGACTGTGCTACATTGACACCTACGCCCACCTGAGAGATCATGGTCAAAGATGAACCAAACCATAGAAAAAAGCCTGCGGCTCCTGCAGCTGCAACCGATCCGGTGCTAAGCCTTCCCAGCCATATTATGTCGGTTAAATTATATGCCATGTGAATGAAGCCTGTACCCATTATGGGAAGAGCCAGCTTAACCAGCGTACCTCGTATTTTTCCCTCTGTTAAATTTAAATTGTCGCTCATAATGTTCCTTCCTATAAAAAATGTCCATCCTTAGTTTAGCCTATAATTTCAATTTGTACAAGAGCCGATATTTGTATTTTTTAATAACAGATTGTATGGTATAATGTAAAAAAAGTTATATAAAATTAGGAGCCTTGATGGAAAAGGATAATAAGTATGAAATTAAAATAACGGAGAAGGCATTGTATTATTTGAGGAAAAAGGACAGGACGGCAGTTGTTATTGGATATCCTGATTACAGAATAAACGGTGATTTCGCTGTTGTTCCCGTTCCCGAAATCTTTGCAAGAAGACCGAAGGAAGAGGAAGGCTACAACAAGATAACTGTTGAGAAAATAGATGTATATATTTCTAAAACAGTACATATGCCTGAGAACAGAGATGTTGTAATTGATGTGGATTCATTTCTGAAGATGCGGTTTCTTACATTATCAGGATTCAGTGTTAATGATTAAGAGGAGTTAAGATGGAAAGGGTTGTTTTCTTAGTTGATATGAATGCCTTTTATATAAGCTGTGAGCAGACACGCCATCCTGAAATCAGCGGAAAGCCTGCCGTAGTTGCAGGTGACCCGGAGAACAGGACGGGCATAGTTCTTACAGCAAATTATGAAGCGAGAAAATATGGCATAAAAACTACCATGATTTTAAGGGAGGCATTCAGGCTATGTCCCGGACTTATTGTAATTCCACCTGACCACAGGTTTTATTCGCAGAAATCCAAAGAGGTAATGGAAATTTTATCATCCTATACTCCCGTAATCGAGCAGAACAGCATTGATGAAGCATGGCTTGATATGACGGGATGTGAAGGCCTCTCCGGAAGCCCTGTGGAAGCGGCGTCCGACATAATGAAGCGCATAAATCAGGAGCTCAATTTATGGTGTTCCATAGGGATATCAGAAAATAAGTTTTTGGCAAAGATGGCATCGGAAATGAAGAAGCCACACGGCATAACCCAGCTGTGGAAAAAGGATATACAGGAGAAGATGTGGCCTCTTCCCGCAGGAAATTTATACGGTGTTGGAAAGCAAACTGCCGCAAAGCTTCACAACATGGGCATTTATTCCATAAGGGATCTGGCGTTGCACGACAGGGCGAATCTCATCAGCATGCTTGGCAAAACAGGAGACGAGCTTTACATGCTTGCAAACGGAAATGACGATTCTCCCGTGAGACCGAATTCATACGACGATATGAAATCGGTAGGCAGATCCGTCACGCTTCCTCACGACATTACGGACATTGAGTATGCGAAATCAGTGCTGCTGGAGCTTTCAGAGGACGTGGGAATGACTGCGAGGAAGTACGGGAAAAAAGGACGCACGGTACAAATAAGCATTAAGTTTACGGATTTCAAGAGCATGACAAGGCAGATGACTGTGCCGCCTACATGCCTTGTCAAGGACATTTATTCCGCAGGCGTGAAGCTGCTTGAAAAGAACTGGAGCAAGAAGCCTGTGCGCCTTCTGGGCATAAGTCTCAGCGGATTTGATAATGAATATGAATCGGAACAACTGTCGCTGTTCAAGATGCCTGAAATAAATGAAGAGAACCATGAGAAAGAAAAAAATAAAAAGACCGATGACCTTGAAAATGCCATTTTTAATATACGCACCAAGTATGGTTCGTCAATAATTAAAACAGGAACATCTGCAACGGGATATAGCGAAGAAAATAGCAAAAAATAATTACATGTGTAAGAAAAACTGTCACATTTTGTGCATAAAAGCCGTACACAATTATTATCAATAAAAAACAAATGTTCAATTTTCAAAACATATTTATTGGCAGGAAAATTGCATATAAATATTTAATATCAATTATTGGAGAAGAAATGAATACAGCGACTATATTTAATATTCAAAAGTTTTCTGTACATGATGGACCCGGAATAAGAACGACTGTATTTTTTAAGGGATGCCCTTTAAGGTGCCTCTGGTGTCATAATCCGGAGAGCCAAGCAAACAGAAAGCAGATGCTTTTCGACAAAGAAAAATGCACTCTTTGCGGAAAATGTACTGAAATATGCCTTCAGAAGGCAATTACAATTGAAAACGGAATCCTTACAACTGATGAAGACAAATGCAATTATTGCGGCATGTGTGAAATATACTGCATCCCCGGGGCAAGGCAAATTGCAGGACGTGAATACACTTTCGAAGAAGTACTGAAAGAAGTTATGAAGGATGAAGTGTTTTATGAGCAATCAAACGGCGGAGTGACTCTTTCAGGAGGAGAACCGCTTGTCTATACGGATTTTGCCGAGGAGCTCCTCAAGAAACTCAAAGAGAAAAACATTCATACGGCAGTTGACACCTGCGGAGCTGCAGACTTTGAAAATATAAAGAGAATTTCACCGTATACAGATGTATTTCTATATGATATTAAGCTTATAGATGATGAGAAGCACAGAAATTTCACAGGAATTTCAAATAAGCTCATACTTGATAATCTTGTGAGGCTGGCTCAAATCCACAGTAATATAAATATACGGATGCCAATTATAGAAGGTGTTAATGCAGATACATCACATATAGAAAAAACAATTGACCTTATAAGAAAACTCGGAATAAAGAAAATAAATCTGCTTCCATATCATGATATTGCAAAGCATAAGTACAGAAAGCTTCATATGATTTATGAGGATGAAAAAATGAACAAACCTTCTGAAGAGAAGATGCAGATGTTCAGGGAAATGTTTGAAAAACAAGGATACGATGTAAAAATAGGAGGTTGAAATGAGAGGCTATACAGAAAGAACAAAGATATTACGACAGGAAAGTGCAACAACACAGCCCAGTGTAAGTCTTGAAAGAGCTATTTTAGAAACAGAATTTTATCAGAAGCATTATGGCACGGTGGAAACCCCCGTTCTTCGTGCAATGAATTTCAAGCACTACATGGAAAACAGAAAGCTGTATATCGGAGAGGGAGAGCTCATAGTTGGAGAAAAAAGTGAAGGACCGCAGGTTGTTCCCACATTTCCCGAGCTTTGCGCTCACACCGTAGAAGATATGACGATAATGAATGACAGAAAATATATCAACTTCAAGGTAAAAGAAGAAGATAAAGACATACAGGCTGAAAAAATTCTCCCTTACTGGCAGAATAAATCCACAAGGGACAGAATATTGGCTTCAATGACGCAGGAATGGAAGGATTGTTATGCTGCGGGGATGTTTACAGAGTTTATGGAGCAGAGAGCTCCCGGACATACTGTAGCCGATGACAAGTTTTATAAAAAGGGCTTTTTGGATTTTAAGAAAGAAATCGAAGAGGTAATAGAAGAGCTTGACTTTTTAAATGATGCGGAGGCTTACAATAAAAAAGCACAGCTTGAAGCAATGATTATTTCATGTGATGCCATCATTATTTACGGACAGAGATATGCACAATATGCAAGGCAGCTTGCGGAAACTGTGGAAAACCCACAGAGAAAAGAAGAGCTTCTGGGAATAGCTCATAACTGCGACGTTGTTCCGGCACACAAGCCCGAAACATACGCACAGGCACTTCAGATGTACTGGTTCGTACACATAGGAGTTACTACTGAAACAAATACCTGGGATGCTTTTTCGCCGGGCAGGCTTGATCAGTATTTATATCCGTTTTATAAGAATGAGCTTGAGGCAGGAACCATTGACTATCATAAAGCAAGAGAGCTGATGGAATGCCTGTGGATTAAATTCAACAATCAGCCCGCACCTCCTAAGGTGGGAATAACACTCAAGGAAAGCGGAACCTACACGGATTTTGCCAATCTGAACACCGGAGGAATAAATCCATACACCGGAGAAGACGGAGTCAACGATGTGTCATACATTATATTGGACGCAATGGATGAAATGAGGCTGTTGCAGCCAAGCTCCAATGTGCAGATAAGCGAGAAAACTCCTGATGAATTTTTAAAAAGGGCTGTTGAGATTTCAAGAAAAGGATGGGGACAGCCGGCATTTTACAATACAGAGGAGCTTATACAGGAGCTTCTGAATGCAGGGAAGACATTGGAGGATGCCAGATTTGGCGGCTCAAGCGGATGTGTGGAAACAGGCTGCCACGGAAGAGAATATGTGCTTACAGGCTACATGAATGTTCCTAAAATATTTGAGCTCACTCTCAGCAACGGCTACGACAAATATACAGGAAAGCAAATAGGCTTAAAAACCGGAAACCCTGAAGAATTCAAGTCCTATGAGGAATTGAGAGATGCTTTCTACAAGCAGCTTGAATACATTATAAATGTAAAAATCAGAGGGAATAACGTAATTGAAAAAATATTTGCCCAGCATATGCCGACTCCTTTTATGTCCGTGCTTACAACAGGCTGCATGGAGAGCGGAAGAGACTACAATGCAGGCGGCTCAAAATACAATACAAGATATATTCAGATAGTTGGAATAGGAACCATAACAGACTGTATGTCCTCGTTGAAATACAATGTTTACGAGCAGAAACGCTTCACAATGAAGGAGCTTCTTTCCGCCATAGACGCAAACTTTGAAGGCTTCGAAATGCTTCACAACCTTGTGCTCAATCATACACCGAAATATGGCAACGATGATGACTATGCCGATGACATAATGATTGATATATTTGAAAATTTAAGAGACAGAATAAGAGGAAGAAAAACAGTGTGCGGTGGAACATACCAGATTGACATGCTGCCCACTACGTGCCACGTGTACTTCGGCTCCGTAATGACAGCCTCCGCAAACGGAAGGCTCAAGGAAAAGCCTGTTACAGACGGAATTTCACCTGAGAAGGGTGCAGACCGCAACGGTCCTACCTCCGTTATAAGATCCTGTGCTAAGATGGATCATACATCCACAGGAGGAACGCTCTTAAATCAGAAGTTTACACCGTCATCAATAGCCGGACAGGAAGGAATAGACAACGTATCAGCCTTGGTGAGAGCATATTTCAAAATGGAAGGGCATCACATACAGTTCAACGTAATAGACAGAAGCGTCCTCTTGGATGCTCAGAAAAACCCTGATGAATACAAGGACCTTATTGTAAGAGTCGCAGGATATTCAGACCATTTCAACAACCTTGAAAAAGCATTGCAGGATGAAATAATAGACAGAACAGAACAAGCCTTTAACTGATACACCACAAAAAGCCCGAAACCACCGGGCTTTTTTGTTTTTTGACTTTGTTGACATATGTATAATTATTTGCTAATATTATGTTATGCGATATATCGTATAACATAACAAGGAGTGATTACATGCCATATGATGGTGGTCCAATGACCGAAGCAATGTACTATGTTCTTTTAGCCTTGGTACACCCCAATCACGGTTACCAGCTTATGAATGAAATTGAGGAAGTTTCAAAAGGGCGTGTTAAAATGGGCCCCGGAACTTTGTACGGAGTTCTTTCAAGGCTTATGAAGGATGAATTAATTACAGTTGTTAATGATGACGGAAGAAGAAAAACATATTCCATAACTAAGGATGGAATTTCTGCTTTAAAAATTGAATATAATCGACTGATGAGCATGGTGAACGACGGAATAATTATCAAGGAGGGGAATTATGAGTAATTCAGTGAAAAGATTTCTTCTCGGTGAACTGTGGAATTACGGCAAAAATGAAAGCTGGTATTCGTACATGGCTGCAAGGGGTCTGCATTTGCAAAGCATCGGCAACTGGTTTGTTACATTTGAGAAGGGGGAACCTAAAAAGACAAAGTACAGAATTGAAATATTGCAGGAGCCCCCTTCACAGGAGCAGCTTGATGTATACAGCGCCTGCGGATGGGAATTAGTTACATCTAAGAAGTTCTTTTATATTTTCTCGTCTCCCGAGGAATCCAATGCACCTGAGCTGCATACGGATCCCATAGAGCAAAGCTTTGTTTTTCAAGTACTTAACAAAAAACTTAAGAGGGATGTATGGATCGGCTATAATAAACTGGACAGATATTTTAAGGTCATGTAAAATCAAAAT
>DAMAEI010000087.1:0-10864 GCA_031997345.1 Sedimentibacter sp. | reverse complement strand
GAGCACTTGACTTTTAATCAAGGTGTCCGGCGTTCGAATCGCCGATGGATCACCATTATAAACAACATCTGACGATCTTAGCGACGTTGGATGTTGCTTTTTTGTATGCCCTAACCCCATTTTTCAGAACGGTTTTCTCTGAAAAATGGCAGTAGGTCAACCGCAACGAGTTCCAGATTTGCATGAGCGAAAGCGAGTAAGCAAATCTGTGAACGGAGACTGCGATATGCCCTAACCCCATTTTCAGAATATTTTTTTAACATTTTACATTTTTCTACAAAATTTTCCTTTTTTTAATTGTATATTTACTTAGTTAAATAATTTAGCGAAGGTAAAGGGGAACAAATGATTAAAAGCGAAGAGAGAAAAATAATGATGAGAGAAGATGAGAGAGACGTAAGTGATGACTACTTGCAGGATGTGCAAGAAATGCAGGAAATTGCAAGAAGACAAAGTGACAAAATGGCAGCATTGGGACAATTGGCAGGAGGCATTGCGCATGACTTTAACAACCAGTTAATGAGTATAATAGGCAATGCGACAATGATACAACGCACCGATGATTTAGCAAAAATAAAAGACTATGCAGAGAGAATAATCCATATTTCTCAAAGTACAGCAAGTTTGACAAAAAAAATAATGATGTTTTCAAAAAAGGAAAGCAGCAACAACAAACCAATTAACTTGAAAAGTGTTATGGACAATACTTTTACAATGGTTGAATCCATAATAAGCAAAAAAATTGAGCTTAGCTACCGATACGGTGCATCCTCGAAAACTATTTTAGGTGATGAGGCGCAGTTAGAGAATTTAATAGTCAATATGATATTGAATTCAAGGGACGCAGTGGAAAATTCATTCGGAAAAATTGATGCGGGAACGTATGACACTGTAGTTTTTTCGGATATGGTGCTGAGCCATGGAGAAATACTGAAGCCCGGGCAGTATATTACCGTATATGTCGAAGACAACGGAGTTGGCATAAAAGAAGATGTTGTGATGAAAATATTTGAACCGTATTATACTACAAAGAGCAAGTCAAAGGGTACAGGTCTAGGCCTTTCGGTTGTTTTCGGAACCGTAAAGTCTCATTCGGGATTCATAAATGTCAAAAGTAAGGTCGGAAGCGGAACACGTTTTGAGATTTTTTTGCCGGTGCATATTAAAAAGCAGAAACCTGAAGCGGAGGCCAAAATTGATATTAAAAGCAATTTAATTATGCTTGTAGATGATGATGCGGATGTTCTGGATGTGGAGGCCGAAATCCTTGAGGATCTCGGATATGATGTCATCAAATTTATAAGACCTTTGGAGGCTCTTGAATATTACAGAAAATATAGCAGAAAGATTGCTTTTTCGGTTATAGATTTATCCATGCCGGTAATAACAGGAAAACAGCTTTACGAAGAAATGCAAAAAGTGAATAATAAGAGCAAAGCATTTTTTATAACAGGCTTTGCAAAGCAGTCAGATTACGAGGAACTTGAGCGAAGAGGGGAAACTATAATACAGAAGCCATTCACATACGAAGACTTATCTGTACAAATAGCTAAAATTTATATGTAAGTAAAAGAATGGGGCTGAAAAGCTCCATATTTTTTTAGAATGTTAAGATAACTTAATATAATTCTGAGCACTTTGTTTTGACAATTAATAAATATTTGATAGAATTAAGAGGAAAAATGAAAGATAGCTGTTGGTTACAGGAGGAAGAAATGAACATAAATGATTATACGTACAATGAGCCTAAACCATTTGGTGAATTGTCCATAATAGCTATGAAGGGCTGTGAAGAGATTGCAGCTAAGATTGACTATTATCTGAAGGAATGGAGACAGGATAAAGATGGAGTCATATATCTGGAAGATTCGACTCCTGTGAGAACATATCTGCTTGATGCTGTTTGTCCGAGATTTGGATCAGGCGAAGCAAAGGGTGTTCTTAATGAAAGTGTCAGAGGGCATGATGTATTTATAATATCGGATGTATTCAACTATGGTGTGACATTTAAGATGTATGGTATGGATGTTCCCATGAGTCCGGATGATCATTATCAGGATTTAAAGAGAATAATTGCCGCAATGAATGGCAAGGAAAAAAGAATTACAGTTATAATGCCCATGCTTTATGAGGGAAGACAGCATAAGAGATCCACAAGAGAATCCCTTGATTGTGCACTGGCTCTTCAGGAGCTCACATCTATGGGAGTTGAAAATATTATATCATTCGACATACACGATCCAAGAGTTCAGAATGCAATCCCTCTGCATGGATTCGAAGACTTTCACCCTCATTATCAGATGATAAAGGCATTTGTAAGAGCAGTTCCAGGTGCTGAAATAGACAGAGAAAAGATGATGATTATTTCACCTGATGAAGGCGGAATGTCAAGATGTATCTATTATTCTTCCGTGATGGAGCTGGATTTGGGGATGTTCTATAAGAGAAGAGACTATTCCGTTATAGTAAACGGGAAGAATCCTGTGGTAAGCCATGAATTCCTGGGTGACAATGTTGAAGGAAAAGATGTAATCGTAGTTGATGACATGATTGCTTCAGGGGATTCAATGATAGATGTTGCCAGAAAGCTTAAGGAAAGAAAGGCTAAAAATGTATATGTATTTTCATCTTTTGGTTTGTTTACAGAGGGCTTTGAAAAATTTGATAAAGCATATGCAGATGGCACAATAGCAAAGATATTTACTACAAACATGATTTACAGAAAGCCTGAGTTATTGCAAAAACCTTGGTATGCAGAAGTTGATATGTCAAAATATATTGCTAGCATAATTGATACATTGAATTATGACGGATCATTGAGTGAATTGCTGGATCCCGTTCAAAAAATTGAAAAGCTTCTTAAGAAATAATGTCAATGCCGTAAAGGCATTGCATCACTGATGATTTTGGTAAGCATAAAATATAGTCATTCTAAAAATCAAATTTTTCAGAATGACTTTTTGTATATTTTCAGCAGTCTCATACGATATAATATTAAGATTGTAGCTTTAAAAACAAAAAAATTGAAATGATATTAATTATATGTTATAATTTCTATCATTATTGATGTGTGCTTGTATAATTTGGTTGATAAATTAGTAAAATAATACATGAGATTACGGAGGATAAAATGGGTTTCAGAATGGACATCGGAATTGACCTTGGTACCGCCAGTGTTCTGGTATATATAAAGGGCAAGGGAATAGTTATTAATGAACCTTCTGTTGTTGCAATTGATATAAATACTAATAAGATACTCGAGGTCGGTGAAGAAGCAAGGAAGATGCTTGGACGTACACCTGGAAATATTGTTGCCATAAGACCTTTGAGAGATGGTGTTATATCAGACTTTGACATAACAGAAAAAATGCTTAAATATTTTATAAAAAAGGCTGTGGGAAACTCAATAATCAAGCCAAGAGTAATAATATGCGTTCCCAGCGGAGTAACAGAAGTAGAAAAACGAGCAGTGCTTGAAGCGAGTCTGAATGCCGGAGCCAAGAAGACATATCTGATAGAAGAACCGGTTGCTGCTGCCATCGGTGCAGGCCTTGATATAACCAAGCCCTCCGGTCATATGATTATAGATATGGGCGGAGGAACTACAGACATTGCAGTTATATCTCTGGGTGGAATAGTTGTTAGCAGGTCTATAAAAGTGGCAGGCGACAAGTGTGACGATGCCATTGTGAGATATGTAAGAAAGAAGTACAATGTAATGATAGGCCTTCGAAGTGCAGAAGAAATTAAAATTAATATAGGAACGGCCTTTCCTGAAGAGGAAGAAAAGTTTATGGAAGTAAGAGGGAGGAACCTTGTTACAGGACTGCCTGTGAACCTTACCATATCATCATCCGATATGCTTGAGGCACTTGAAGAAACTATTACATCCATAGCTGATGCCGTCCATTCAGTCCTTGAAAAAACACCGCCGGAGCTTGCGGCAGATATAAGTGAAAAGGGAATTGTAATGACCGGAGGCGGGTGTCTGATTCGAGGTCTGGACAAATTAATTGCTAAAAGAACAGGTCTCGATGTAACCATCGCCGATGAGGCAATTTCATGTGTTGCAAAGGGAACAGGTCAGTCTCTTGAACAAATGGATGCATTGAAAGATGCTCTGATAACAGACAGCATTAAGACAAACTACAGTGCAACATAGCATAATATATACATCATATTCGGATTCTGGCAAACTTGCCAGAGTCTTTGAATATGTGTGCAAATAGCAAATAGAGGTAGGATATGAAAATAAAAAAAGCAGTAATACCGGCAGCGGGGCTCGGAACAAGATTCCTTCCTGCAACTAAAGCGATACCAAAGGAAATGCTGCCCATAGTAGATAAACCTACAATTCAGTACATAGTGGAAGAAGTTATTGCTTCCGGAATAGAGGATGTCCTGATTATTACAGGAAGAAATAAAGGCTCAATAGAAGAACATTTTGATAGGGCTGTGGAGCTTGAGGACAATCTGGAGAAAACAAATAAAGAAGAGCTTCTTGAAGAAGTTCGTAAAATTTCAAAAATGATAAACATTCATACCGTAAGGCAGAAAAATCCTCTTGGATTGGGTCATGCGGTTTACTGTGCCAAGTCTTTTGTAGGCAATGAACCATTTGCCGTGTTGCTTGGTGATGATATTGTTGATTCGAAGAAACCTTGCCTGAAGCAGATGATGGAAATGTATGAAGAGTATAAATCTACAATTCTCGGAGTGCAGCCGGTAGCGTGGGAAAATGTTAACAAATACGGAATAGTCTCGGGAGATAAAATAAGCAGCAGCATGTACTCCGTAAAGGATTTGGTCGAAAAGCCTTCCATGGATAACGCACCCACAAATATAGCCATTTTAGGAAGATACATAATTACGCCGACAATATTTGAAATACTGGAGAATACAAGCAGGGGAGTGGGAGGCGAAATTCAGCTTACGGACGCCCTGAAAGATTTGTGTAATATAGAAGATGTATTTGCATACATATTTGAGGGCAGAAGATACGATGTGGGAAGCAAGATAGGATTTCTCGAAGCGACGGTTGATTTTGCGCTTAAAAGAGATGGATTAAAAGATGATTTCAGAAAGTATTTAAATAATCTTAATTTATAAAGGGGGATATTTATGTACAGAGGAAAATATGAAATGTGGTTGGATAGTCCATATGTGGATGAGTCCTTAAAGGAAGAACTCAGGAGCATCGAAAAAAACGATGCAGAGATTGAAGACAGATTTTTCAGAGAGCTGGAGTTCGGAACCGGGGGTATGAGAGGAAAAATAGGGGCGGGCTCCAATCGAATGAACATTGTTACCGTTGCAAAGGCAACACAGGGAATTTCGGACTATCTGAATGAAAAGCACAAGGATGAAAAAAGCGTTGCCATAGCATATGATTCAAGAAATATGTCAAGTGAGTTTGCGTCAAAAGCAGCAGAAGTATTTGCTGCAAACGGTATAGGTGTTTATCTGTTTGAAAGTTTAAGACCTACGCCGGAGCTTTCATTTGCTGTGAGACATTTTAAATGCAAGGCTGGAGTTGTTATAACAGCAAGCCATAATCCTCCGGAATATAACGGCTATAAAGTGTATGACCGCTTTGGGGGGCAGGTAGTTGCTGACGCAGATACAATAATTGAAAAAATAAACAAGTTAGATTTGAAGGATATAAAGACAAGTCCAGATGATAATAAAGACAAAAGGATACATATAATAGGCAGCTACATTGATGAAATCTATATTGATGAAGTAACAAAGCTCAGCCTTAACAGCGATGTTGACAAGGACATAAATATAGTTTATACTCCGTTACACGGAACAGGCAATAAGCTTGTAAGAAAAGCTCTGGACAAATTAAATTACAAAAATGTTCATATAGTAAGAGAGCAGGAGGAGCCGGATCCTCAGTTTTCAACGGTTAAATCACCTAATCCCGAGGAGATAAGCTCGTTTGAAATAGCAATTAAAAAGGCAGAGTCATTAAAAGCTGATATTATAATAGGAACCGATCCCGACTGCGACAGAGTAGGCCTCGTGGTAAAGGACCATGAAAATAAATTTGTGCCGTTAAACGGTAATCAGACTGGTGCCTTGCTTCTGAATTATGTGCTGTCATCTATGAGCATGCAGGGAAAAATTCCTGCAAATGCTGCAGTTATCAATACAATAGTAACAAGTGAAATAGGCAGGGACATTGCGACCAAGTATAACGCAGCAACCTTTGATACACTTACAGGCTTTAAATATATTGCAGAATTAATGCAGAAATTTGAAGATACAGGGGAATATAGCTTTTTATTCGGATATGAAGAGAGCTATGGGTATCTGGCAGGAACATTTGTGAGAGATAAAGATGCGGTAATTGCATCTATGCTCATTTGTGAGATGACTGCATATTATAAGAAAAAAGGGAAAATACTATTAGATATCCTGGATGATATTTACAGTGAACACGGATATTATATTGAAGAAACTGTTTCACTGAGCTTTGCCGGAATTGCGGGAATGAACAAGATGAAGGCAATTATGGAAAGTTTCAGGGAAAATATGCTCAGTTCATTGGCAGGCAAAAGCATACCTTATGTGTATGATTATAAATTGGGAATGGCTTTGAATTTATCAGATGGCAGTACTGAAAAGCTCGACTATCCCAAGTCAGATGTTTTGAAGTTTTCGCTTGAAGACGGTTCATGGCTTGTGCTCAGACCATCGGGTACTGAGCCCAAGTTAAAAGTATATTTTTCAATAAAAGGGGAAAACAAGGCAGAATCAGTTAATATTTTGGAGAATGCTAAAAAAGAGGTATTAAACTTAATCGATCGTGTACAAGTTAACGCTTAATGGTCGAAATCTGAAATTGGAGGCTGTAAATATGAAGTTAATGAACAATACAGCCCGCAAAGTTATAGCGGTGGTATTCATTTTTATATTTACATTTAACACACTTGCATATGCAGGATACAACCCTTCCCGCGAGGAAGTTGAGGATATGATTGACGAGGTTGCCACTAAAAGAGCAATTCCGTCAGTAATACTGAAGTCTATAGCAAGAGTGGAATCAGTTTACGAGCATTTTAATTCTGATGGGAGCCCTAAAATGAGCGGCAGCAGCATAGGATTGATGCAGGTAAACAACATGCAGGGCGGATATGATTCAGGAAAGCTTAAATACGATATTTTATACAACATTGAGGCAGGCGCAGACGTATTGCTTAATAAATGGAGCATGAGCTCATATCAGAGTGTATCATGCGTGGGAAACATGGATCCTGATGTTTTGGAAAACTGGTATTTTGCTCTGTGGGCGTACAATGGATGGGCCCAGAGCAATAATCCACACATGCTGTCATCCTACGGCAAAAGATACACTTACCAGCAGCTTATATATAATATTGCTGATAAGGAATATGGGCAGAAAATCAACAATATAGACATTTCATATCTACCTCAGTCCGGAAAACCAAGCAGGTCGCTGGTAGTTCCTACGCCGTCGTACACAAACAGCGGAAATATCGTTCTTTACGAAAAAGGAGACTATGTCAGGACTGACGGTGTAAGAAATGAATATCAGCTGAGGGATGTTCCGGCAGGCAGCTATATCCACGAGCTGGGAGTGAATCAGCTGGGTACTATAACTGATGGTCCCGCACTTAAAAACGGCTACTATTGGTACAAAGTATATGTGGATGAAAAAAGGGAAGGATGGATTGAGAGGAACTTACTCTTAAGAACTGGAGACATTGAATATGGAAGGTACGTGTTTGACGATATAGCATTCCATTGGTCAAGAAAGGTTGTTATGAAGCTTTATAACGATGGCTTAATAAGCGAATCAGCATCATTTTATCCTGACAATATAGCTACAAAGGAGGAGTTTCTGGTTTTCCTGAGCAAGGCAATTGAGAAAAATGGAAATAAACTTCCGATTGCTGAAGACAGCATCGATACAGTTTCAGTTGATGAAGGCGTGTTGCCATTTTCGGATGTCGGGAATGTGCATTCATGGGCAGTGAGCTACATCAATCATGTAAATGCATTAGGCCTTCTGAAAGACTATAATAGCGAGCTTAAACCTCAGGATAAACTGACGAGAATAGAAGCTTCAAATATAATAGAAAATATATTTGGTGAGAATAAAGCATACGCTAGTATTGATATAAAGACAATATTCTCCGATTTATCGCAGCTGGATGATGAAGGTGTTAAAGCCGTTAAATCCGTATACACCAACGGTATAATGGCAGGCAAGAGAGCAGGAAACTTCTGTCCGGATGAATATCTGACAAGAGCAGAGGCAGCAGCCATAATGGTGAAAATCAATGAAAAATTAGGAAGTATTGCAAATTAAAACATTACAAAAAAATACCGGTATTTTCCGGTATTTTTGTATGTTAAGGAGTGCTTGACGTTCTTTCAGGAATGTTGTGAAATTTTATGTCATATATTCTTTCAAACTCCTTGGTTTCCTTATTGTATACGGTTTGGACTCCATTTTTGTGCAAAAGCTTTACAATTTTATATACATCAATCCATATTTCGGCGAGAGCTTCTTTTTGCGATTCATCAAAAATCAGCTGCATACCAAAATGAAGGTGAGGAGTGTCAATGTTGTTGGAATTTTCTTTCGTGCTGTAGCCCGTCATCCCAAGATATCCGATGACATCCCCGGCATATACAATGTCTCCCTCTTTTATGGTCTTAACATATGGACGGTCTTTGCGAAGGTGCGCGTAATAATAATACCTCTTGTTATCAAGGCTCCTTATTCCCAGCCTCCATCCCCCGTACTGATTCCAGCCTAATGCTTCGACACGTCCTGTTTCAACGGCTACTATGGGAGTGCCCACAGAACCTAGCAGGTCATTCCCAAGATGGACTCTTTTGAAACCGTAGCTTCTTGAATTACCGAAGTCGTCGTAGTGGCCGTAGCTGTAGCCGGCAGCGATAGGTGAAAAAACCTTTAATCCGTATTTTTTAACCCATACTTTTTTTTCAGGATCGATTTCATCCTTCACCTGAATTTCATAAGGACCCACGAAATTTCCCAGCACAGCTGAATACGCTTCATAGTAATATCCGTAGTGCTTCAAATCCTTTGTAAGTTCCTCAATGCTCATGCCGCTTTTCAGCTTGCTTATGAGGTTATCCATGTCTTTTGAGTTGTATCTCTTGAAATCTCCTCCGTACCTGGTGCCAAGATACGCCAATATTTCAACCCAATTGAGTTTTACATCCTCATCTATGCTGTTTATATCCGCTTTCAAGGCCTTATCCATGGCCTCATAGGATACTCTGAAATCAACCCACTTTATAAAATCTTTTTCACCCTCAACAGATACAGCAGGAGGTTTGAGCGTAACAAAAGCCGCAGCAATTCCTGCCGCAGCAAAAATAACGGTTAATATTATCAATGTTTTGTGCTTAATTTTTATAATCATATGCAACCTGCTAAATAAATTTATTGTGGAACGTTCATATAATAAATTTATATGATTTAATATACTTTTATATGAGCAATTTAAAAGGTAAAGGAGAATGAACTTGTCTTCGACCTGACTGAGAAAAATATATCGCTAAATATAATTGTAAAATGTAAGGTTATGTGATAATATTAATTGATTTATTGCGATTAAAGGTACATAGGGAGGACAAGTATAAGTTGAAATTTTGTTCGTTATACAGCGGAAGCAGCGGAAACTGCCAGTACATAAAGACTGACAATGCAACAATACTTATTGATGCAGGACTAAGCGGCAAGAAAATACAGCAGGAGATTGTAAATATCGGAGAAGATCCCAAGAAGATAGATGCCATATTTATTACTCATGAGCATATTGACCATGTTCAGGGTGCCGGAATTATGTCGAGAAGGCTCAATGTACCTATATATGCAAATAAAGAAACATGGGAAGCCATGAGCGCGGTCATAGGGGATATAAAGGATGAAAATATAAAAATCATCGACGATTGTGCCGAAATCAGCGACCTTACTATAATTCCATTTGACATATCACACGATTCAGCCCATCCGGTGGGATACAATGTATTTTGCAAAAACAAGAAAATAAGCTTGGTTACAGACACGGGCTGCACAAATGATTTGATAATAAAGAGCATAATGGATTCGGATATTCTTCTCATTGAATCAAATCATGATGAAGACATGGTTCTCATAGGACCATATCCATGGCCGTTAAAGAGAAGAGTCTTGGGAGAATACGGACATATGTCCAATGATACTGCAGGAGAGCTGATTTCGAAGGTTGTAAGAAAAGGTAATGAGATTGTGCTTTTGGGACATTTGAGCAAGGAAAATAATTTTCCTCAGTTAGCGTACAAGACAGTGGAAAATATATTAATAGAAAATTCAATTGAGGTTAATCCGGGAGTTTGCTTAGAAATGACATACAGAGACAGAGCAAGCAAATTCTATGAAATATAGGTGAGAATATGGAGACAGAAAAAGTAATACATGCATGCAGGCTGCATATTGAAATGGCTATTGACGATTTTGTAAACGAAGAGGAGTCTGCCCCTGAAATAATTAAGGTTCAAAATGAAAAATGCAGCTATTGTGAAGAAAAAGCCGAATATGAAATAAAAAAATGATAAATTGTTAAAAAAATGCTTGTATTAGAATAATCATGGTGCTATAATATATTAGCTATCCTTGCTCCTGGGATCAGGAGCCGAAGTCCAAAGGGAGGTGACTCAGATGAGAAAATACGAAGCAGCTTTAATCTTACTTTCTAATTTAGAAGAAGATGTAAGAAACGCAGAAATTGAAAAAGTAAAAAACATAATAACTGACAGACAGGGAACAATCGAGAAAGTTAATGAGTGGGGTCAGAGAAGACTTGCTTATGAAATT
>DAMAEI010000086.1:5718-11538 GCA_031997345.1 Sedimentibacter sp. | reverse complement strand
GACACATCCTTTATCAAGCAGCATTAAACCAAATGAAACACCGTATAAATCCGTGATAATTTCAGATAATAAAGGAAGCCTCAACTTTGATTCAATATATATAATTGAAAATTCAATAATGACCTGTGATAAATTCAATAAAAATAAACTTATGAATTTAACTAAAAAAATGAAGGAAGATTTTAAACTAATTGATTTAACAGTGCTTGAAAGCGCGTTAAATATATAGCAAAAATTTATGGAGGTGAATGTTTTGAAGTTAGAATTAGGCTACGTTTTTATTAAGGATATTCAGTTCGCTGAACAATCAAAAGTAGAAAATGGAACGCTGTATGTTAACAAAGAAGAAGTTAAAGCATTAATTCTAGAAGATCAAAATTTTAAGTCTGCTGATGTGGAATTGGCTAGACCAGGTGAAAGTATCCGTATCATGCCGGTTAAAGATGTTATCGAACCAAGGGTTAAGGTAGATGGACCCGGAGGAATATTTCCAGGTATGGTAAGCAAGGTTGAAACTGTAGGATCCGGAAGAACAAACGTTTTAAAGGGTGCTGCTGTTGTTACAACAGGAAAGATAGTTGGTTTCCAGGAAGGTATTATAGATATGACCGGAACTGGAGCAGAGTATACTCCGTTTTCTAAACTAAATAATTTAGTCGTAGTATGCGAGCCTGTTGACGGACTGAAACAGCATGAGCATGAAAAAGCATTAAGATTCGCAGGCTACAAGGTTGCAATGTATCTTAGCCAGCTTGCTAAGTCATTAACTCCTGATGAAGTACATACATATGAAACTCCTAACTTGGTTGAAGGACTGAAATTATACCCTGAATTGCCGAGAGTAGCTTATGTATTGATGCTTCAAAGCCAGGGATTAATGCATGATACATATGTGTACGGTGTTGATGCAAAACAGACCCTGACAACGATGCTTTATCCTACAGAAATAATGGACGGAGCTATTGTGAGCGGAAACTGCGTATCTGCATGCGATAAGAACACTACATATCATCATTTGAATAATCCTGTTATTCATGATTTGTTTGAAGAGCACGGCAAGACACTTAACTTTGTTGGCGTAATAATCACAAACGAAAACGTGTATCTTGCAGATAAGGAAAGATCATCTAACTGGAGCGCTAAGCTTGCAGAGCTGTTGGGATTGGACGGAGTTATAATTTCTCAGGAAGGCTTCGGAAACCCTGATACAGACTTAATTATGAACTGCAAGAAAATAGAAGCAAAAGGAATTAAGACTGTAATAATTACAGATGAGTATGCAGGAAGAGACGGATCATCACAATCTCTTGCAGATGCCGATGCCAGCGCCGATGCTGTTGTAACAGGCGGAAATGCAAATGAGGTAATTGAACTTCCTCCTATGGATAAAATAATAGGTTATGCTGAAGTTGCTGATATAATTGCAGGCGGATTTGACGGAAGCTTGCATGCTGACGGAAGCATCACGGCTGAGCTTCAGGTTATTACCGGAGCTACAAATGAAATGGGCTTCAATAAATTGAGTGCGAGATAGGAAGGAGGAGAAAATAATGCTAAAAGTTGTTCATTATATAAATCAATTCTTTGCCAACATAGGCGGAGAAGAAATGGCTCACGTTCCTGCTGAATTGAGAGAAGGCGTAGTAGGTCCGGGACTTGCTTTCCAGCAAGCATTTGGAGGAGAGGCAGAAATTGTTGCTACAATTGTATGCGGAGACTCATATTTTAACGAGAACCTTGAAAAAGCCAAAGCAGAAATAATAGAAATGGTTAAAAAGCAAAATCCTGATTTATTTATTGCAGGACCTGCATTTAACGCAGGAAGATATGGCGTTGCATGCGGTACAATTGCACAGGCAGTTAAAGATGAGCTTGGAATTCCTGTACTGACAGGTATGTATGTTGAAAATCCGGGTGCAGATATGTTCAAGAACAGCCTGTACATCGTTTCAACAAAGAACTCTGCAGCAGGTATGAGAGATGCTGTTAAGAAAATGGCTCCTTTAGCTCTTAAATTGGCTAAGAATGAAAAAATCGGAGCATCTGCCGAAGAAGGATATATGCCAAACGGTATAAGAAAGAATTTCTTCGAGCAGGAAAGAGGCTCAAAAAGAGCTGTTAAGATGCTTCTTAACAAGTTGAGTGGCAAAGAATATGTTACTGAATTCCCAATGCCTGACTTCGACAGAGTTGAACCTAACCCTGCAGTAAAGGATGTTAGAAAAGCAACTATAGCCATGGTTACATCAGGCGGAATCGTTCCGAAAGGAAATCCTGACCACATAGAGTCATCAAGTGCATCTAAATACGGCAAATATGATATTGAAGGTGTTATGGATTTAACAGAAGAAACATTCGCAACTGCACACGGCGGATACGACCCTGTTTATGCTAATATAGATGCTGACAGAGTACTGCCTGTGGATGTTTTGAGAGACCTTGAAAAAGAAGGAAAAATCGGAAAGTTGCACAGATATTTCTATACAACCGTAGGAAATGGTACTGCAGTTAAAAATTCAAAAGCATTTGCTGCAGAATTTGCTCAGGAACTGAAGGCTGACGGCGTTGACGCGGTTATCCTTACATCAACCTGAGGTACCTGTACACGTTGCGGCGCAACGATGGTAAAAGAAATAGAAAGAGCAGGAATCCCTGTAGTACACATGTGTACAGTTGTTCCTATATCTTTAACGGTTGGAGCTAACAGAATAGTTCCTACTATAGCAATACCGCATCCGCTCGGAAATCCTGCATTAACAATGGCAGAAGAAAAAGTTATAAGAAGAGCATTGGTGGAAAGAGCATTGAAAGCTTTGGAAACTGAAGTGTCAGGCCAGACTGTATTTGAAAAATAAATTATGAGGGCAATTCCCATTGCTTAATCGACATTGGAATTGCCCCCATAAAGTAGTTTTGGTAATCATGATTATAAAATATGTTTACATAATTGTGAATATGTTATAAAATATTCTTAATAATAGATTGCAGGGATTACACAAATTAGACAGATTAGATAGAAGAGAGGTGTGACATGAGCAAGGTATACGATGTATTGATCCTGGGAGCAGGACCGGCAGGATTATCAGCAGGTCTGTATGCAGGAAGAGCAAGATTAAGCACTTTGATAATAGAAAAAGAAAAAGACGGAGGACAAATAGCCCTTACGTCAGAAGTTGAAAATTATCCCGGATGCCTCGAGGGTGAATCAGGCCCAACATTAGTAGACAGAATGGCAGATCAGGCAAAGCATTTCGGCGCTGAAAAAGTATATGATGAAATAGTTGAAGTAAGACTGGAAGGCAAAGAAAAGGTGCTTGTGGGCAAAAAAGGAGAATATGTTGGTAAGACTGTAATAATAGCAGGCGGAGCCACATCAAAGCCAATCGGATGCCCTGGAGAAAAAATATTCACAGGCAAGGGAGTTTCCTACTGTGCAACATGTGATGCAGCATTCTTTGAAGATTTTGAGGTGTTCGTAGTCGGCGGCGGAGATACAGCCGTTGAAGAAGCTATGTACCTGACTAAATTTGCAAGAAAGGTATCCTTAATCCACAGAAGAAATGAACTGAGAGCAGCTAAATCAATTCAGCAGAAGGCTATGGAAAATCCAAAGATGAATTTTATATGGGATTCTGTTGTTAAAGAAATCAAGGGTGACGGCATAGTTAATTCCATGGTTCTTGAAAATATCAAGACAGGCGAGATAACTGAAATAGTTGCCGATGAGGACGACGGAACATTCGGTATATTCGTATTCATCGGATATGAGCCGAAAACAAAGCTGTTTGAAGGCCTATTAAACATCGAAAATGGTTATATCGCAACAGATGAAAATATGAAAACAAATATAGAAGGCGTATATGCAGCCGGAGATATAAGGGTGAAAAGCCTTAGGCAGGTTGTTACTGCTGCTGCTGACGGAGCTATAGCTGCTGTTCAGGCAGAAAAATATATAGAATCATTATAGGAGGTTAAGATGTTAATACTTGACAAAGAAACATTTGAACCGGAAGTATTGCAGGGAGAAGGATACGTATTGGTAGACTTTTTCGGCGACGGCTGTGCGCCATGTGAAGCTTTGATGCCTCATGTAGTGTCATTATCCGAAAAGTACGGGGATAAACTTAAGTTTACAAAGTTAAACACAACTAAGGCAAGAAGAGTTGCCATAGGACAAAAAGTGCTTGGCTTACCGGTTGTTGCAATTTACAAAGACGGAGAAAAAGTAGAGGAACTTATAAAAGAAGACGCTACTCCGGATAATGTAGAAGCAATGATTAAAAAATATATTTAAGCAAAGAACAAACAGAAACAAACAAGAAAAAATAAAAATTAATCAAGGAGGAAAAGAATGAGCTTATTAAAAGGTAAAAAAGTTATAATAATAGGCGACAGAGACGGAATTCCGGGTCCAGCGATTGAAGAATGCGTAAAGACTGCCGGAGCCGAAGTAGTGTTCTCATCAACAGAATGCTTCGTCTGAACTAGCGCAGGCGCAATGGATTTGGAAAATCAAAAAAGGGTTAAAGAATTTGCAGACAAGTACGGTGCAGAAAATTTAGTAGTAGTACTTGGAGCAGCTGAAGGTGAAGCAGCAGGTCTTGCTGCAGAAACCGTAACAAACGGAGACCCTACTTTTGCAGGTCCATTGACAGGAGTTCAGTTAGGACTCTCAGTATATCACGTATGCGAACCAGAAATTAAAAATGAAGTTGACGAATCTGTTTATGATGAACAAATTAGTATGATGGAAATGGTATTGGATGTTGACGATATTGTTAAAGAAATGACTCCAATCAGAGAAGACTACTGTAAATATCTTTAATATTTAATATTACAATATATCAAATTTGCTTCGCAGGGATGCGAAGCAAATTTTAAATAACGGAGGTTATTATGATGAACAGTGTAATTAAAGGAGCCAGCTATGTAATGGCTTTTGTACCTGACATGGTTATTCATAACGGTACAACCCAAACCACTGAAAGAACTGTAAATCCAAATTCAGAATATCTGAAACAAATAAAAGACCATTTAAGGACATATGACGAAGTAGTAAATTATCTGCCAAACCAGACATATATAGGTAACATTACACCCGAAGAACTGGCAAAACATGAACAACCGTGGTGCGCTATAAAGCCTGAAGGCTCTCCAAGATTCGGAAAATACGGCGAAATTATGCCTCAGGACGAGTTCATAGTGCTGATGCAGATGTGTGACGTATTTGATCTTGTGAAGATAGAACACGGATTCTTGGCTGAAGCTAAAAAGAAGCTTGAAAACCATCCTCTGTTTGACGAAGGGCTGTTAAGTAGAATAAAGCAGGGCGACGATGCGGAAGCAATAAAGAAATATGTGGAAGAAGAGCATGCTGAGCCGCTGTACAACTACGGTCAGCTGGTGGGCTGCGTTAAGAGAGCACATGATATAGACGTTAATCTTAACGCTCACGTTATGCATGAAAATCTCGTTTCAAAAGCATCAAACGTGCTTGCTCTTTTAAATCTTGTATACAAAAACAACATTGATAAAACAGAAATCGAATATGTAATAGACTGCTGCGAAGAAGCGTGCGGAGACATGAACCAGAGAGGCGGCGGTAACTTTGCGAAAGCATGCGCAGAGGTTGCAGGATTTGTAAACGCTACAGGCTCAGATACAAGAGGATTCTGCGCAGGACCTACACACGCCATAATTGAAGCTGCAGCTCTTGTAAAAGCTGGTGTCTTCAAAAATGTAATCGTGTCCGCAGGAGGCAGCACAGCTAAGCTTGGAATGAACGGCAAGGACCACATCAAAAAAGGTCTTCCTATACTG
>DAMAEI010000086.1:0-5708 GCA_031997345.1 Sedimentibacter sp. | reverse complement strand
GGTTCTTATAGGGGTAAATGACGGAGTTAACCCTGAAATCAATCTTGATTTAGTTGGAAGACACACTGTCGGAACAGGCTCATCGCCTCAGGCTGTTATAACATCACTTGTTTCATCACTTGACAAAGCAGGAATGAAGATTACAGACGTTGACAAATATTCAGTTGAAATGCAGAATCCTGACGTTACAAAGCCTGCAGGAGCAGGAGATGTTCCCCTTGCAAACTACAAGATGATAGGTGCGCTGGCAGTTAAGCGCGGAGACATTGAAAAGCAGGATTTAGCAGCATTTACAGAAAATCACGGCATGACAGGCTGGGCTCCTACTCAGGGACATATACCTTCAGGAATACCATATATAGGATTCGGAAGACAGGATATATTGGACGGAAAAATCAAAAATGCCATGATAGTAGGAAAAGGAAGCTTGTTCCTTGGAAGAATGACAAATCTGTTTGACGGAGTATCCTTTATTATTGAAGCAAATAAAGGCAAGGAAGAACAACAATCCACAGTATCAGAGGAAAAAGTAAAAGAATTAATCGCATCAGCGTTAAAGAACTTCGCTTCAAATCTATTGGCAGAATAGGAGTGAAAAAATGTCTGAAAAACAAGTAAATCAAATAATAGGCAAGGTGTTCAATCAGCTGGCAGACACTTTAATAAGCGGAGAATATGGACAAAAGCCAAGAGTGGCAGTAACTGCTCTCGGTAGCGAGCATGGAGAAGACAACATATTTGCCGCAGCCTCAGGTGCTACAAAATACGGTATAGATGTAACCGCTATAGGCACCAAAAGTGTTGAAGGTGTTAAAACAGCATTTGTAAGCTCAGAAGACGAAGCTCATAAAACAATGGAGTCCCTTCTGAATTCAAGGGAAGTTGACGCAGCAGTTACAATGCACTATCCATTTCCCATAGGAGTGTCCACTGTGGGGAGAATAGTAACTCCGGGAAAAGGAAAAGAAATGTTCATTGCAACCACAACAGGAACATCCTCCACCGACAAGGTTGAGGGAATGGTTAAGAATGCCATTTACGGCATTATAACAGCAAAGGCATGTGGAATTAAAAATCCGACCGTGGGTATTTTAAACGTTGACGGAGCAAGACAAACAGAAATTGCTCTTACAAAGCTTAAAAACCAGGGATATGACATTAACTTTTCGTCCTCGCAGAGAGCGGACGGAGGTGCGGTAATGAGAGGAAACGACCTACTTACGGGATCTGCGGATGTAATGGTAATGGATTCATTGACAGGAAACCTGATGATGAAAATATTCTCATCGTTTACCACAGGCGGCAGCTATGAGTCATTGGGCTATGGCTACGGTCCAGGAATAGGCGAAGGCTTTGACAAGCTTATACTCATCATATCAAGAGCATCAGGAACGACATTGGTTGAAGGCGCAATTAAGTATGCCGCAGACCTTGTTAAGGGTAACTGCCTTGAAATAGCAAGACAGGAATTTGAAAAAGCTAACAAAGCAGGATTAGCAGAAATATTGAACGGGCTTAAGGCTTCCAAGAAGCCGGCTGAGGCTGAAGAAGAGGTTAAGGCACCTGAGAAGCAGGTTGTGACATCACAGATATCAGGCGTTGAAATAATGGACCTTGAAGACGCGGTTAAACTTCTGTGGAAAAACGGCATATATGCCGAAAGCGGAATGGGCTGCACAGGACCGATAATCTTAGTTAATGATGCAAATACACAGTCAGCATTGAAAGTGCTTGCCGATAACGAGTATATTGCAAAAGAACAGCTTGATTGCTAATAATAGTATAATGAACAGATGGGTTTTGCTCATCTGTTTTATTATGCCTATGAATAAAATTTTTATTAGTTATAAAATTTGTTAGCTTATTTAAGATTTTTTTGGTATAATATTAAATTGAAAGTAAAAATTTTTAATATGTAATATGGAAGTAAAAAATTTATAATAGTTGTTAAGAATATAATATGTTGAAATATTAATAAATTTTGATATAATATATATTAGCAAGGAGTGATATTATGAAAATGGGTTTTGAATTAAACCTGTCTCAAACTCAAAAGCTTATAATGACGCCTGAATTAAGACAAGCTATTCAAATTCTGCAATTCAACAATGTAGAGTTGATGGAGTTTATATACAAGCAGCTGGAGGTAAATCCTTTTCTTGAATCAGTGGACAACAAGAGCCAGGAAACAGGCCCTTCTGATGAGCGGGAAAACGAAGACAGCTATGAGGACAGAAGTAAAAATGATGAAATAGACTGGCGAGAGGTTACGGAGAAATATGACGATTTAAGCTACAAGGCATACGAGAAGAACCTTGATACAGACGAAAAGCAGTCCTTTGAAAGCTATACTTCCAAGAAGATGTCTTTAAAGGACCATCTTATGGTTCAGTTGGGTGTCTCGGTAAAGACGAATAAGGAAAAAAGAATAGGCGAATTTATCATAGAATCTCTCGATAACAAGGGATATCTCGGATGTTCACTGCAGGATATAAGCCTGCTGCTGAACGAAGATGTAGTAGAGGTTGAGAGAGTGCTGCGGATGATTCATACATTTGACCCTGCAGGAGTAGGAGCCAGAAGCTTAAGCGAATGTCTCATGATACAGCTTAAGGAAAAGGGCATACAGGATAAGAACGCATATACCATAGCCGAAAGCTATCTGGAGGATATTGCAACCAACAAGGTTCAGAAAATTGCAAAGGAATTGAAGATAAGTGTGACAAGGGTGCAAAGCATATGCGATATAATAAAGATGCTTGAGCCTAAGCCATCAAGAGGCTTTATAGTTGATTCTGATAATATTAGATACATTGTTCCCGATGTAACCATCGAAAAAATAAATGATGAATACATTATTATCGTTAACGACAACAATCTGCCTACCATTTCAATAAGCAATTATTACAAAAACATGATAAACAATTTTGATGATAAAGAAGCAAATAAATTTTTATCTGATAAATTGAACTCATCCATGTGGCTTATAAAAAGTATTGAGCAAAGGAGAATGACACTGTACAAGGTGACGGATTCAATACTTAAATTTCAGAGAAAATTCTTCGATGAGGGCAAGACCGCACTGAAGCCGCTTGTTTTGAAGGATGTGGCTGATGATATAGGAGTCCATGAATCCACCGTAAGCAGAGCAACCAACGGCAAGTACGTTCAGACTCCAAGAGGCCTGTTTGAATTGAAATATTTTTTTGCAAGCAGCATAAGCGAGTCCGACGGCGGAGGAATATCATCAACAAGCGTTAAAACACAAATCCAAAAGCTAATAAACGAAGAGGTTCCTCAAAAACCTTTAAGCGACCAGAAAATAGCGGAAATACTAAGCGATGAAGGAATAAATATTTCCAGAAGAACAGTTGCAAAATACAGAGATGAAATGAGAATACCTGCATCTTCAATGAGAAGAAGGTATTAACAAATGACTTTTATACATAGCTGACTATGTGTGAAAGTCATTTTATTTTGTTTGAAGTTTTTTATGCTGTACAACAGAAAAGTGATGTGATATAATCTTAATTGTAAAACATATATTTAGCATATACGCTATTTAGTATAACACATTTCTTTTGACACATACCCTTTTATGTCGAATAATTAATCCAAAAAAATAAAAAAAGAGTATTGCATAATATAATATATATGATAAAATGAACATAGGGACGCAAATCACACATGCGGGACACAAAGCATCCCGGAGGTATTATGAACATTAATAAAATTCTTGATATACAAAACAAAATAGTCCCGGAGATGTCAGATTTATTGCTTAAAAGATATGAGATATTGAAAGTGATAAGTGCATTTCAGCCCATAGGAAGAAGAGGTTTGTCATCTAAGCTGGGTATTACTGAAAGGACCATGAGGACCGAGGTGGACAAATTGAAGGAGATGAACCTTATTGATATTCAGGCTTCCGGTGTTGTCCTGACGAAATACGGTTTATATTTGTTGTCTGAAATACATAATACGTTTTATTATATTAAAAATTTGTCAGATATTGAAATGAGACTTATGGAAAAGCTGAAGCTGAAGCGTGTTGCGGTTGTATCAGGAGATTCGGAAAATGACGGCTTTGCATTTAATGATTTAGGAAAAAAAGCTGCGGAAATTGTACTTGACCTTATAAAAAATGATACGGTTCTTGGAATATCCGGCGGAACAACTATGGCGTGCACTGTTAATCAGATGAAAAGAAAAAGAGGGATTAAAAATCTTTTGATTCTGCCTGCAAGGGGAGGTCTGAGCGACGAGCTTGAAATCCAGGCCAACACTATAGCTGCCAACATGGCGGAAAAGCTGAACGCACAGTACAAGCTGCTTCATATTCCCGACAATCTGGATGAACAAGAACTTAAGGTGCTTAAAAAGAACAGGATTATAAGTGATGTTCTCGAGGACATTCAAAGAATTGATCTGCTGGTGTTCGGTATTGGCAATGCGGCAAACATGGCTACAAGAAGAAATTCTGACAAAAATGTTTTTGAAAAAATTGAATCTGAGAGTTTAACATCCGAGGTATTTGGGTATTTTTTTGATAAGGATGGGAATGTTAAAATGCAAACCAACTCTGTGGGAATTACGCTTGAAAACTTCAGGACCGTAAAGAATGCGGTGGGAGTTGCTGCGGGAAGTACCAAGGCAGAGGCGATTTATGCAATATCAAAATTCAATAATAATTTTATCCTTGTTACAGACGAAGCTGCTGCTAAGAGGATATTAGAATTATAAACAGATTATTATTAAAATATATATATAATTAGGAGGATTTTATGGTAAGAGTAGCAATTAACGGTTTTGGGAGAATAGGTAGACTGGCGTTGAGGCTGATGGCACAGGATAAGGACTTCAAAGTGGTTGCAATCAATACAAACTCAGACGCTCAGACATTGGCTTATTTGTTGAAATATGATACGGCACACGGCAATTTCATGACAGACAAGATCACATACGGTGAGAATATACTGGTGATTGACGGCAATGAAATAGTTACATCAAGTGTTAAGGATCCTGAGAACTGTAACTGGAAAGAGCTTGACATCGACTTGGTTATTGATTGCACAGGCATATTTAACGACAAAGAAAAGGCTGAAGCTCATATCAGAGCAGGGGCTAAAAAAGTATTGCTTTCGGCACCTGCAAAGGGAAATCTGAAAACAATAGTTTACAACGTAAACCATGATATTCTTGACGGTACAGAAACTGTTATATCCGCAGCATCATGCACAACAAACTGCCTTGCACCTCTGGCAAAGGCTTTGAATGATGAGTTCGGAATAGAAAAAGGTCTGATGACAACCGTACATGCATATACAAATGACCAGAATATCCATGACAATTCTCACAAGAAGGGCATTATGTCAAGAAGAGGACGTGCAGCTGCGGCAAATATCGTTCCTGCAGACACAGGCGCTGCAAAGACCGTTGGTAAGGTTCTTCCTGAATTATCAGGAAAGCTTGACGGCATGGCTTTGAGAGTTCCTACAATAACAGGCTCAGTTGTGGATTTGACTGTTGAATTTAAAAGAAATACAACTATTGAAGAAATAAATAAAGCCATTGAAAAGGCAGCAAACGAAACTATGGCATACACGGAGGATCCTATTGTATCAAGTGATGTTATAGGAAGTCACTATGCCTGCATATTTGACGCTCTGTCAACTCAAATACTTGAATCTGAAGGAAAACAATTAGTG
>DAMAEI010000085.1:0-12020 GCA_031997345.1 Sedimentibacter sp. | reverse complement strand
CCGACAGCTTTGTTAGTTTAACACAGGTGTTTACTGTTGTCAACTAATTTTTCAACTGATTTTTTAAGTTCTTGAATCTCCTTAAAGTCAGAAGTGCTTTTAATTTTAGCCTACTTATATGTCTTTGTCAATCCCCTTTTTAATTTATTTATCATATTTTAATCAAATAATTTATCCGTATATAATATATGAAGATTGTGAAAATAGTTCCCCCCCTATCGGTTAAAAATCCAAATAATTTAGCACATTTTATAAAATTGCATTAATATTTTTGACAATTGAGCCGAATTATAATGTGATTAATTTGCTAATTTAAGTTGGATGGTGTATATATGAAAAATGCATTGCATAAAGAGCTGTCTTCTTCAGAATTATCATTCTTTTGCACCCAGATGGCAATGATATTAAAATCAGGAATGCTCATTTCTGATGGAATTGACTGGATGCACAGTGATTTGGAAGACGGCAGAATGAAAAATATACTTGGATCTCTAAAGGAAGCTCTTGAAGACAAGGTACCGCTTTACACTGCAATGGAGGATTCTGGATGCTTTCCTTCGCATATAGTAAGCATGTGTCAAATAGGTCTCGTAACAGGAAGACTTGAGGACGTCATGAACTCATTGTCGCAATATTATGACAGAGAGGCTATGTTGAAATCCAAAATACGCAATTCTGTTTTTTATCCGGCAACGCTCTTTGTTATGATGACATTTGTTATAATTCTTCTTGTTACAAAGATATTCCCTATTTTTGAAGGAATGGTACGGGAGCTTGGAGGAGAGATGCCCAGCGGGCAAACTTTTAATATATCCTTTGCCACAGGTATGATGGCGGGTAAATTTGCTCTTGTATTTGTTCTTGTGGTTTTATTTATAGCTGCAGCCATACTCATATTTTATAAATCACAAAAGGGCAAGGAATACATCGGCAATTTCCTACATAGATTTGTATTTACAAAAACCATAATGCAAAAAATAACTGCCTATAGATTTTCATCAGGTTTATCACTGCTTTTATCAAGCGGAATGAATATAGAAAGTTCAATGCACCTGCTCCTTGATGTTGTTGAAGAGCCACAACTGAAAAACAAGGTGGAACAATGCAGTCAATATATAAATTCGGGAGATGATTTTATAAAAGCAATATCAAGACTATCTCTGTTTTCCGGTATTCATATCCAAATGCTGAGCATGGGACAGCGTATAGGCGAAACGGACGTTGTTATGAAAAAATTAGCGGATATATACGAGAATGAAGCGGATCAGGCTATAAACAGTGCTGTATCGTTGGTAGAGCCGGTCATGGTTGGGGTGTTGTGTACCGTTATAGGCTTCATATTGATTTCCGTAATGCTTCCTTTGATGAACATAATGTCTTCAATAGGCTAGGAGGTACTAATTTTGAGAATCCATAAGATGAAAATTCTCGCTGCCTGCATGGCAATTGCTTTTTCAGTCACTCTGTACATGGCTGTTGAGAATACTCAAGTATCAAATGAAATCGAAAAATACAACATATTAAAAGATGCCATAATAAAAAATGCTGTTTTGTGTTATGCCATTGAGGGCTTTTATCCCCCGTCAATAAAGTACTTGGAGGATAATTACGGATTGGTTGTAAATCATGACAAGTATGTTGTGAGTTATCGCATCTTTGCTTCAAATATAATGCCAGGAATTGAAATTTATTTAAAATAGGTGAGCCTGATGATTAATAAAAATAATGAAAAGCAATTTTCATTTCAATTTGCTTTTATAATGCTCCTTTTTCTAACGATTGTAATTTTATCATCTATGATTATCTTGCTTGGGAAAAACATATATTCTAAGGTGAATGAAGAAAGAGCCCTCAATTACGAAAAAAGAGTTTCTATTTCATATGTTGCGAATAAGATTCGACAGGCTGACAGAAAAAACGGTGTGAGAACAGAAAGCTTTAACGACCGAAATGCTGTAGTAATAAGCGAGATATATGACGGTTACGAATTTGAAACATGGATTTACTTTTATGACGGAACAATTTATGAAATGTTTGCGGATAAAGGCATAGCCTTCAGTCCCGATGACGGCATGAAGGTAACAGATGCCGAAAGCTTTAATATAGAAAAACTTAAAGATAATTTATACAAGCTCAGCGTATCGGATAATGAAAAAACAACGGAGCTTATTTTAAATTTATATTCTTATTAAGAGGTTGAAATGAAAAATAAGATATCTGTAAACTTAGAGGTATCACTTGTTGAAATTATAATATCAATATTAATATTTGCCATCGCTGGAGTCATTATACTCAATTGCTTTGCTCTGTCAAGATTCACTCAGATAAAAGCAAACGACATGATATTTGCAGGAAATATCGTTCAATCCGGCGCGGAAATGATTAAGTCCTTCGATAACATGAACGAAGCCGAAGAATATTTTACCGAAAGCTACACGGATAAAAATGAAGCTATCAATGGCATTACCTTTATTAATTACTATGATAAAAACTGGAATATTTGTGATAAAGAAGATGAGGTATATGTTGTATCAATAACCATAGCAGATGCTTCAGCAAACTCCCGCAAGCTGAAGGATATAAATATTACTGCCGAAAAATCCATACCTTATCCCTTTATCGACAAAGGAAGGAACATTACAACATTGTATGAAATAAACACCAAGAAATTTTTCTCTGATAGTGTCAGGAGGTAAAAATGGAGCATAAAACTATGAAGTCTTCCAACGCTTCTCTTGGAGCAGGCGGTACCATCATTGTGGTAATATTTGTTGTTGTATGCCTCACCGTATTTGCATCCCTGTCTTTTGTGACAGCAATTTCAGACTTGAAGCTTGCAAAAAAAACAGAGGAAATAAATTACGATTATTATGACACTCATGGTAAGGCCGAAGAAAAACTATCTGAGATATGCGGAGTGTTGGATTCAATATCTGATTCGCATCCGACGTCCGGATTTTTTTACGACTCTGCCGACCACTTGCTTTCTGAAATTGAAGGAATTTCTGCAATTGAAAAGAATAACAGTTCTTTAAAAGTATATTATGAAGCCCTCGGAACTAAAAATCAGAAAATTTGTGTAACGTTAAGTATATTCTACGATGAGTTAATAGGACAACCGAGATATGACATTGAAACATGGAATTTAACAGCAATAGAATTGCCTGTTTTTGAGGAACAAAATATTGACCTGTGGAAAGGATTGGAATAACATGAACACTGAAGAAATATTTTATTATGCGATAAATGTAAAAGCCTCCGATATTTTTATAATTGCAGGAAGACCTCTTTCATACAAAATTATGGGAGAAATTGTTTCTGTAGATACAGTGCCTCTAACCGCTGAGGATACATACAATATAATACGGGATATATTTGCAATTGCTAAGAATGAAAATATAGATGAGCTGTGCAGCCGAGGGGATGAAGATTTCTCTTTTTCGGTACCCAAGCTTGGCAGATTCAGAGTAAGCGCATATATGCAGCGCAACTCCTACGCTGCCGTTATAAGGGTGGTTTTTTTTGAACTTCCCGATCCAGGCAAGCTAAGAATACCGGATGTTGTGATGAATTTACATAAAAAGACAAAAGGGCTGGTCTTGGTCACAGGCCCTGCTGGCAGCGGCAAATCAACGACACTTGCATGTATAATAGATAAAATAAATCAAGAAAGAAACTGCCACATAATGACTTTTGAGGATCCTCTTGAATTTATCCATAGGCATAAGAAATCAATCGTGAGCCAGCGTGAAATATACACGGATTCCGAAAGCTACATTTCTTCTCTTCGTTCAGCGCTGAGGCAGTCTCCTGATGTTATGCTCATAGGAGAAATGAGAGACCTGGAAACTATTGAAATTGCTCTGACCGCAGCAGAAACGGGACATCTTGTTTTTTCCAGCCTGCACACAACAGGTGCAGCAAACACAATAGACAGGATAATTGACGTATTTCCTTCAAATCAGCAGCAGCAAATAAAAATACAGCTTTCAATGCAGCTTCAGGCTGTCATATCTCAACATCTTATTCCGTCACCCGCCATAGGCAGAGCTGCTGCATTCGAGGTAATGCTTGTAAATAATGCCGTTTCAAATTTAATAAGAGACTCCAAGGTTCATCAGCTAAACAGCCTTATATATTCGTCCGAAGGAAAAGGGATGAAATCAATGGATACAAGCATAATCGAGCTGTACAGAGAAGGCCTCATAACAAGAGAAAATGCATTGTTGCACGCATCTGACCCTGACTTTATGGTCAAAAAATTAGTATAAAATTAACCCCTGTGACAACACAGGGGTTTTAATTTTAGTATTCAAATTCTTTGGTGTAATTTTTGCTGTTTATTAATTTATTTGTGCTTTCCATAACCTTTGGGCTGTTTGACTGCTTTGCTGAGGATGCTATTGTTGAATCCATCAGCCTCCATTGGTTTCCGTCAAAATACATCTCATTAAGCACAATCCATCCTGTCTCCTCGGTGTATACTTCATTCCATGCATGGTATGCACTAAGATTTGAAGTGTAACCCATGACAAGCTTGGACGGAATGGACTCAGACCGGAGCATGGCTGCCATTACAGCTGCGTAGTCGAAGCAAATCCCCTTGTTTTTGTTCAGAATATCGTCTATTGACGGAAGATATCCGCTTTTTACGGTTTTTGCTTTCTCATTGTCATATGTTATATTTGAAATTACATAGTCATATATAACATCAAGCTTTTCAATATCTGTTGTTTTTCCTTCTGTCAATTCCTTTGCCTTTTTTATCGTTTCTGACTCATCGTTGAAATTGACCATCTGGTTTGATACCAGGTATGGCGCATTCTGGTCTTTAAGCTTAACAGTAATAGTGCTCGTCTGAACTGTGGCGTACTTGTTGTCGCTTATATTTTCAAATATTCTGATTTTATAGCTGCCGTCCCCCAATTGCAAAGGATATGTGTCGTATTCTCCTTTGTTATTCAAATCATATGTGTATTGAGAGGTGCCTTTATCAATTATAACCTTGAGCTTTTTCGTTGTTTCGTTTAAATATTTTACCTTTATATATCCGTCCGAAGCGTTTGAAGCATCAATTTCTGACTTGGAGCTTTTATATATATCTGATGCATAAGCGACGGAAGATAAAGCAAGCATCATAACCAATGCGAATAATACTATTTTTTTCATGGTTGTCCTCCTTTGTAAAACAATAAAAGCTTTGCTGAAGTCAGCAAAGCTAAAACAATCAATGTAACATTGTAAGCAACTGGCTGTCATACCACTTTCATGGCTTAGACCCTATAGCTTTGCGTCATTTTCTTTAGAAAATTTTGCCTATTTAATTATTTATATACTACCATATTAATAAACATTTGTCAACAATATTGTTCACCGTTTGACATCTTTTTTACATGTCAATTTACGTCTGATTATTTCTTCTCACACTGAAAAATGCCGACTCTGCGCCATTATAATAGCCATATTTTTTCAATGACATTCCCATGTTGATGAGAGACTTGATCGCCCCGGCATTATTCACGTCTGTCACCGCTGTTATTTCATCGATTCCCAGCTCATAAAGCCCGTAATTAACAACAGCACAGGTTAATTCCGACGCATATCCCTTGCTCCAGTAATCCGGATGTATTTTAGTACCTATTTCAACCCCCCTGATTTTGGAGGAATAAATGAGCTGTGTAATTCCTATTACCTCATTTGTTTCTTTTACTACTACAGCCCAGCTGTTTAACATATTTCTTTGATAACCGCTGATATATTTATTTATCTGACATCTACACTCTTTCAGGGAGCTCAGCCTGTTCCATGGAATATATTTAATGATTCTGTAATCGCTTTCTATTTTATAAAGGCTCAAAACATCATCTTCATCAAACTCTCTTATAATTAATCTGTCTGTTTCTGTAATAATATTCATTTTTTCGCCTCACCTAATAATTGCTTTATTCTTATGTTATGTCAGTAGCTATTACATGTGAGGAATTTTGTCAAAAAAAGTGTGCAGTCGACCAAGGTATCCGCTCCCTCCGTCCCATACTTTGGGAGTTCGTTGCGATTGACATACTGTTTTTTCTCCCTGACGGTCAAAAACAAGGTTCGCAGGAAAATTCACTAATTTATCTGCTCCTACGTCGCATAAATTAGGAATTTTGTGCGTTTGACCTACCATCAATTTCTTCCTCCTTACAGTCGAAGAGATTGGGTTAGGTCATAAAAGGCATACAAAAAGACAAGTTATCAGATAACTTGTCTTTCAATGCGGATGAAGGGACTCGAACCCCCACGGTAACCCGCTAGATCCTAAGTCTAGTGCGTCTGCCAATTCCGCCACATCCGCCGGCTGGTTGTTGCGTTAACAACAAAATTTATTATACTACTGGGAAACCGCTTTGTCAAGAACTTTCTTACAAGATTTATTTTTAAATTTTATAAGTTTATCAAAGCTGTCAATAACTTCAATATCACCGTTGAATATTGACGTCTGTCCAGTATTTGAAATGCTTGATGTATATGCTACAGGCCTGCTGTATGCATTTGCAAATTTAACCGTATGTGATGTCCCGCCTTTCTGGCCTCCCTCAATAACTATCACACCTTCGGACAGTGCCGCTATAACTCTGTTCCTGTCAATAAAAGCGTGCTTCTCAGCCTTGGCGTTGGGAGGAAGCTCGGATACAACCACTCCTCCGTTCAATATAATCATATTGTACAGAGCTTTATTGTTTTTCAGCACCTGGAGATGACCTGAAGGAATAACAGCCATGGTCCTTCCTTTGGCCTGCAAACAGCCATTATGTGCAGCCTCATCGCATCCCGAAGCAAATCCGCTGACTATACAGCAGTGCTCTTCCGTTAGCTTTTCCGCAAAAATGGAACTGATCTCATAACCTTCCTGCGAGGGGTTCCTCGAACCAACTATTGCAATATTACTGTTATAATGAAGCAAATCCTCATGGCCGTCAACATAGAGTATTAATGGTTTATCCTCTATTTCTTTCAGCCTTTTTGGATAATCGTCATCATATATCCCAATAATTTTAATTTTATTTTTTTTGCAGCATTCAAGGATTTCTGAAACATTAGACTCAATTTTTTCCAAATCTATTTTAAGTCTTTTTATGTCCATGTTTTTTAATAGCTTTACGATATCCGAAAAGTTGTTTAATTTTAAGTTTTTGTTTTCAATGTAACTCAAAATTTTGCTGATTGTTTTTCTCCCCAGTCCATTAACCAGCTGCAGCCTTATTATATCTTCATTGCTTATCATTTTCTTCCCCTTGGCAATATACTACGTTCATCATCTTTGCATATACGTTTTTACATTTTAACACATATTACTACAAAAAAAAACTCTTCTTTTGTAAAGAAGAGTTAAGAAAATTTAATTTTTATCCGATAGTCACCAGCGGATCACCTGTGCTTACAGATGAAAGCTTAGTCGTATGAATTCCGTTAATAATTCCATCCTTAGGTGAAACTATTTCATTTTCCATCTTCATTGCTTCAAGAATCACCAGAATATCACCGGCCTTAATTGATTGTCCTTCAGTAACCTTAATATCCAAAATAGTTCCCGGCATTGGTGCAGATATTGTTTCCCCTGAAACCGACCCTGAAGGAACCTTTGGTGCAGGTGCCGCTTTAGGCTGCTCCGGAGCTGCTTGAGGCTGTTGTGCTGTTACCGCAGCCTGTGCAGGTGCTGCCTGCTGTACAGGCTGATATGTAAAACCACCCTGTCCTGCTCCAACCTCTTCTACTTCAACTGCATAAGCTTTTCCGTTTACTGTTACATTAAATTTTTTCATTCAATCCTCCATGTTATCTCATCTGATTCATTCTTCCTCTTAATGCCCATAAAGAGTCAATTTCAGAAGTTCTTTTTATGTTTCTCACCACAAACTCACTTGTGCTTTTTCCCAGCATACACGATATTGCTGCAGTAATGGCCGCAACAATTTCGTCCTCTTCGTCCATGGATGCCACAACTGCTGCAATTACAGCAGTTATTTCATCCTCATCGTCCATATTTTCAATATGAACACAATCTCTCTTTATTTCAATTTCGTTCTTTTTCTTAAACATATTGCTAAAAATTCCCATGCTAACCACCTTTACAGAGGAATGTTGCCATGTTTTTTCTCAGGCTTATAAACTCTTTTGCCTGTCAACATGTCAAAGGCGCTGATTATTCTTTTTCTTGTTTCAGCAGGCTCTATCACCGCATCCACATATCCTCTTGCCGCAGCAGTATATGGATTTGCTACCTTCTCCCTGTACTCTTCTATTTTTTCGCTGCGCTTTAAACTTTTATCTTCAGAGGACTCTATTTCTTTCTTGAATATAATATTGGCAGCTCCCTCAGGGCCCATTACCGCTATTTCAGCTGTAGGCCATGCAAGCACCATATCTGATCCAAGCTCCTTATTACACATTGCAATGTATGAGCCGCCATATGCTTTTCTTGTGATCACGGTAACCTTAGGCACCGTAGCCTCCGAATAAGCATAAAGCATTTTTGCACCGTGTCTTATGATTCCGCCATACTCCTGTGTTGTTCCGGGCAAAAATCCGGGAACATCCATTAATGTAAGCAATGGTATATTGTATGCATCACATGTTCTGATAAATCTTGCCGCTTTGTCTGAAGCGTTTATATCAAGGCATCCTGCCAGAACCTTTGGCTGACTCGCCACCACTCCCACACTTTTTCCGTCCAATCTCATAAAGCCCGTAATTATATTCATAGCATAATATGGTTGATACTCAAGGAATTCTCCTCTATCTGCCAATGAATAAATAACATCCTTCATATCATATGCCTTATTTGGATTATCAGGTATTATGTCATTTAATACGGAGTCTATTCTGTTAAGTTCGTCTGTCATCTCCTGAACAGGCACTGTCTCCATATTATTCTGGGGCAAGAAGCTCAGAAGCTTCTTTATTTTATCAATGCATTCATCCTCAGAATTATCAACAAAGTGAGCAACTCCGCTTATGCTGTTATGCGTCATGGCACCGCCGAGCTTCTCACCTGATACCACCTCACCAGTAACAGCTTTTATAACCTCGGGCCCTGTAATGAACATTTTGCTGATATTTTCTACCATGAAAACAAAGTCCGTCAATGCGGGCGAATAAACTGCACCTCCGGCACAAGGTCCCAATATAACCGATATCTGAGGGATAACTCCGGATGCCATCGTGTTGTTGTAGAAAATCTTCCCGTATCCGGATAATGCATCAACACCCTCCTGAATTCTTGCTCCGCCGGAATCATTGATTCCTATTATGGGCGCTCCAACCTTCAATGCAGTTTCCTGAGTTTTAGCTATCTTTGAAGCGTGCATTTCTCCCAATGAACCGCCTATAACCGTAAAGTCCTGAGCGTATATGTATACCAGCCTGCCATCAATCGTTCCATAACCTGTTACGACACCTTCCCCGGGTGCAGACTTTTTCTCCATTCCGAAATTAACGCACCTGTGCTCAACAAATGCATCTATTTCCACAAAGCTGTTTTCATCAAGAATTTTTGTGATTCTTTCTCTTGCGGTCAGCTTACCATTCTCATGCTGCTTATCCACGGCATTTTGTCCGCCACCCATCATAACTTCTTCTGTTCTTTCTCTGAGCTCTGTTAATTTTTCGTTTGGCAATTTAAACCTCCCATACTCTATAAATCAGCTATATATAAAATAATAAATTATAGCAGCAAAGTCAATGTTTAATTATTTTGATTTCCAAAGTATATTACATTACAAAAACATTGTCAATATTTTAATAATTTTCACTCTATTTTATATTTATTTTAATTACATCTATTGACAAATTTAATTCATTTGCTAAAATATAAATGTGAGTTAGCACTCATTGCTTTCGAGTGCTAATAACAAGCTCCGGAAGACGGAATGCATTACTTTATGAATATTAAGAGTAACAGGAGAATGAATTATGGCTAAAAAACAATTTAAATCCGAATCAAAAAGACTTCTTGACTTAATGATTAATTCAATTTACACACACAAGGAAATTTTTCTAAGAGAACTCATCTCCAACGCCAGCGATGCAATTGACAAAAGCTACTATAAATCATTGACAGATTCAAGCATTGAATTCAACAAGGATGATTTCTACATAAGGATATCTGTTGACGAAAATGAGAGAATTCTTAAAATATCAGATACCGGAATAGGTATGACAAAGGAAGAGCTTGATACAAATCTCGGCACAATTGCAAAAAGCGGCTCCCTTGACTTTAAATCAAACAACGAAGCAAAGGACGGCGTTGATATTATCGGTCAGTTTGGCGTCGGCTTTTATTCGTCATTTATGGTTGCTGAAACAGTAACCGTAATAAGCAGAGCTCAGGGTTCTGACGAAGCGTATAAATGGGAATCCGGCGGAGCGGACGGATATACAATTACATCTTGCGAAAAGGACACTGCTGGAACCGACATAATAATAAAGGTTAAGCAAAACACTGAGGATGATGATTATGATGAATTCCTCAATTCATACAAAATTAAAAGCCTCGTGAAGAAATATTCGAACTTCATCAAATATCCTATTAAAATGATGATGAAGAAAAGCCGTTTGAAAGAAGGAACAGAAAGCGAATACGAGGACTACTTCGAGGATGAAATCCTGAACAGCATGGTTCCCATCTGGAGAAAAAATAAAAGCGAGCTTAAGCCGGAGGATTACGAAAACTTTTATGAGGAAAAACACTTTGGCTACGACAAACCGTTAAAGTACTCTCACATAAGTGTTGAAGGTATGACAAGCTACAACGCAATATTGTACATCCCTTCAAGAGCTCCTTTTGATTTCTATACAAAGGAATTTGAAAAAGGTTTGGAGCTTTATTCAAACGGAGTTCTCATCATGAACAAATGCGGCGACCTACTGCCCGACTATTTCGGCTTTGTACAGGGATTGGTTGACTCAGCAGATTTATCTCTGAATATTTCAAGGGAAATTCTGCAGCATGACAGGCAGCTTCAGTTCATCGCCAAGAAAATAAAAGAAAAAATAAAGAGCGAGCTTCTGTCCATGCTCAAGGACGAAAGAGAAAACTACGAAACATTCTTCAATAATTTTGGAAAAACACTTAAGTTCGGTCTGTACAGTGACTGGGGCACGAACAAAGAAATGCTGCAGGACTTGGTAATGTTCTATTCCTCTACGGAGAAAAAGCTTGTTACCCTTGACGAATATGTGTCCCGAATGAAAGAAGACCAAAAATATATATACTATGCCGCAGGTGAGAATGTAAACAGCATAGCCAAGCTTCCTCAAACAGAGCTTGTTGCCGACAGCGGGTTTGAGATTCTGTATCTCACAGATGAAATTGACGAATTTGCAATCAAGGTTCTCATGAACTACAAAGAAAAAGAATTCAAGAATATTTCGAGTGCCGACCTTGACCTGAAGCAAGAGGATGAAAAGGAAAAGGAAAACTCTGAAGAGGACAAGGACATATTCAGCTTTATGAAGGAAGCATTAAATAACAAGGTTAAAGAAGTACGGGCTTCCAAGAGACTAAAGACTCATCCTGTGTGCCTTGCTACAGAAGGAGAGCTGTCCATAGAAATGGAGAAGGTATTGAAGGCGATGCCTGACAGCATGGCAGGAGATGTTCATGCCGAAAAAATACTTGAAATCAATACAGAACACCAGATGTTTACAAAAATAAAATCGTCCTATGAAAATGACAGGGAAAAGCTGAAGAAGCTTGCAAATGTTCTGTACAATCAGGCGCTGCTCATTGAGGGGCTGCCAATAGAGGACCCCGTGCAGTATGCAAATGACGTATACGAATTAATAGAAAAATAAACAACCTAAAGGCTGTTGCATGAATGCAGCAGTCTTATTCTTTTCCCGGAATACCTCTGTATAAAATTTAACAATATATTCAAAGACTTTATTTTATAATTAAATTTCATATTTTTGTTAATAATATACGCATATATGCTTTTTCATTAAAACGTGTTGACTTTATAATCTGTCTATATTAT
>DAMAEI010000084.1:688-12174 GCA_031997345.1 Sedimentibacter sp. | reverse complement strand
AAGAGAGCTGCCTCTCTTAGAATTTTATTTTTCTATTTTGAGACAGCCCCTTTTTAGTGAATTATTTTTCTGTGTTTTCAAATTCGTTTCTGATTTTTTCGTACAGCTCTTTGTTCTGCATAACTTCAACTGCAGTTAATACCAGTGCAGCAATTGTGTTCTTCATTTGCTCCTTTGCATAATCGGTCAATGTGCTGCTTGCCATTTCTCTTGTATGTCCGGCAATGCCTTTATCGTTTGTTATGTCGAAATAAGGATGGATGGCAGGGCATACCTGGCTTACCTGTCCCGCGTCGATAGAGCCTGTGCTTTTAGAAGGCTCACTCATTTTTATTCCTGCTATTTCGTAAATTTTATCGCTGAACACATCAGACAGAGCCTGGTTTGTAACCATGTTGTCATAATTGAATTCATACTTGGTTATTTTCAGCTCACATCCAGTTGCGAGGGCGGCGCCTCTTGCGCAGTTCTTAACCTTTTCCAGCAGCTCGAGATTGTAAGTTTTTGATGTGGATCTGACATAGAATTGGCACTTAGTGTAATCCGGAACAATGTTTGCTGCTTTTCCGCCGTCCATAATTACGCCGTGAACTCTTGAATCGCTTCGCACGTGCTCCCTCAGCGCATTGATGCTGTTAAATGTCTGTATTGCGGCATCAAGTGCATTTATTCCTTTTTCAGGTGATGCTGCGGCATGGGAGGTTTTTCCGAAAAATTCAAATTGTACAGGTTCCAGAGCAAGGGATGAACCACTTTTTGTGTATTCATTTCCGGGATGTGCCATCATGGCTATATCCACATTATCAAACTCATGGTTTTCAACGTATGTAACCTTAGCGCCGCTTGTTTCTTCTGCAGGTGTTCCGAAAACTACTACGGAACCGCCTAATTCATCGATTATCTGCTTAAGTACTATACCTGCCCCTGTGCTTACCGTTCCCAAAAGGTTGTGTCCGCATCCGTGACCTATACCGGGCAATGCGTCATATTCTGCCATGTATGCTACAGTCAGTCCGGGCTTGTCGCTTGTATACTCTGCTTTAAAACCTGTTTCAACTCCTGAAAAATTTGTTGTCACATTAAATCCGTACTTTTTCAAAAGCTCTGTATGCAGCCTGCATGCCGTAAATTCTTCGTATCCCAGCTCGGGATTATTGTAGATTTCCAGGCTCAGCTGATTGAGCTCCGGTGTGAGATTGCCTATGTGTCCAATTACTTTTTCTTTCATGAGTCCTCCTAGGGTGTATTTATTTTGCAAATAATTATGCAACTTTTTCATACAATATTACTGAATATACTATCATTGTCATTTGACGATGTCAATGAATTTAAGTAAGAAGGAAGGTGGATTTATGCGTTGATTCAGGGAATTCAGGACGCAGTAAAAAATATATCTTTTAAAAACACCAAAGTAATGATACAATGTAGATAGATGATTTGTAAGGGGTGAAGCAATGGAATATCAATCAAAAATTAATAATCTATACGAGGATATAACTTCTTCTGTGAGAGGAAGGATACTCAGAAATGAACCTTTGAAAAATCACACTTATTTTAAAATAGGAGGCCCTGCAGACATACTTGTGGAGCCTGAAGATACAGAAGATCTTAAAACAGTTCTGAAGCTTATAAAGAAGCACGGCACAGATTGTTTTGTCATAGGAAACGGAACAAACCTGATTATTGCTGACGAAGGGTTCAGAGGTGCAATAGTAAAGGTCGGCGATAAGTTCGACTACTTTTACAGAAATGAAAATAAAGTTACAGCAGGAGCGGGGACTCTTTTGTCCGTTCTTGCGAAATATCTTGCCAGGGAAGGACTTGCGGGATTTGAATTCGCAAGCGGAATTCCGGGATATTTAGGCGGCGCCGTATATATGAATGCAGGAGCCTATGGCGGTGAAATCAAGCAGGTTGTGAAAAAAGTGAAATGTATGGATTATGAAGGCAATATGCATGAATTTTCAAATGAGGAAATGGAATTTGCCTACAGACATACGAGAATCACGGATTCAGAACTTATTGTAATTGAGGCTGAGCTTGAGCTTCCCTATGGTGACAAGGATGAAATTGCAGCTAAAATAAAGGAACTTAATGAAAAGAGAACATCAAAACAGCCTCTTAATCTTCCAAGTGCGGGAAGTACATTTAAGAGACCGGAAAACGGATATGCATCCAAGCTGATACAAGGGTGCTATGGTTTCAGACAAACACAGCGGCTTTATAGTAAACTGTGACAATGCCTGCTGTGAGGATGTACTGGAATTAATGAGAATTGTAACGGGAACTGTCAAGGATAAATTCGGAATAACTCTGGAACCGGAAGTGAAAATGGTGGGAGTGAAATTGTAACGAGGTGTTATTATGAAGCTGGTGGCTGATTATCATATACATTCCACGTATTCCAGGCGCAATCACGGCAAGTCCACAATTGAAGAAATTGTTCAGAAGGCTGTGGAAATTGGACTTGAGGAAATTGCAGTGACCGACCATGGGCCGGCACATTACCTTTATGGGATAGGTCGGAACAAAATTAAAGAAGCAAAAGACAAAGTGCTTGAAATGAGAGAGAAATACCCTGAGATAAGCATACTTCTGGGTGTTGAAGCAAATATACTTGACTATAAAGGAACCACCGATATATGTGATGAGGTTATGAGGTATTGTGACATAATACTTTGCGGCTATCATGTGGGAGCGCTGTTTTCGTCGGTGGGAGATGCGTGGAATTTTGCGGTTATGAACAGAATAGGCAGGAAGAATACAGCTGTTTTTGAAAGAATGAAAGAAAAGAACACACAGGCTGTGGTCAATGCAATGAATAAATATAAGATAAATATATTGACTCATCCCGGTGATAAAATACCTGTAAACATAGATTTGATTGCAAAGGCGGCTGAAAAAACAGGTACAATTCTTGAAATAAACAACAGCCACAGCCATCTGAACGTTGAAGAAATCAGGATTGCCGCTAAATACAACGTGAAATTTGCAATCAACAGCGATTCGCATATAAAGGACAATATCGGCAGCTTTGGCAGAGGTCTGAAGGCTGCCACCGATGCGGGACTGGATTTAAATCGCATAATAAACTTAAAATAACAAGAGGAGGAGAATATGGAGTTTGTTATTATAACAGGAATGTCTGGAGCAGGAAAAAGCCAGGCGATTAAAATTTTAGAAGATATCAATTATTACTGCATGGACAACATGCCTCCGGCTCTCCTTCCTAATTTTGCAGAGCTGTGCAAGGGTTCGTCTGAAGATGTGAACAAGGTTGCGGTTGTTGCGGACATACGAGGCGGGATTTTTTTCAAGGATTTATTCAACAGCCTCAATGAGCTTAAGAATATGGGGATACAGTACCATATACTGTTTCTTGATGCGTCGGACGATGAACTGGTAAAGCGATACAAGGAACAAAGGCGCCCCCATCCTCTCAGTGCCACGGGTACCATAGTTGACGGTATACGCAATGAAAGACTGAGCCTTAATGAGGTTAAGGAAAAGTCGGATTACATTATCGATACGACAAGTATGAAATTAGGAAGGCTTAAGGAAGAGATTCTGGATATATTTGTACAGGGCAATGTTACGTACAACATAAATATAACGGTGATGTCCTTTGGCTTTAAATACGGCCTGCCTCAGGATGCAGACCTTGTTTTTGATGTAAGATTTCTTCCGAATCCTTTTTATATTGAAGCCTTAAAAAATTTCACAGGCAATGACGAAAATGTGCGGGAATATGTAATGAGCTTTGAAACAACGGAAATGTTTATTAACAAGCTCAAGGATATGCTGATTTTTCTTCTTCCTCATTACATCAAGGAAGGAAAATCAAACTTGGTTATTGCAATAGGATGTACCGGAGGGAAGCACAGGTCTGTAGCTATTACAAACTGCATAGCTGAAATTTTATCGGAAGAAAAATACAGAGTGATGCTTAATCACAGGGACGTGGAAAAATGAAGTGAGGTAGTCATGAAAATAGTGGTTTTCGGAGGAGGAACAGGATTGTCCATTCTCCTGAGAGGCCTTAAGAATTATACCAGAGATATTTCGGCAATTGTAACGGTTGCGGATAACGGCGGGGGCTCGGGAGTGCTGAGGGAGGACCTTGGTATGCTTCCTCCCGGAGATATGAGAAACTGCATCATTGCGCTGGCCGATATTGAACCAACAATGGTCAGGCTCATGCAGCACCGTTTCAAAGATGGATATTTAAAGGGACAGAGCTTTGGAAATTTGTTCATAGCTGCAATGTATGAAATATTTGGCAGCTACGAGCATGCTCTCAATGAAATAGGAAGCATATTCAGGCTCTCAGGCAAAGTACTTCCAATGACTTTGCAGGATGCTCAGCTCCAGGCGTTTCTTGAAAACGGAGATTGTATACTGGGCGAGAAGGATATTCCTGAATATGTTAGAACTACAGGATGCGGCATAGATAAAGTTTCTCTTGTTCCTGAATTATGCATGCCCATGGAGGAAACTGTAAGAGATATAAATGAGGCTGATATTATTGTACTTGGACCTGGAAGCCTGTACACAAGCGTGATTCCAAACATGCTTGTAAACGGAATTCCGGAGCTTATATGTCAGTCTAAAGCCACGGTATTCTATATATGCAATCTGATGACACAGCCCGGAGAAACTGACGATTTCAATGTATATGACCATGTTAATGCCATCATAAAGCATAGCAGCAGATATATGATAGATTATGTAATAGCCAATGATCAGCTTATTTCTGAAAGCCAGATTGAAAATTACAAATTCAAGGGTGCTAAGCAGGTTATGATTGATGGGGATCAGGTCAGAAGGTTGGAGGAAATGAATATTAAGGTTATAAGCAGCAACTTCGTGGACATAAGGAATAATTATATCAGACATAATTCGGAGAAAATCGGAAATCTGTTGATGAATTATACTAAGGAAAAAAATATGGCCTAAGGAAGTGAGCATATGGAAAAAATAAAGCTGGACGAGGCTCAGCTTGGAATAGTTGACGGCATGATTGACTGGGTAAGAGTGGTTGATAACAACAATACAGTATTGTATGCCAACAAGAAAATGAGAGAAGATTTAGGTGAAATTGTAGGCAGGAAATGCTATGAGGTTTTTTGTGTAAATAAGAATTGTGATTATTGTATTTCAAAAACAACCATAGAAAAAGGCTCCATACTAAAAAAGGAGTCCAAAATAGGAGACAGGACGTTCATGGTAATTTCGTCACCTCTTCAAGGTAACAGCGGCAGAAACGTGTGCTCCGTAGAGGTGTTCAGGGATATAACCAAGGAGAGAGACTTAGCGGAAAAAATAGAAGAGAAAAACAAGAAAATGAGTGATGATATTAAATTTGCAAGAAACATGCAGATGCGTATGCTTCCGCCTAAAGGTATGTACAACGGCTTAAGCATTGATTATCTCTATGAATCCTCAGAGTCTCTCAGCGGTGATTTTTTTGATGTGTTTAAAATAGATGAGGAAAATACGGGGATTTATATATGTGATGTTGTGGGGCATGGTGTGACGGCATCTCTTCTGACGGTGTTTGTAAGGCAGTCCCTGAGGACAATATCCAAGGGCAACATGAACTTAAACAACATTATGAAGGAGCTGCACAAAACGTTTCTTTCCCTCAATTTGGATTATGACAAATATTTCTCGTTATTTTTGGGAGTATATAATAAGACAACCCGGAATTTCAGCTATGTGAATGCAGGTCACAACTCTGAACCCATAATTATGAGAAAAGAAGGAAAGATTGAGCTGCTGAGCTCAAAAGGATATCCAATAGCCAATATTTTTGACAATGTGAAGTATGATGTCAACAAGCTAAGCCTGAGTGTGGAGGACAGACTTTTTCTGTATACCGACGGAATAACTGAGGCTAAAAATGATGCGAACAGGCAGTACAGTATTGAAAATCTTATTGATATAATTAAAAAAGGCGGGAATATACTTGAAAATCTGAAAGCCTCTCTGAATGAATACTGTGAGATTCACAAGGATGATTATGCCATACTTATGGCGGAAATAATATGAATAAAATATTATAATTTTCCAGGGGGTAAGTTATGAGTGATATTGCATTAGATTTAAAAGGTTGCTTTATCAGCATGGATGAAATGAAGGATATTGAACCGGAAATCATGAGTGCTCATGAAATTTTGCTTGACAGAAAAGGCGTAAGCAGTGAAATGACAGGCTGGCTGGATTTTGTCGAGAATATGGACATGTCTGAATATGAAGAAATGAAAAAAGCCGGAGAATACATAAGAAGCAACAGCGAGGCATTCATCATACTTGGAATAGGCGGCTCATACTTGGGGGCAAGGGCTGCAATCGAAGCGGTAAGAGGGGATTTTCACAATGAACTTTGCAGCCCCGAGGTTTATTATGCGGGACAGAATATAAGCGGAGCGTATCTTAGCAGGCTTACAGAGGTTGTAAAAAACAAGGATATTTGTATCATAGTCATATCAAAGTCAGGAACAACTCTGGAAACGGCAATTTCCTTCCGCATATTAAGAGAGCTGATGGAAAATAGATTTGGTGATGAAGCACGCAGCAGGATTTTTGTGGTAACTGATAAAAGCAGCGGTGCATTGAAGACCGTATCAGATTTAAAAGGCTACAAAACATTTGTGATACCTGATGATATTGGTGGAAGATATTCTGTAATAACCCCTGTTGGATTGCTGCCGATGGCAGCGGCAGGTCTCAATATCGATGATTTCATTGAGGGGGTTAAATCTGGTGTGGGAATGTACAGAGAGAGAAGCTTTGAAAATATATGCTGTCAATATGCTGCCGCAAGGAACATATTGAACAGAAGAGGCAAGGAGGCTGAAATTCTTGTTAGCTATGAGCCCTCATGCACGTCAATTGCAGAGTGGTGGAAGCAGCTTTTCGGCGAAAGTGAGGGCAAGGAAGGCAAGGGGATTTTGCCTGTTTCCCTGAACTTTACAACAGATCTTCACTCCATGGGCCAGTTTGTCCAGGAGGGAAGGAAAATAATTTTTGAAACAACAGTCCTTATAGAAAACAGCTGTGACGATATTGAAGTACCCTTTGACAGCAGCGATTTTGACGGATTGAATTATGTAGCAGGTAAAAAGCTGAGCTATATTAACAGAAATGCGTTTGAAGGAACGTTTATGGCACACTGCGAGGGAGAAGTTCCCGGCATAATCGTCAGAGTGCCTGAGATGAACGAGTTTTATCTTGGCAAGCTTTTTTACTTTTTTATGATGACATGCGGTATAAGCGGTTATACTAACAATGTGGATCCTTTTACACAGCCGGGAGTTGAAAATTATAAAAAAAATATGTTTAGACTGTTGGGAAAAAGGTAAGAAGATAGTAAGAACGTATTATGAGGAGATAATATGATAAAATTAGGAGAAATGCAGGAACTGGAAGTTGCAAAGAAGGTTGATTTCGGAGTATACTTGAAAAGTTCCGAGGACGTAAAGGGAGAAGACAAGGTGCTGCTTCCTTTGAAACAGGTGCCTGAGAATACTAATACAGGCGACAAAATAAAGGTTTTTGTTTACAGAGATTCAAATGACAGAGTTATTGCAACCACAAAGAGACCGAGAATCGTAATAGGCGAGATTGCATATTTAAAGGTGGTGCAGATAACAAGAATAGGCGCTTTTTTAAGCTGGGGACTTGAAAAAGATTTGTTCCTTCCATTTAAGGAGCAGGTTGGTGAAATCAAGCTTAACGGTGAATATATGGTTGGACTGTACATCGATAAATCCGACCGTCTTTGTGCGACTATGAATATGTTCAAGGTTCTTGGAACAGATTCACCTTACAAGGTCAATGATGTTGTGAAGGGAACCGTGTTCAGCCTTAAGCGCGGTCTTGGAGCAATGGTAGCCGTGGATGGAAAGTATCTGGGACTCATTCATGAGGGAGAAATTCTTAAACCTCTGCACTCTGGAGATGTTGTGGAAGTAAGAGTGAGCCACATCAAGGAAGACGGCAAACTTGACCTGAGCCTGAAGGATGCTCCGAAGCTGCAGATAGACAAGGACGGAGAAAAAATTCTCAATGCCATGCTTAAAAATAAAGGCTTCTTGCCGCTGAATGATAATTCAAGCCCTGAAGAAATCAACGACATGCTTGGATTAAGCAAGAGCTCTTTTAAAAAGTCTGCGGGAAGGCTCATGAAGAAAAGAATGATATCAATGAATTCTGACGGTATACGCATGGTGAATGAAGACAGCAGGGCGGGAAGAAATACAGGAAGAAACCCCGGATCAAAGCCAGGACCAAGGCCTGGGGCAGACAGGGCAAAGGGAAATAAAAGAACGTTCAAGAGGTAATTTGTAAGAACGTGAAGTTGTAGGAAAATAACGGATATTGACGAAAGTACAAAAAAATAGTAATATGGTATAGCTTTTTTATATACCACATAGCAGAATTAGCGCAGCAAATTTTTTTATATGCTAAAATAAAACACATAAAGGAGAAAGATATGTCAACACCACACAATAGTGCAATTAATGGACAGATAGCGGAAACCGTATTATTGCCTGGAGACCCGTTGAGAGCTAAATTTATTGCAGAAAATTTTTTAAGCGATGTTGAACAGTTTAACACTGTGAGAAATATGTTCGGCTACACGGGAACATACAATGGAAAAAGGGTTTCTGTCATGGGAACAGGAATGGGATGCCCTTCCATAGGAATTTATTCCTATGAATTGATACATATGTACGGAGTTAAAAATCTTATAAGAGTAGGGTCTTGCGGAGCATTTGATCCGAAGCTGAATCTTTATGATATAGTACTGGCAATCGGAGCAAGCACAGATTCAAATTACGCTTCGCAGTACAATCTTCCTGGAACATATTCTGCAACAGCTTCATGGGAGCTTTTATCAAATGCGAAGAAGGTTGCGGATGAAAACAGCATCACAGCATATGTGGGAAATATTTTAACTTCGGATGTTTTCTACGGAGATGAAGCTGACAGCTGGAAAAAATGGGCGAAGATGGGATGTATGGCAGCAGAGATGGAGTCATTCGCACTGTATTGCAACGCAGCAAGAGCGGGAGTAAATGCGCTTACCATATTAACAGTATCCGACTCCATTGTAAATCAAACAGAAACTACTGCAGAGCAAAGAGAACAAGGATTCAAGGACATGATGAAAATTGCTCTGGAAATAGCATAGAGGTAATTATGAAAAAAGCATGGGAAATGGCATATGATTTGTTTTCGAATGCAAAACCTACCGTATTAAGCGGAGAAGAACAGGGATGGAGCGCTTTAAAAGCTATTGCCGATTTTTATGACGGCACACTTAGGTTAGACTGGGGCAGCAATGTACCCGGCTCAGGCGCACCTGAAATTGCAATGGTTGCCGCGGTTCAGGCTCTTGAAAACAGAGGATATACTGTTGACAACGCATACGAACTGCTGGAAAGAGGGCTTGAGGCTCACAGGAGAGGCAACGCGGTTGAGCTTCAGAAGATTTCTGCGGAACTGAGAAATGAATTTTTAAATGCCAAGAAAAACGAAGAATCAGATTATTGGAAATACAAGTACTACAGCAACTTTGAGGAACATGAGAGAAACGTTTCTTTCCCTGAGGCAGTGGATGTGGATATAAATTCAGAAACCTTCAAAGATCAGATAAAGGCTGCATGGATGTCCCAGCTCATAGGAGCGGCAATGGGAACCATGGTTGAAGGCTATACATCAAAGAACCTCTATGAGGCATTTGGAGACGTGAAGGATTACGTAAGGGAACCCAATACGTATAATGACGATATAACATTTGAAATTGCATTCCTTGACGCTTTTAAAGACAAGGGATACAATGTTACGAGCAAGGATATCGCTCTGTCATGGATAGGCCTCATACCTGTGGGCTGGTCTGCAGAAGAGCTTGCAATAAGAAATATACGTTCCGGAATGATGCCTCCTGAGAGCGCCAAGTGGAACAATCCTTTCAATGAATGGATAGGTGCACAGATGAGAGGTGCAATATGCGGAATGGTTGCTCCGGGAAATCCGAAACTTGCTGCAGATTTGGCATGGAGAGACGGAGAGGTATCACATATAAACAACGGTATATTGGGCGAGGTATTCAATGCTGTAATGACTTCATTGGCCTTTGTGAACAGTGATGTGAAGGACGTGGTTAAATCTGCCATATCAATGATTCCTGCGGACAGCGAATACTATTCCGTGATAAGCTTTGCTTATGATTGCTGCCTGAAATACGATGATTGGCATGATGCGTTGGCCGAATGTGAGAAAAAATATATAAAATATAACTGGATTCATGCATATCCCAATGCATGCTGCGAGATTATTGCGCTTATGTACGGTGAAGGAGATTATGAAAAAACTCTGAACATAATTACAATGTGCGGTATTGATGCAGACTGCAATGCAGGTATGATAATGCCTGTACTGGGTATTCAAGAGGGAATGCGTATCATTCCAAAACGACTTATTTCTCCTGCATTTGACAAACTCATAACCTATATGAGAGAGTATGAGGAAATCAAGCTTGAGGACTTAGTCGACGATACTTTAAAATACATAAAAAAAGCTCAAACGGAGGGAATACAAAAATGAAAAAAATACTTTCTTTGTTGCTCGCAGTTATGATGATATTTTCTTTAGCTGCTTGCGGACAGAAACCTGCGGAAACTCCAAAGGGAGAAACACCGAAGACAGAAACACCTAGCACAGAAACACCAAGTACAGGAAAGCCATACAAAGCAGCTTTGCTGCTGAACGGATCATTGGGAGATAAATCTTTCTTTGACTCAGCTAATATAGGACTTGAAAAACTGAAAAAAGATTTAGGTGCAGATAAGTTTGATTTTAAAGTTGAACAAATGGGAGCTACACCTGCAGATGAAAAGAAATGGGCACCTACAGTAATGGATTACTGCGAAAAAGGTGAGTATGATGTTATAATAATGGGTACATGGCAGATGATTGATGCTTTGGAAGAAGCTTCAGAGCAATTCCCTGACCAGAAATTCATGTTCTTCGATGAAACATATAATTTTGACGAAAGAGTAAACAATAACAACATATACAACGTTCTTTACAAGCAGAACGAGGTATCCTACCTTGTAGGAGCTGCAGCGGCTATGATGACAACAAGCACAGAGCTTCCGAACATCGATCCTGCAACTAAGAACATAGGCTTCCTTGGCGGAATGGAAAATCCTATAATCAACGACTTCCTTCTTGGATATATTCAGGGATCAAAAGATGTTGAGCCGGGAATAAAGGTTGCTATAGCATATGTAGGAAACTTCTATGACTCAGCAGCAGGAAAAGACCTTGCTCTTGCTCAGTATCAGAACGGCGGAGTAGATGTTGGATACAACGTTGCAGGTGCTGCAGGCTTAGGACAGATAGAAGCAGCTGTTGATGCAAAGAAATATGCGTTCGGTGTTGACTCAGACCAGGCTGCATTGCTTGCTGACAAA
>DAMAEI010000084.1:0-678 GCA_031997345.1 Sedimentibacter sp. | reverse complement strand
GCTCATGTAATTCCTACATCAGCTCTTAAGAACGTAGGAAATTCTCTTTACAGAGCAATCAATCTGGACCTTGAAGGAAAGCTTGCATATGGTACAGCTGAATCCTTAGGATTTGCCGAAGGCGGAGTTGAAATAGTTAAAGATGAACATTATGTGAAAATGCTTCCTGAATCTATAAGAACTAAGTTAGACGAGTTAGAGAAGAAAATAACTAACGGCGAAATAAAAGTTGATACAGCTTTAGGAAAAAGCACGGAAGAAATAAAAGCAATAAAGGATTCTGTACAATAATGATTTATAATAAACAGTCAGGGTTATCCCTGACTGTTTATGAACTTAGTATTAATGGCTAATAATTGCCTGCTATACATAGCTGTCGATTATTAGTTATTAATAAAAAATAACGGAGGATAATTCACAATGAGCAATAAAGTGCTTGAGATGAAAAATATAATGAAGATTTATCCCAATGGGGTGATCGCTGTTGAAGATGTTACGTTGGAGCTTGAAAAAGGCGAAATACATGCACTTCTGGGAGAAAACGGGGCAGGGAAAAGTACGCTGATGAAGGTTCTGTTCGGCATCGAATCACCGGAGCAGGGACAGATTATATTAAACGGCACCGAAATTACACTTAAGTCTCCACAAGAGGCCATAAGCAAAGGAATAGGAATGGTT
>DAMAEI010000083.1:9041-12314 GCA_031997345.1 Sedimentibacter sp. | reverse complement strand
AGTCCCTGCTCCACTGATGTCAATATTAATGTATTCATGCTTCCTCCTGATGATTTTAATATAGAACTATTGCATCCAATTCGTCTGTTATTCTATAAATTCTGCTCCCTCGAATGCCTTGTTGTCCTTTGCAAGTCCCAATGCTTCCATTATCTTTGCATTTACTATTTTCTTAAGCCCAGAAGGCTGCTCAACTGAAATCGTCTTTATGTCCTTGCCGTCAACAAGTATTTGCTTTGCAATTTCAGCTGCCTGCTTTCCAAGGCCGTAATAATTCAATCCATTGCTCATAAGTATTCCGTTCTCTGCCTGAGTTTCAATTGTAGACAATGTCAGTATCTTTTTCTCAACACACAGATTCGCTATCAGGTCGATGGCTGAAGCAACAGTATTATCGGATATGATGTACATAACATCTATTTTCTTAGCCAGCGTGTTAACAGCCTGAGGTATGTCATTTACAGTTGTTATTCCCACAGTTTCAACAGTCATGCCAAGCTTTTCAGCGGCAGTCCTCACCTCTTCAATCTGAACCTCAGAGTTCGATTCGCCAGTATTGTAAATTATGCCCACAACCTTGACGCCTTCCTTTAAATCAGCAGCCGATTTTAAAATCTCCAGAGCCTCAACCTTGTCTGTAACGCCCGTTACATTTTCTATTTTGTCATGGCTTTCAACTATTTCAGAATACACAGGATCCGTCACGGCTGAGAATACAACCGGAATATTATTTCCCTTGGTAGCCTGCTTAGCTGACTGCGTGGACAGTGTAGCTATACTGTAAATCAAATCCACTTTATCCTTAACGAATTTTTCCGCTATCATCTGAGTATTGGAAGGTTCTCCCTGAGCACTTGCATATTCGGTTTCAGCATTTATTCCAAGCTCCTTCAATCCGTCAATAAATCCATCTCGCGCCTGGTCAAGAGACGGATGCTCAATAAGCTGCGAAATGCCTATCTTGTATACTATCTCACCTTCCGCCGATTTTTCGTTTCCTCTACCTTCAGCAGGCGCCTTGCTCGCAGTATCCGAGCATCCGGTTAAAATTACAGGCACTATCAATGCCAACGCTAATGTTCTTTTCAAAATATTTAATTTCATAATTTCCTCCTGGAATATTCAATATTGTTTGTTTTTATTTATATCAACTTTGGCCAAGTTTATATCGATTTGGGGTTATGGCATAAAAAAAATCTTTCATTCCTATAAACACACTGTTCCAATGTGCTTATAGGGACGAAAGATTCCGCGGTACCACCCTAATTATGATATAATCATCACTCTTCGAGGTCTGACAACCTCTAACCCTGTAACGTGGGTACACGTATCCGCCTACTGGCACTAAGCTTTGAACGGACATGCTCTGCAGTGAATATTACATATTATCTCATTATCGGCTCCCACCTCACCCGACTCTCTGAAAATGATAAAATATCTTTCTCTGCTTCAACGCATTGATTATTCATATTGTTGACTATTATAGTCCACGCAGATGTCTTTGTCAATATATTTTTTTATACAAGCCTGTTCTTCTTTTTCTCAAGAACACCCCCTCTATGATTAGCAATAATTCTGATGTCGCAAGCATTTCATCACATTTTTCGACCCATATAAAAAACTTTTATAAATTTTATCAGTTTTATTTATTACTTATATCTATCAAAAACAAGGAAACATGCACAAATGCGCGAAAATAGAATTTGCCCCATTATATATCGGTTAAATCCAGTAGTTTGTGCTATATAGTATATCGAAGCTTGTAGCAACGTCTGCATTGCTGCATAATATGGGGTGCACATCAACACAAAGGGAGTAATTATGCAAAAACGCTTTACACAACTTACGACATTTTATGCTTTATCTTTTAAAATCCTTAAAACTCTTATTTTACCCAAAGGTTTTTCGTTGAAATATGCAGATTTTCGCTAAAAAACTTGTGTCAAAAAAATTACGATTATTATGCACATTCGCGCATTAATATCGATGCATTGTTCTACTCTTATTGGCTATTAATCTTACTTGCATCATATAGCGACAGATGAGCAAAAAACTGCCGCACAGCTTATTTTGGCTGTACGGCAGTACATTGTTTGTTTAATTCGTTATTCTTCTTCTTTTTCTCAAGAATATGCCTTCTGCAATCAGCAATAATCCTAATGCTGCAAGCATCCATGTATTGAGTATATAACCGGTGTTCGGTAAAGTACCCACACCCTTCGGCACGTCAGGCTCATCAATTGTTTCCCATCCCATCGGTACGTCAGGATCTTCTATTAATACAGATTCCGGTACATTCTTAAACTTGTAGCTGTATGTCTGTCCACATGCAACATCAACTATTTTAGCTCCATTTGCAAGCACATATCCTTCAGGTGCTTTTGTCTCTTTTACAAAATATCTTCCATCCTTAAGGTTTTCAAATACAACTTTTCCGTCTTTATCGGATACTGCTGTTTCCACTATACGGTTATTCTCGTCGTACAGCGTAAACTCAGCTCCTTCAAGAGCATTTGAATTTTCATCAACCTTATTGATTGTAATTCTTCCGTTTGCTGGAACAACAGGTGTTCCTGCCTTCTTGTTAACAAAGCTTAATTCAACTGTCTTGTTGCTTTCAACAGTAACAGTAACTGTCTTGCTGCTTAATTCATATCCTTCAGGAGCCTGAACTTCCTTAACTGTGTATCTGCCTGCGGGTACATCTTCAAATACCACACGGCCGTTGACAGTTCCAGCATTCTGCAGAGTTGAGCCCTTTTCGTCAATCAGGCTGAACCATGCGTCCGAAAGGAGTTTGCCTTCTTCATCGGTCTTGATTATCTCAATCCTTCCCGGTTTCTTAGGCTCTTCCTTCCTGTTGGTAAAGGTATATGATCTTGAATCTGAACCGCTGATTGTTACATCAGTCTCATTTTCATCAAGTACATATCCTTCAGGTGCCTTTGTTTCCTTAAGCACATATTCTCCCGGTTCCAGCTCCTCAAATGAAACTGTTCCGTCAGAACCTGTTACAGCTTTTCCTACAACCTTACCTTTTGAATCATACAATGTAAACTCTGCTCCAGAAAGAACCTTCTTGTCTTCGTCTACCTTCTTAACAGCAACCTTTCCATAAACCGGTGTTGTTACTCCTCCACCGCCGGGACTGGTAGGTTTCTTTTCGTTCATGACAACCAATTTACCACTTTCGTCTATTTCCACTTCTGAATTATCGCTGTATGAGAAAGTTATCTCTAACTCTTCATTATTGTTTATAACAATTTCAACAAT
>DAMAEI010000083.1:3377-9031 GCA_031997345.1 Sedimentibacter sp. | reverse complement strand
CAATAATTTCTTTTTCCAGCGGTTTATGTGTCGAAGGTGTCGTTTCTTTAATATAGTATTTACCTGCAGGAATTACAGTAAATTCAACATCTCCAACAGCATCAGAATTTTTAGTCATAAACGCTTCTGTTTCGCCTTCTTTGTACAATTTAAATTCTATTCCTGAAAGTACACCATTCACATCTTTTTTATTAAGAGCGAAATCTATGGATTTATTCTCTATAATCGGCTCTATCGAGGAAGACTCAGAACCCGTTATTGAATACAATACTTTAGTCTTTGAAGGGTCGCTGTCTCTTTCTACAGTAACATCTACTACTACTGTTGATCTCAAATATCCATCAGGAGCTTTTGTTTCAACTATGTAGTACTCACCCAATGGCACATTTTCAAATTTAACTGTTCCGTCTGCTTTACTTATCTTTGGTTCGCCAATTACTTCATCATTTTCTTGTTTATAAAGCGTAAACTCAGCTCCAGGTAATGGCTCTTGATTTTTATCTACTTTATTTACAATTATTTCTCCATAAATCTCTGTAAATTCATTTTTCACAACCGGCAAATCATCTGGATCATAAGCTTCTCCATTAAATGTAATTACCATTTCTTTTTGGTTTGAATGTCTTTCAAGCTTAACATCAATAGGTGGCAGCTCCTTGTATCCAGCCTTTGTTTCTTCATTAAGCTTATACTCCCCTACATGAATATTTTCAAAAGATACAATACCATTAATATCACTATTTTTTCTGATATTTATACTGTTTCCAAAAATATCAACGCCAGATAGTGTAAATGTCATATTTGGTATCACCTTACCTTCAGAGTCCTGCTTAATAAAACTAAATCCGGCAACGGCTTTTATGTTTTCTATTCTAACAACTTGTTCAACTGAGCTATTAATCTTAACCGGCTCTATGTTTTCATTGATAAAATATCCTGCTGGTGCTTCCAGTTCCTCAAAATAATACCACCTAAAAGCCAATCCTGTTTTTGTATGTTCAGCTTGATAATTGGTCTCAAATGTAAACCTTGGAGTTTTAGCTTTATCATGCACCAAAATCTTGGCACCTGACAAAGGATTCCCATTTTCATCAACCTTAATTACTTTTAGTGCTCCGCTTGTTCCTCCTGCTCCACCATCAAAATTATTTACATTCACTTCAAGATCATCTGCATCAGAAGTAGTTGATTTGCCCTGTCCATTAAAATTAATTGAATTTCTAATGGTAATGGAATCAACAAGTACGTCTGTTACAAACTCAAGCCTGTAAGCATCCGACATACCATTCTTAAATGTAAATTCAAATTTTCGGCTGGCAGAGTTGTAACTCATCGAATAATTTTCATTATCTGCTCTAAAGTCAATCACTTCTGCATCTGTATAGCTACCATCTGATGCTATATTCAATCTGTACAATTTAACAGAATTTACATCAAGAGAAAGTCCTTCTTGCAATTCATCTGTTAATGTAATTCCTTGATTAGGCCCACCAATTGTGAGTTTACTGATGTTAATAGGAACAGACCATTCCACAAAATCCGCAGCAATTTGCTCTCCATTTTTCTCAACTACTGTATTGTCCATAGTAGTATCAACTTCTACGGTTACATCTTTGCGGCCTTCTGCATAAACAGTCGCTTTATTTTTAAAATGCAATGTTTTATTAAAATTAGATTCTAAGTTGAGATAATCTTCCTTAACTTTAGTTTTGTAAGTTATTTTTACTTCTTTATCGATATTTCCAATGGAGTAACTAAACGAATCATTATCAGTTGTATTATTATCGCCTTTAACTACGTAAACAAATTTAGGATTATCTATACTGATTTTAGTTCCATCGACATAAAATTCTCCCGGTATAAATGACATTCCTAAAGGAATAATGTCACTTACACCTACATTAGTAAGTGGAATTTTGTTCTTGTTGACAACAATTTCCCATTCAACTTCTCGAGTTAAGTAGTTGTATCCTTTAATAACAGCTTTTTTTATCACTTCACTCTTCAGCTTATGATCTACTTTATCATTCTGCTCTCCACCAATTAAACTACCACTGTAAAGTTTCGCTTCATTGCTAAAACTAATACCACTCACATTGTTAGCAAACAATCCGCTGCTATTTTTATCAACCTTAGTGCTATAAGTAATTGTATGGGTTTTTTTGTCGATTTTCCCCATATTGTACGTGAGCATTCCAGTTTCAGGAGTATAAATTGCAGTAGGCGTTACAGCTAAACCGTCTATTTTAAAACTATTTTCATCATAAATTAATCCGCCCGGAATTTTATCTTTAAATTCAGCATTTTCAATTACAATTTTATTTTTGTTTATGTAAACAGTCCAGTTTATTATAATATCACTACTACCGTCTATGGTATTTGGACCATCTGAATTTTTGTCTATTATTCCCATTCCAATGCCAATACTGCTGCTATCCGACGGGCCATCAGTTGAGCTCGCACCCCAGATAAGCTTTGCTGTATTTGTATAAGTAGCAGTATCATTAGAATTAGCACTTGGATTATTTATTTCTGTATAATAGGTAAGGACAGCCTTTGTAAACACCACGTCTGTATCAAACGTATAAATCAGTTCATTTCCAGAAACAATAGCACTTGTTAGAGCTGCACCTATTATACTCTCAACGCTGCCATCAGCCTTTGTTAACTCCAGCTTCATGGAATATTTACTATCATCTTTGGGAACAAAGAGTTGTTTCGCATCAATGTTATCAATAATTTTAACTGGATCTTTGTCATTTAGATATCCATCTTTATTATTGATAGTCACTTTCCACTCTATCTTCCGATCACCATCAACAAGCTTTCTACTTTTGTTAATCCAGTCAATCGTAGTACTGCTCTCTTTATCACCCTTATGCTGATCTCCCATATAGGCAGAAACCTTATTGTTATAAACAATGTTTGTGCTACCGTTTTTGCCTTCAGATTTAAAACTATTAACATCTATTTTAGTTTTATAAGTAATTATCTGCTCATTGCTTATCGGCTCTGGAAAGGTATACTCAAATCCATAATCCGTATATTTAATAGCAGAACCTGAAGTCGTAGAATCCACAATAGCGGAACCGGTAACCGTTTTACCATTAACCTTAAATGTTTCATCCAAATAGGTATGATTCTCAGTAGTAAAGAAATCTTTTAGGATTACATTATTAGCAGTTTCTCCTACATTCTTTGGCCTCACTTTAACGGTCCAAGATATCTCTCCATTATTGATGTCCACGGTTGGATTTAATTTTTCTAAAGTTAAATCAACGGGCTTTGTTGGTTTAGGAATTACACCTACCTTAATAGTAGTTCCGGTGTACACTAAGTCAATTTCAACCTCTCCTCCGCTATTTTGTATGCTTTCTTCAAACGTACCCGAGGCATTGAAATTTACCTCAATATCACTCGGAACAGTTAAAACACCTTCTATAAATGTTATTTTAGCCTTGGTTCCATCCATCTCAAGAGTTGCAATTTCTAAGCCTTCCATTTTAAGGATCCGCGGGCTTAGATTACTGATATTAATTGGATCAGGAAAATTCACATAAAAATAATTTCCCGGTTCATAATTAAAGTCTACGCCGTCTTTTTCGTTTAAAAACGCAAACTTATAGGACATTTCAATTGTGGAATCAGCTACAACATTTTCAAACTTTCCGTCCACAGGACCTTTACTATTTATTTTAACATTAATAGTAGTCTTGCTCGCATCAATTTGTCCTTCAACATTTCCCCCTGCAGCATAAGCAAAATTAACAGGCATCATCAACTGAAACACCATCATGAACAACAGAACAATACTGATATTCTTTGCTTTTTTTATCTTTTCCATTTCTCTTTCCTCCTTTCTTTCGAAATTATATTTTGTATTTTTTATTTAAAAGCGTAACGCTTGTAAATAACACCGTTAATATTACAGCCATAAGCTGTAATTACATTTCCGCCCGTTGATTCAGGCTTGTACATATAAATGAAAATCCGCATTTTTACGTCTTAATTACAATATTATTCCACCTATTCTATCACAAGTGAGGTAATTTTTGTATGGAACAATTGTTACCGCGTACTTCTGTAATTACATATTGTGACCGATGTTTTTTGATCACACTCTGTATTCTTTTCTGAAATAATCTATTATCTCCGAATAGGAGCTGAGGTCATCCAGCATTGTTCGGAATCTTCCGTCTAAGGCAATAAAATTGACATCCAACGGCTTGTTTTCCGCCATGAGAAAGTGTATCGCTTTTTTTAAACATATTAAAGCTTCATCCCATTGATTTTTTGCATAGTATGAAAGAGCCATAAACATATAGATAAAATGGATTTTTCCGTATGAATCACGGCTTTGTTTTACACGGATAAGCTCCTTGCCTTTTTCTATAACATCATCCATTTCGTTGCTTAAATAGAGTGCTCCCATCAGATTGACAGTTACTTTTGTAAGAAGTTGATCGTATAGCTCAATATCATAATTGTTTTGTATAATTTCGTGGGCACGAATTGCCGCATCCTTTGCAATATCTACATCCATGGTAACAAGTGCACATGTTGTCGTAAGAGTGTAAGCATTTACTAAAAATATATCCGAAACTTTGTACGACTTTACTTCCTTTATCAAAGTTTCTAATTGAAGCAATGCTTCTGCACATCTTTTTTCTTCAAACATCATATTATAAATCTTGTTCAGCACTATTTCAAAACACCATGGCTTGTTTTTAAAGTCTGGCATATTTTCAGCCTGAACTGTGGCATTTTTAAGAACTTCAAAATCAAGGTTTATTCGGCACATATGAAATAGCTTCATTTTTTCCTTTACACCCAATGGATCTTCACAATCTATATAAGTATAAAATCCAAATAGATACACTCCCATTCTTTCTCCGATGAGCTTAAGCAAATTCACGGATGGTGTGCGCTCTCCCTTTTCAATAAGGTATATGTACTTTTCAGAGCAGATGTCTTCTGCCAGCCTTTTTCGGCTCATTCCAATAGATTGTCTGTATTTTTCAATTATTGTACCTATATGTCCCATAGTATTCTCTTTCAATTTTATAGTATGATAATTTGAATAATATCAGATGTATATAATCTTTTATATCCAAATCTATATATAGACGTTTGGCAGACTTAAAAAGTTTTTAAATATTTAAAATTTCTTTACTTTTAATTAACTTTTATTTAATTCTCAGTTTAAGGCCCGATACAACTTATACCCAAACATTTTAATAATAAACACAAAAAAACGGCCACTATTACTAGCGGCCGAACCATCATAGAATTTTCATTCCTTAGACTTCATGCTTTGCGTCCTTTTCTTTTGAAAAGTTTGCCATTGCATGAAATATTATAGTATGCAAACCATGTCGTCAACTATTTTTTTCTTCTCTTTACTTTATTTAACAACAATGTTAAATATTTTGCCCGGTACATATATTTCCTTAACCGTTGTTTTCCCCTCAATATGCTTGCTGATATTTTCATCCTGCATTGCAAGCTTTCTTGCTTCCTCAAGATTTGCATCCTTCGAAACGCTTATTTTACCTCTTACTTTTCCGCTTACTTGAACAGGAAGTTCAATTACATCATCAACTGTCTTTTCTTCGTCCCACTTCGGCCATTCTGCCTGGTTCAGCATACCACCA
>DAMAEI010000083.1:2606-3333 GCA_031997345.1 Sedimentibacter sp. | reverse complement strand
CCCTGTTCCTGCCATATCTCCTCTGTTATGTGAGGAGCGACGGGATTCAGAAGCATCAGGAATGCTTTCAGTTCATCCTTTGAGATAAAGCCGTCATTAGTTACTTCATTCACGAAGCTCATCATTGTCGCAATGGCGGTGTTGTACTTCATTGCCTCATAATCTTCGCTTACTTTTTTGATTGTTTTGTGCATCAACGTCATGTGCTTTTTGGTATATCCTTCTTCGTCAGTAAGCATATCCTGCAATTTCCACGCTCTGTCCAGGAATCTTCGGCAGCCCTTTACGCTGGAATCGTTCCATATTGCATACTTTTCATAGTCGCCTATGAACATGATATATGCTCTTAAGGTATCTGCTCCGAATTCTTCGATTATATCATTAGGATTTACAACATTGCCTCTTGATTTAGACATTTTTTCTCCGTCAGATCCAAGTATAAGGCCCTGAGCTGTTCTTTTAGCATAAGGCTCTCTGAATGGAACCGCACCTATATCATAAAGGAATCTGTGCCAGAACCTTGAATAAATAAGATGTCTTGTAACGTGCTCCATACCGCCGTTATACCAGTCTACAGGTCCCCAGTAATCAAATTTTTCCTTTGATGCTATGGCATCGTGATTGCGAGGGTCTATATATCTCAGGAAATACCAGGATGAGCCTGCCCACTGAGGCATTGTATCTGTCTCTCTCTTGGCATCCCCTCCGCAAACAGGGCACTTCACAT
>DAMAEI010000083.1:899-2508 GCA_031997345.1 Sedimentibacter sp. | reverse complement strand
GGAAGCTGGTCTTCAGGCACAGGAACCATTCCGCAGTGAGGACAATGGATTATGGGAATAGGCTCTCCCCAGTATCTCTGCCTGTTGAACGCCCAGTCCTTCATCTTATAGTTCGTCTTAGGTTCGCCCAGATTGTTTTTTTCTATGAAATCAATTATTTTTGTGATTGCTTCCTTAACTCTGAGACCGTTTAATATATCCGAGTTAACCAATATTCCGTCTTCAACGTCAGTAAAGGCTTCTTCCTGAACATTGCCGCCTTCAATAACCTCAATTATTGGGATGTTGAATTTTTTAGCAAATTCCCAGTCTCTTGAGTCATGGGCAGGCACGCCCATTACAGCTCCTGTTCCGTAGCCCATCATAACATAATCGGCAACCCACACCGGAACCTCCTTGCCTGATACGGGGTTTATTGCTGTGAGTCCTTTTATTTCAATTCCCGTTTTATCCTTTGCAAGCTGAACTCTTTCAAATTCTGTTTTCTTTCTTGACTGCTCCTGATATTCATGGATTTCATGTATATTTGCTATTCTTGAAGCATACTTTTCAAGGAATGGATGCTCAGGCGCAAGCACCATGAATGTTACTCCGTACAGCGTATCCGGTCTTGTTGTGAACACTCTCATTTTGTCTTCTGTGTCCTTCAATTTGAAATCAACCTCTGCACCGTAGGAACGTCCTATCCAGTTTTCCTGCTCAAGTCTGATTCTCGGCAAGAAATCAACTTCATTCAGTCCTTCTAAAAGCTTATCAGCGTATTCTCTTATTTTCAGGAACCATACATCCTTCTCAAGCTGTACAACCTCGCTTCCGCAGCGGTCGCAAACTCCGTTCTGAGATTCTTCGTTTGCAAGTACAACCTTACAGCTGTTACAGAAGTTTACATATGTTTTGTCCTTGAATGCCAGTCCATGCTTGAAAAGCTGTACAAATATCCACTGAGTCCATTTATAGAATTCTGTGTCTGTTGTGTCAACAGTTCTTGACCAGTCAAAGGAATAGCCTGCTTCCTTCAACTGCTGCGTGAACACCTTTATATTTGTGTCTGTCACCACTCTGGGGTGAATTCCTGTCTGAATTGCGTAATTTTCCGTCGGAAGCCCAAATGCATCCCAGCCTATAGGGAACAGCACGTTGTAGCCTTCCAGTCTTCTTTTTCTTGAAATAACCTCAAGAGATGTGTATGCACGGATGTGCCCTACGTGCAGACCCACTCCTGATGGATATGGAAATTCCACCAAACCGTAAAATTTCTTTTTGTCTGAATTGTCATCAGCCTTAAATGTTTCATTTTTCTCCCATATTTCCTGCCACTTCTTTTCAATGTCAATCGGATTGTATGCTTTCATTATTCCCTCCATGTTTTTTTCGACAAAAATAGCCCTCATCCTGCTGGGACGAAGACTTTCCGCGGTACCACCCAAATTAGGCCTAAGCCTCACTCTATTACATAACGGTTTTATCCGTTTGAAACTACTCTGTTCGCTTCAAATACTCATGGACGAGTTCAGTTCTTATATTACAGCCTTACACCATCCGGCTGCTCTCTGAAAATATGTACAAACCTACTGCTTCCAATCATAGTAATCTATTAACTTTATCCTGT
>DAMAEI010000083.1:0-889 GCA_031997345.1 Sedimentibacter sp. | reverse complement strand
CAGAACAATTTTTTTAATGCAATACCAATTTGAAATAAAATTTGATTATGAACATGAAGTATGTTAATATTTTATAAATGAATTTGTTACGAGGTAATCATGGAAAATTTAAAACTACATAAAAACAAAAATATTGCTATATATATTTTAACGCTGCTTTTTTCCTTTATATTCATATTTACAGGCTACAGGATGAATAGAGTCGAGCTAAACAGCGAGAACAGCATCGGCTCCTATAGGGCTGTTGTTGTTTCGGTGGATGACGTAACAGAAGAAGAAATAGACTACGGCTATGAAAAGATGTCTTCAAAGACTATACGGTTTACAGCTGAAATCAAGGGCTCTGATTTAAAATCCAATGTGGTGGAATCATATCAATTTATCGATGAAGCAGTAGGGATCAATCCAAAAGAAGTTGAAGTCGGTGATAAAATAATCATTTCGCTGCTCAGCTCCAGGACAAATATTGAAGAAAATGTATGGACATTAGTTGAATATTACAGAACAGATGCCATAATTGCACTGATAGCGGCATTTTTCGCATTGCTTATAATTGTCTGTCGAAAAAAGGGCATAAATACAATAATATCATTAATAATAACGTGTATGGCAATTTTTATGGTTTTCATACCTTCAATATTGAATGGCAGAAACATATATGCTTCATCCGTTATAATTTGTATATTCATTATTTTTACGAGCCTTTTAATTATTAACGGAATTCAGAAAAAGACTCTTTGTGCCATAGTAGGAAATATGGGCGGTCTTGCTGCAGCAGGCATACTCACATATTTTATAAGCAGCGCTCTCCATCTTACGGGATTTATTGATCAGGACTCCATGTTTTTACTTATGATTAATCCCGAAAGCCCTCTTAACTTGAAAGCAA
>DAMAEI010000082.1:4273-12679 GCA_031997345.1 Sedimentibacter sp. | reverse complement strand
AGGTACCGCCCTCAATGGGTTTTGAGAGACCGCCCCTTCCCACCGCAGAATCCAGTGATTTGAGAGCTATATTGTTTTCTTTCAGAGCTTGGATAATTAATTCTTTTCTGAATTCAAACTGTTCAGCAACCCTTGAAAATTTCGCCAGCTCCTCGTTCGAATGTCTGAGGGTGGTTTCAAAAACAGGGCTTTCATCCTCAAAGACAGCAATTTTAGTGGATGTGCTTCCCGGATTAATAATTAATTGTCTCATTTTATTCTCCTTATAAATGCTAAATGCTAAATACTGAATGCTGAAACTAATACTGCCAAAGCAATTGAATTTAACTTGGCTTTATCTGAGTCTGCTCTTGATGTCAACACTATGGGCGCCTTTGCTCCAAGGATTATTCCTGCGTTATCAGCGTTAGCAAGATATGTAAGCGCCTTGTACAGAACATTTCCTGCTTCGATATTTGGCATAAGCAGTATGTCCGCTTCGCCGGCAGCTTCTCCTTCAATTCCTTTAATTTTTGCTGCTTCTCTGGAAATTGCATTGTCCAGGGCATATGGTCCTTCCACTATGCAGCCTGAAATCCTTCCATCCTGTTGCATTTGCACCAGCTCCTGTGCATCCAGCGTTGCCTGCATCTTGGGATTTACTTTTTCCTTTGCACAAATTACGGCAACTTTTGGAATCTCTGCTCCCAACGCACGGCTGAGCACTACGGAATTCTCAATTATCTGTCTTTTTTCATCGGCATCAGGTGCTATGCTCATGGCAGCATCCGTAACTATGAAGAATTTGTGATATGTGTCTACAGAAAAAACAGCGGCATGGCTCAATACATTGCCTGTCCTCAGGCCTATTTCCTTGTTCAGAACAGCCTTTAAAATAATTGAGGTGTCTATTAAACCCTTCATGACGATATCAGCTTTTTTACTGCTTACGAGAGACACTGCTTTCCTGCAGGCTTCTGTTCCATCCTTTTCGTCAATTATTTCGATGTCACTAATGTCAAACTGTATTTCACCGCATATAGCTGCTATTTTTTCTCTGTCACCCACAAGAACAGGTACACATATATTTTCATTTACAGCTTCTTTCACAGCTTTCAGCACATCTTCATCCTGTGCAACCGCAACTGCAATTTTCTTAGGCCCTTCAGCTCCTGCTCGTTCTCGAGCGTATTCTATTATTTCTTCAAACTTTTTCACATTCTCACCTCATATTAATATGAGCAATTTTCGTGCCAGCCGAGGCTGCATGCAATAAAAAAATCCAGACCTTGATATTTCAAAGTCCGGATGCCATTTGCCTTATGACTGATTATATTAGAATTTTTTTCTCGCATTTTTTTGCATGCAATAATTTGCAAGCAAAACTTTTTTGCAAATTATTGCACATTAATTGATTTTATATTTTTCCATTTTATAATACAGAGATCTGAGAGATACACCCAGCACCTTTGCAGTTTCAGTCTTATTTTTATTCAGCCTTGCATATACATTTTTAATATAGTCAGCTTCAGCTCTGTCAACTACATCGCCCAAAGTTACAAACTCACTCTCTTGAGCTCTTGTTTCCATGCCGTTTGAATTTTTCTTTCCCGCCAGAAGCTGAGGAAGATGCTCTGCCTGAATCACACGCTCATTTATATTCATATTTATTATTGAGCGCCCTATTATATTTTCCAGTTCTCTTACATTTCCCGGCCATTCATAATCAATGAGCTTATTTATAGCATCATCGGATATATTCAATATATGCCTTCCATACTCATCATTGAATTTAGCTATGAAATTTTTTATGAGCAGGGGTATGTCTTCCTTTCTTTCTCTCAAAGGAGGAATCATTATGGGAAGTATGTTGAGCCTGTAAAACAAATCCTCCCTGAACCTGCCTTCCCTTACTGCTTTTGTTAAATCAATGTTGGTTGCGGTTATAATTCTCACATCTATAGGAATAGAATAATTGCTTCCGACTCTCATTATTTCCTTTTCCTGCAGAACCCTGAGAAGCTTTGCCTGAGTATTCATGCTTATTTCAGATATTTCATCGAGGAATATTGTTCCCTTGTCTGCCTCTTCAAACAGTCCCTTCCTGCCGCCCTTCAGCGCTCCGGTAAACGATCCTTCCTCATATCCGAAAAGCTCGCTCTCCAGCAGTGAATCTGAAAGAGCCGCGCAGTTCACTCTTATAAAATTATTTTCACTCCTCCTGCTTTGAGCATGGATTGAATTGGCAAACAGCTCCTTTCCCGTTCCGCTTTCGCCCTTTAAAAGCACTGTTGCTGGGACCTTCGCTGCCTTTTCAATCATTTTACGCACTTCTGCTATCACTTCGGACTTGCCTATTATGTCCTCAGGCTTGTATTTATAAGTCAGCTCTCTTAACTTTTTTTCCGCCTTATTCAGCTTGTCGGTCAGATCCTTTATTCCTGACATATCGTGAAGAACTGCAACACTTCCCTTAAAAATGCCATTCACAATAATTGGTGCAGCCTGAGCCACAACCGTCTTACCGCTGGGGCGTATTTTGAGCTTTGTATTTTCAACCGGTTTTTTTGTTGAAAGAACCTTAAGATGAAGGCTTTCGCCCTCTTCAATGTCATAGAGAGCATTTTTGCCTATTACTTCCTCATATTCGAGGCCTGTTATCTTCGTGTACGCCGGATTTACAAGTATATGTTCGCCCTTTTCGTTTACAACGCTTATTGCATCCTGCGTTGCCAGCAGCACAGCCTCCAGCATTCCCTGATAATCCATTGTGTTCATTTCAATATTCATATTTTTCATCTTTATTCCTGCACTTCGTCAGTTGCAGCGCTATCTTCTGACGCTTCTGTTATTTCAACTCTTATAGTTTCATGTGTCATAGCTATGCTGTTCAACTTTGCGTCAATAACACACTGTATTTTAAAGTCATGCACTCCAATATCCGCTCCCGTTACATCAGAACTGAGAATCAGATCACCCTTGGCAAGCTTATTTATAACACCGGCACCTCCGGTTACAATTACCGAAACTTCAGTTTCAGGCTCTGACACTATGGCTTTCAGACCCTGCTTCAGATTATCGAATCTGATTTCCGACGCCTTGAATATAAACTCTTTCTCCGTGATTTTTTCCACAACTGCATTTACCACCGGATCAGTTTTCAGATCTAAAATTATCAATCCATCTGTCCCCAAAATTTCTCTTGGTGAAAGTATATTGTTGAATGCACCTGAAATATCCAGCTGACTAAGTTTCAATTCCTTAACTGTATCCAATATGTCCTTTCTCGCAGCTATTCTCACCTTATCCGGCTTTACGGTCACATCAGAAAGCTGGTAGCCTTCCTCAGGCACACCTGTCACATCAGGAATAATCTCCACATACTTTGTTGGATATACAGGCACAGTAACCTCAACATTGTCAATGGGAGCAGACATGAATATCTCCGCATCTGTACCGTCATATACCCTTACAGGAACAGTCTTCACTACAGTGTCTGCTGCTTCACTTATATTGACTGTAGCCACTGCCTTGGCAGCCGCATTAACAATACTTCTCGGTCCCGTGATTTTAACCGAGGACGGATTTGACAGAGGAAGAGCCCTGTAGTAGCTGGTTGCTTGATTCCCTTCATATTGGATATCCACATCCATTACCTTTGATATTATACCCTCAACGTTGCATGCTATCTGGTATGGGCTGCTGCTTACAATTGAAACGCTGCTCGGACCGGACACCTCTACTTTAGCATTTGTTATTCCCTCTGAAAATCCAAGCACATCTATATATGCTGAAAAATCGCCTTTGCTCAGCTTGCTTATTTGTGCAATAGTACCTTGAACCTTGACATTTACCGTAAAGTGATCTTTATCTGAATTCATCAGAATAAGATTTGCATTTTCCAAAGCGCTGAGATTTCTAATGGTAACAGGAATATTCGCAATTGTTTCACTTTTCATCAAGTCAGGCTGGAACATCACAAATACCCAAAATGCTACAGAAACTACAATACAGGCCGCCTGCACTAATATTTTATCGTTTTTTATCTTCATTTCTGCTTCTCCATTTATCAAACAAATTTACCTTGTCGTTATCCATATAAATTCCGGACAGAAGGTATTCAAGCTCCTCTATCTGAACATTTCGGTAAAGTCTTCCCTCAACAGCATATGAGATATATCCGGTTTCCTCAGATACAATCAGGGCAATGGCATCAGATTTTTCCGTCATTCCTATTGCAGCTCTGTGTCTTGTCCCTATATCCTTTGAGAGAAGGTTGTTTTCAGTCAATGGCAGGAAGCACCCTGCCGCCATTATTGTATAGTCTTTAATTATTACAGCACCGTCGTGCAGCGGAGTATTGGGAATAAATATATTTATCAGCAATCCACTTGAAATATTTGCATTAAGCTTTGTCCCGCTCTCAGAAATATCAGTAAGTCCTATTTTTTGTTCAAATATGATCAATGCACCTATTTTCTGCCTTGCCAGGGACGATGTTGCCGAAACAATTTCTTTTATAACTTGTGCGGATGTCTGAGCATTTTTCTCAAGATTTGACAGTGAGAACGAGGTTCTTCCTATGTACTCCAGCGCTCTTCTGATTTCAGGCTGAAATACAACCACCAGGGCTATGACTCCTACCTGAAATGTATGGTTCAAAATATATTTCACCATATGAAGTTCAAATAAATCTGATATTGGAATAAGCGCAATTAAGAGAACAATACCCTTAACAAGCTGTTTTGCCCTCATGTCACGAATAAGTAAGTATCCGTGGTATAGCACATAGTATACGATTCCTATGTCCACTATGCTGTTTATTCCAATGTTCGCAAAAATTAATTTAACCTGTTCCATACCGCCACATCCCCGATTTTATTTCTGATTACTCTGTCGAACTCCCCTGCAATACTTTCATCTGCATTGCAGTATCATTTAATGATCTCCGCATTCTTGCTTTTGCCTTGTCATTTATGTCACTGCTTTCGATATATTCCATTATGGGATACACAACATGCTCGGTGTTTCCGTCCGCTGTTGTTCCCTTGTATACCCAAAGAGGTATGTATCCTACATCTTTTATTGTTACCTCTCCTGTTTCACCGTTTTTCTCAATATTGATATCAACTATTACTCCATCCTCCGTATACTTGGAAATTTCCTCTCCGATTCCGTAAGGTACCAGAGTTTCTATTCTCTGGTTCGATATGAAGTTCCCCATAGAGTATATCACATACTTAGTTTTTCCGTCGTATTCCAGTCTTTGTGCCGGCTGTATCACGTGCGGATGGCTTCCCAAAATTATATCAACTCCTGCAGAAAGCAATTTATCTGCCAGCACTTCCTGTCTGCCTGCCTGCATTCTGGCATACTCATCGCCCCAATGCATGCTTGCAATTATTATATCGGCATTTTTTTCCTTTGCATAAGCAATATCTTCAAATATTTTTTCTTCATTTACTATATTTATCATTGAATCAAGATCTTCAGGTTTCATGGTGGATTCAAGCCCGTTTACCATTTCCGTGTAGGCTAAAAACGCAATCTTTATTCCCTTTACATTCTTCATGAGAACCCTTGTTTCAGGCTCGCTCACATATGTTCCAACAGCATCCATGCCTCTTGCTTTTATCTGTTCGATTGTTCTGATAACTCCTGCCTTCCTTGTATCAAGACAGTGATTGTTTACAGTTGATAAAACATCAAATCCCGCTTCCTTGATTGCATCAAGGACTTCATCGGGAGCGTTGAACAACGGATATCCCTGGTATGCATAAACGCTGTTGCCTGCTGTTGTTCCTTCAAAATTGCCTATTGCTATATCTGCATTCAGAAACAATTCCTTAACTGCCTTAAAGCTGTTCCTGAAATCATATGTCTTTGTTGCCGGGTCATATGCTCCGTCAAGTTGTGAGGGATGAAACATAATATCTCCGGTGGCCTTTAAATTCACAGTTATATTTTCTTTAATTTCGGGCTTTTTCGGTTCACTGGGCTTAGGGGATTCCGTATTTTTACCCTGTTCCTTATCTGTTCCGATAATATCTCCAGGTCCGTTATCGTTACCGCCTATTTTGCCGGTAGCTAAGGAAGCCGCAAAAATACATGCGATAATCAGCAAGCCTATGGACAGCAACCTTATTCTTTTTCTTCTGCGTCTGATTTTTCTGTTCATTTAGTACCTCTATTTTTATATTTCATATTTAATATTAACTTACTATAAAAGATTTTGCAATAAGTTAATTATTAAAAAACACTTAAAATTAATGAATGTAACTTTAAAATTTTCTTGGTTTTATAAGACATTTTGGACCATATCCCACCAGGTCATTTCTGTTTTCTTTTTCCAGCGCTTTAAATACTATGTCATAGTTTTCTTTTTTATTATATTGCAGAAGCGCTCTTTGCATTCTTTTTTCTTCACTGCTTTTGGAAACATAGACTTCCTCTCCCGTCAAAGGATTAAACCCCGTATAATACATGCAGGTGGACAATGTCCCCGGCGTGGGATAAAAATCCTGAACCTGTTCCGGTATGTGACCCATATCCCTTATATATTCCGCAAGCTCTATGGCATCCTTCAGCCTTGAGCCCGGATGAGAAGAAATAAAGTATGGCACAATATACTGCTCTTTGTTTATTTTTTTGTTAACCTCATAAAATTTCTTTACAAATTGATTATATGTGCTTATTGAAGGCTTGCCCATTAATTTTAATACATGTTCCGATACATGCTCAGGCGCTGTCCTGAGCTGGCCGCTGACATGATGACGGCACAATTCATTTATGAACTCGTCGCTGCTGTCATATATTGCATAGTCGTATCTTATTCCGGAACGAACAAAGACCTTTTTAACCCCTTCAACTTTCCTTATTTTTCTGAGAAGCTCAATGTAATCACTGTGGTCAATCTGGAGATTCCTGCATTTTGACGGCGTCATGCACTCTCTGTCCTTGCACACGCCATGCTTTTCCTGTTTGCTGCATGCCCTGAACCTGAAATTTGCAGTAGGCCCTCCCACATCATGTATATATCCTTTAAACTCTTTATCCTTTTTCATTCCATCAACTTCTCTAAGTATGGACTCATGGCTCCTGCCCTGGACAACTCTTCCCTGATGGTAGGTCAGAGCACAGAAATTACAGCCGCCGAAGCAGCCTCTCACACTTGTTATGCTGAATTTTATTTCATTTAATGCAGGGATTCCTCCGGAGCTTTTGTATACAGGATGATAATCCATCATGTAGTCCAAATCATATATGTCATCCAGTTCCTGCATTGTCAAAGGTTCCATAGGAGGATTCTGAACAACAAACACCGTATCATACTGTTCCATCAATGTTTTTCCGATTATGGAATCTGTATTTTCATATTGAATTTTAAAGCTTTCCGCATATTTTTTCTTTGACGAAGCAACTTCATTATAGGCAGGAAGGAATATGGGGTCATATGGTCTCTCTCTGTCCTTTGTCTTGTATACGGTTCCGTTGACAAAAGTAATCTCATTGACAGGTATGCCTGATTCAAGAGCCTCGGCAATCTGAATAATTGCTTTTTCTCCCATGCCGTAAACCAATAAATCCGCACCTGAATCCATTAATACGGATCTTTTTACACTGTCGCTCCAATAGTCGTAGTGGCTTAAACGCCTCAGGCTTGCTTCAATTCCGCCTATAATAACAGGTGAATTCCTATAGGCTTCTCTTATACGGTTGGAATATACACTGACCGCTCTGTCGGGTCGCATGTTTGCTTTGCCTCCCGGTGAATATACATCTGTGTTTCTCTTTTTCTTGGACGTAGTATAATGATTTACCATTGAATCAATATTACCTGAGTTAACCAGAAACCCCAACCGCGGCTCTCCCAGTACTTTGAATGAATTTATATTCTTCCAGTCCGGCTGTGCAATAATGCCCACCTTATATCCGTACCGTTCCAGAAGTCTCGATAAAATAGCCGCTCCAAAAGAAGAATGGTCTACATAAGCATCCCCTGTGACAAAAATAAAATCACATTGTTCCCACCCTCTTTTTTTCATATCATCTGTGTTTATTGGCAAAAAATCCATTTTTCCTCCGTATTCCACTACATAAAAACAGAAGCTTACGCTTCTGCTTTTTATTGTAAATTACTCTGTAATAACCTCTACAACATCACCGTTTGCTAATCCAGCAGCATTTCCTTCTTCAACATCCAGGTGCATATCCAATGCAAATGTCTCATGTGCTCTGATCAATACATTTTCGAATATTAATCCTCTCGGTCCTCCAACTTTAACCTTAACGAGCTGTTTGTCCTTCAGGCTATACTTTTCAGCATCTGAAGTATGCATATGAATGTGTCTTGCTGCAGCAATAACTCCTCTTGACAATTCAACCTCTCCGCATGGTCCCACAAGCTTGATTCCCGGGGTTCCCTCA
>DAMAEI010000082.1:341-4263 GCA_031997345.1 Sedimentibacter sp. | reverse complement strand
GCCCAAGTGTGAAGCCGTCAGAAAGAGCAATTTCAACTTGCGACTCCTTTCTCGCAGGTCCTAAAATTCTCACTCCAGGAATAGTTCTTTTTGGTCCGACTAAGTCTACCTTTTCTTCACAGGCATACTGACCGGGCTGACTTAAATCTTTAAAAGGTGTAAGCTCATGTCCTTCACCAAATAATATATTAATATGCTCCTTGCTTAAGTGAACATGTTTGTTTGATAAACCAACTGTACATTGAAAGTTCATTGTTAATTCTCCTTCGTATTTTATATTTCAAAAAAATTATAATATACATGAGAAATTTAATCAATGGTTAAATTCATTTTTTTAGAATATTAAGGTTAATTTTTCAAGCTGATGGAAATATACCTCGCCCATAGGTAATAAAAGCAGCTGATGCATGTCAGCAGTATGAAGTAAAGAGATACATATCTTGCTAGATAATTACCCGGCATCAATATAGAAGTAACATAGAAGAAGATGGCTGACGCAACATACATAAGTGTTTTTTTATTGTCAAATACATTCTTTTTCAGATGCACTTTCTTTTTCTTAATGTACTTACCTTCATTAATTCTATTGTAGAAATACTTATTTCCGGGAAGTATACCGGATTCTTCCGCCATATGGAATAATTCCTCCATACCGATGATTTCTGTATTAATTTTTTCTTTATATTTCTCTAAAAATTCTGAAGCCTCCTTGCTCAATGGGGCCGTTGATACAATGTGTGCAGTTCTTATACTGTTTTGCCGCATAAATACAACTAAGCTTCTTATATCTGTCTTTTCAAGCTCCATGTTGTCATAAAGCTTATATACCTTGATGCATTCTATAATTCCGTCCTTTTCCGCTAAAAACATCCTTCTTCCTTTTTTGACTATACCTTTGCACCCTTTTTTTTCAAACAGAAAACTCACCAGCATTTCAAAAGCATCTGTATTCATTTCGTCAACCCTGACTTTAAAATGCTCTTTTTTCATCCTTGATAATAATTTTTCTTTGCCGTTTCTATTCTTTCTTTCAACACCATATTTATTTATCAGAGTGTAAATAAAAAATATCTCCGCCGAAATCAGAGCAGAAAACATCATATCATCGGTAAAAATAAAGACTGCAAGAAAGGTTAATAAGCTCAACATTATCTTGGACAATACCAAATCCGTCCTGTATCCATAATAATTTCTCGTTCCCAAATCCTCAGATATAAATTTCTTTTTAATATCTTTGTTATTTTCAATCATAAAAAAATCACCTCAATGAAATTGTTTCCAACGGAGGTGATTTTATACCTTTAAATACCGTTTACTGCTTCCTCAAGCTTATCGAGATGCTTTATGGGGAAATATGTAAGCAGCTCTTTAAACTGCTCCACAGTAAGACCTTGAGCATGGGTATATATTTTTATTTTTTCATCCAGGCTCGCATTCATAAATTCTTCTTTAATTTCTTCAAATTTCTTTTCCATGTTTCTCCTCTTTTACACAATCTTCAATATTCTTCGGACGAAACGACACATATCATTTCAACTTTCTCGTCTGAAGGATTAAACAATTTGTGAGGAACATTAGAGCATATATAAATACTGTCACCTTCCTCAATTATTTCATTGTATTCGGTAAAATTGACTATTAACTTTCCTTTTGTTATTATTACACATTTATCAGAATCTATTATGGAAAATTTATCGCTGTCCCATGTTCCCGGATTAAGAATATATTTGTAAATTCGCATTTTTACCTTACTTTTATATTCTTCGCTTATAGGAACCAAATATTCGTACTCATTATCTTTTCCAGGCATTATTAATTTTTGCCTGTCTTCCTTTTTTGTGACAACAACATTGCTTCCATCATCAAAAAAATAATATGGCGAAATATTCAAACCCTTGCAGATTTTACCCAGTGCAGTCAATGACGGTTCAATCAAGTTCCTTTCTACCTGTGATATGTAGCTTGAGGTAAAGCCTGATTTATAAGAAAGTTCTTCTATGGTCATCCCTTTGAGCTTGCGCACTTCTCTAACCTTTTTGCCATCCATAACCGTCTCCCGTAAAAATTTGTAAGAAGATATTACCCTAATTTGTGTAAATAGTCAATAATATATTGATATTTTATACTGCTGCCTCTCAAATTAATAAATTTATAGCCTTTTAATTATTTGTGCATATAATGAGCTATAATTAGCTATTGAGGTGTTTAAATGATGATTTTAATAAAACCTTATTGCGCCAAAAACATGCTTCGTAAAAAGTTGTGTGTTCAGGACACAAATGAAGAAGCTAAAGGAAAACTTATAGTAAATGTGTTCGGTGAAGGACACCCCGAGCCTTTATCAAATGCAATCGTTAAAGTTTCAAGAGTCACTGTCTCGGGATATTATTCAGATACGGGAGAAGGTACTCTGCTCCATCAGCTGTTTACAGATAAAGATGGAAAAACACCCGTCGTTGAATTACCCATACTTAATGAACTTATACCGACCAGCAAAGACTTCTATTTCATAACCGTATATCATCCGGGCCATTACAACGCGTATGTTTTATATACAGAAATTTACCAAGATATCACAACAAATCTTGATATAACTTTAAAACCACTGGATACTGATAACGAGCATTTTCATTTTATTGTACAGCCGAGAAGGTCACAAATAATGAAATAAGCAAATGACCCAAATTTGCTGTGAAAAAATCCACACCCTTTTCAGGATGCGGATAAATTTTTAAATAAGCCATTCTCCAAGCAATGAGCCCATTAAAGCCACTGCTGTTTTTGCAGATTCATTCTTTATGTCTATAATAGGATTTACCTCAACAAATTCAGCGCTTACAACCTTTTCCGATAAAGCTATCATTTCAAGTGCAAGATGTCCTTCTCTATATGTGAGCCCTCCAGGTACTCTTGTTCCTGTACCTTTAATATATGCAGGGTCCAAGCTGTCTACATCGAAGCTTACATGGATACCATCAGTGCCTTCACCCGCAATCTTTATTGCTCTTTCTATAACTTCAGTCATACCGTAGCGGTCTATTTCATGCATTGTGAACACAGTTATTCCAAGCTCTTTCAATACCTTTCTCTCGCCATGGTCGAGATCTCTGCATCCTATATAAACAATATTTTCGGCTTTTAGCTTTGCATCATTGCCGCCGATTGATGTGAGACGGTCATGACCGTATCCAAGGCTGACTGCCATAGGCATGCCATGTATATTGCCCGAAGGTGATGTTTCTTCAGTATTTATATCTCCGTGAGCATCAAACCATATTACTCCAAGATTTTTCTTGTGCTGTAAAACGCCGGCAATTGTTCCTATTGCAATGCTGTGATCTCCTCCAAGCACCAATGGAAATCTTCCGTCACTCATGGCATCTGAAACTTTGTTGCACAATTCTGTATTCACTCTGGCAACCTCATCCAGATATCTCAGCTTTATACCGTCAGTCAAAGGGCTTAACGGTCTATTCGCAACTATATCTCCCTCATCCTTTACTCCATATCCTATCCTTGTGAGTCTTTCCACAACTCCTGCATAGCGTATAGCTGCCGGTCCGAGGCTTACACCCGGTGTGCCTGCTCCAAGGTCAATAGCAACTCCTATTAATGAAATGTTTGAATTAATTGATGGTTTCATAAGTTTTCTCCTTGTATTAACAATTTTTCTTTAATTTATCTTAGGCAATACGAATTCCATGTCAAACGTAAGTTATCCGGATTATACCGCCAAAATATTCGTCAAGCAAAAATACTATTCTGATTTCAATGTAACAACAACCAACTCCGGACGGTTAAAGACACGGAACGGAAAAAGACTGTTACCCAATCCTCTGCTGACAACCATCGTTGTCTCTCCCAGGCTGTGCATTCCCTCCGAATACTCAGGAAAAAAGCCCTGGTCCGGTGAAAGCACTCC
>DAMAEI010000082.1:0-331 GCA_031997345.1 Sedimentibacter sp. | reverse complement strand
GGGAAAGGAGAATGTTAAATATTTTTTTATCCGCTACGGCCTCATTTATGCTGCTTTTCACATATGATGTATTTTTTTTAGGATTATAATTCTTTTTGCTGAAATTCACTGAGGGGTCGATAATACCGCTTATGGATATTAAATCTCCGTTTTTATTTAATAATATACATGAATTATCTAAAACGTTAACATTTAATCCGATTAAAGTATCCCTTATCTCAGAATATCGCCCTGAAAGCTGCTCATGATTACCCGACGCATAATAAACAGGAACCGTCTTAGCCATATTCTTTGCAAACTCTGCCGCAACCGGTATATTTGTTCTTCTGCG
>DAMAEI010000081.1:5858-13101 GCA_031997345.1 Sedimentibacter sp. | reverse complement strand
GTTTTAGATGATTTTTTTAGCTCTAGTGTGTAACATATGTTTGACAAACCAACAAGGCATTAAATAAGTAAGTAAATTTTCTATTGATTTATTTGTATAATTATGTTATTATTTACATAAGATATAAATAGGTAGGCCAAATATGGCTGACCTTTTTCAAAACAAGGTTGTTACTTGTAATTACTCTGGGTCCGCAGAGTAATTACTTTTTTTGCTATCTTTTATGATAAACGTGACCAATGTTGCAAAAGCAATCATTAGCGTTAAAGTTTCATATATCGATAACATCAGGCATCACCTCCCCTTGTGGAGAGTGTCAGCCATACCCTGCTACTACCTATTTATATACTTATATTACCATATTTTATATAATTTTGAAATAGTGATTATTAAAAATTTTATAGTTTATCTCCATATTCCACGGGTATATTTAAAATATGCTATGAAATAAAGGAGGACGAAATGGATAATCTCAGCAATGCAAACAAATATAGATTGACTGTTGAACAATTGAAAAAAACCTGCAGTATAGAAAAGGAACTGAAGTTTTGCAGTACGTCAAAGGATGGCAGCGTGCTTGATGGTGTAATAGGTCAGGACAGGGCGGTCAGATCCATGGAGTTCGGTCTGTCAATGAGAGCACCGGGATACAATATATTTGTTTTAGGGCCTCAGGGAACAGGCAAAAGCACCTACACCCAGACAGTTGTTTCAAAAATTGCGAAAAACGGAGAAGTTCCTTATGACTGGTGCTATATAAATAACTTCAGCGAATGGGATAAACCGCTGGCCATATCTCTGCCTCCCGGTAAAGGAAAGGTATTTCAGAAGGATATGGATAAACTCATTGCAAACCTGACCGTATATATACCAAAGGCCTTTGAAGGCAGCAACTTTCAGCAGAAAAAGGACATCATTGTCAGAAAAACAAATGAAAAAATGGCATCATTGCTGAGGGAAATAGAAAAGATTGCAACTGATGCTGGCTTCGGCATACAACAATCGGGGCAGAGGATTCTCCTTATTCCTTTAAAGGAAAATAGCCTTATAACCCCGGAGGAGTACAATGAGCTTTCCGTTGATGTGCGTGAAGAAATAGAGTCTAAAAGAACAAAAATAACTCTTGAAATAGATGAAAAAATACGAGACGGACAGACCGTTCAAAAAATCGCAGAAGAGCAGGCCGTTGATTTAGAAAAGCAGACGGCGTTAAATGCTGCTGAACCACTTGTCCTTCAATTAAAAGACAAATACAGAGATATAAAAGAAATTGCGGATTACCTTGATAAGGTACTGAGGGATGCTGCTGAAAATCAATATATATTCAGCAGTGCGAGAGTTTTGAAGAATGAATATGCCGTTGACATAGGGGATGAAGACAGGCAGGAGGAAGAAGAGGATGAAAGCCTGCATGAAACAAGGTTAGCAGAAACTAAAGACAGTAAAAACCCATTTACCAGATATAAGGTAAATCTCTTTATAAATAATGAGGACACCGAAGGAGCGCCTGTGGTTGCGGAAAGCAATCCGTATTACTACAATCTTTTCGGAAAAATAGAATATAAAACTCAAATGATGACCACCATGACAGATTTTACAATGATAAAGGCCGGCGCAATTCACAGGGCAAATGGAGGATATCTTATACTTCAGGCAAAGGATCTTGTGATGGACCCATATGCATGGGAGGCTTTGAAAAAAGCTTTGAAATACAAGCAGGCAGGTGTGGAAAATATAGGAGAGCAGAGCCGATTCATACCTACGGTTACACTGAAGCCCCAGCCTATACCTCTAAATGTCAAGGTTATTTTGGTGGGCAGCTATTACTACTACAGCCTTCTTTCTATGGATGAGGATTTTAAAAAGCTGTTTAAAGTAAACGTGGATTTTGATGTTGAAATGGAAAGAACTCCTGAAAATATACAGCATTACGTTTCCTTCATAGGCTCAATGTGTGAAAGAGAAAATCTGAAGCATCTGAACTGCTCTGCCATGGCGAGAGTCATAGAGTTCGGTTCAAGGCTGGCAGACGGTCAGGATAAGTTGTCAACAAGGTTTAATGTTGTGAGCGAAATTATATACGAGGCATCTGCTCTTGCTGAGTCAGGAGCATTCCGTTCTGAATTTGTTGATGCAGTCCATGTAGAAATGGCCATTAAAAACAAGAAGTACCGCTCCAATATGATTGAGGAAAAAATGCAGCAGCAGATATTGCACAAAAAGGTTCTGATAGACACAGAAGGAGCAGTGGTGGGTCAGGTTAACGGACTGTCTGTAATGAGTTCATCCGGATACTCTTTTGGTCTCCCATCAAGAATAACCGCGCGCACATATTCGGGAAGTGACGGGATAATCAACATCGAAAGAGAAACAGAGATGAGCGGTAACATACATTCCAAGGGAGTTTTAACTCTTAACGGTTATCTTGGAGGAAAGTTTGCGCAGGAAAAGCCTTTGGCGCTTACGGCACAGATAACATTTGAGCAGCTTTATGGAGGAGTTGAAGGCGACAGCGCTTCAAGTACGGAGTTATATGCAATTTTGTCAAGTCTCTCAGGGGTATCGGTGAGACAAAGTCTGGCTGTGACAGGCTCTGTGAATCAGATGGGAGAAATACAGCCAATAGGAGGAGTGAATGAAAAAATAGAGGGATTCTTTGATATATGCTCACTTAAAGGACTGACGGGAGAGAATGGAGTAATAATACCCGAAAGCAACGTAGATAACCTCATGCTCAAGGACGAAGTTATAGAAGCTGTTAAAAACAACAAATTTCATATTTATTCAGTCAAAAAGATAGAAGAAGGAATAGAGCTTTTGACAGGGCTGCCTGCAGGAGAACCTGACATTTACGGCGAATACCCTGAAAGTACAATATTCTATCTGGCAAATCAAAAATTGAAGGAATTCAGTAAGGTGTTGGAGGCCGCAGAGGACTAGAAAAGAAGAGATGGAGCAATATTTGCCACGGAATATTCCGTGGCAAATATAAGTTTATAGATTTATTTTTCAATGCAGCTTCTGATTAAATCCAGTGCAGTGGTAGCGGTCCTCTCTCTTATAATCTCACGTGAGCCGGTTGCTCTGATTTCTTTTACGCTATATTTCCCGTTGTAATATACACAAATATATACGAGGCCTACAGGCTTTTCCTCCGAGCCTCCGTCGGGACCGGCAACTCCGGTAGTTGAAACCCCAAGGTCTGTTCCGGCAGCCTGTGCGGCGCCATATGCCATTTCTTTTGCTGTTTCTTCACTCACGGCACCATGCTTTGCAAGAGTTTCTTTTTTTACATGCAGTGTGTTGATCTTTGATTCATTGCTGTATGTAACAAAGCCTTCCATAAAAACCCTCGATATTCCCGGATAGCTGATGAGTTTTGATGATACCAGCCCTCCTGTCAATGATTCGGCTACGGCAACAGTTATATTTTTCTCCAGCAGAAGTTCTGCAGCCTTATCTTCAACCTTTCCTGTTTCAGCTACATATGCATTTTCACTTCCGAACCGGCTGATTAATTCTTCTTTTACAGGTTCAATCAACTCAATACATTTTTCCTTGCTTTCAGCCTTTGCGGTAATTCTGAAAATAACCCTGCCTGCTCCTGCATATGGGGCAATTGTTGGATTGGTCTGTTTTTCGATTAAATCAAGTATCATTTCCTCGGCAGCAGATTCTCCTATATTCATAACTATCAGCTTCTCACCGTATACAACCTGATTGGAAAACTGCTTCAGATAAGGAATTACCTCATTATCCACAAGGGGCTCCATTTCCTTAGGTGGTCCTGGCAGCAATATGCCTATTTTCATTTTTCCGTCTGCCTCACCCTTCATTATGCAAGCATTTGCGGTACCGTTAGGGTTATTGAGAATTACAGCCCCTTCGGGAAAATATGTCTGCCTCATGTTATTCTGCGGAAAATCCTTTCTGAACCGTGAATACATCTCTCTCACATGATGGTAGCTCTCCTCATCATAAACCATTTTTACATTGAAGTATTCGGCAAGCACATCTTTGGTTATATCGTCCTGAGTGGGTCCAAGACCTCCTGTGCATACAACCACATCCGCTCTTGAAAAGGCTGTGGCAAAGCACTGCTTGATTCTGGCAGGATTATCCCCAACCACGGACTGATAATGTACATCAATGGCTATTTCAGCTAATTTTTTAGATATATATTGGGCATTTGTGTTGACTATGTCTCCATGCAAAAGCTCAGTACCTACACAAAGTATTTCTGCATTCATTTACAATAACGCTCCTTATGTTAAAGTATGTAAAATATATATTACTATAAATCAATTTTTTGACTCTGTCAACGCAGCATATTTCTCCGCATTTCCGAAAATTTCATCACACACCTCAGCCGCCTTTTCTGCAAAAAACAATCCTGTTGTCTTTGCATGCTGCCACACTAATTCATCAAATAAATAATCCGGATGCTGCCTTCCACCCTCCACAAACGGAGATAACTCAATGCAAAACGCAGGTCTTTTCATTCTTGCTCTGAACCAGTTCTCAAATCCGCACCCATAAACCTTAGGGTCCTGACTTATTTTTGTTTTCCTGTATATATATTTGGAGTGCAGCTCATCCATTATTCTTTCATCAATTCCGTTAAACAGCTCATGAGTTCCACTGTCAGCCCAAAATGTGCAATTTCCCGAGCAGTGGTAAGTAACCATTAGTGTAAAGTTGATTTTATTGCAAAGGTCCGTAAGAGCACTTGTTTCCGGTTCACTGCTTGGTGAATATCCCTTGAATCTGTCTGAGCATGGAACCTCCGTGCCGGGAACACATGAGCGTATCTCCCAGTTGCCGTCATCGAAGTTTTTGTTTAAATCAACACCGTTGGTATTAGCCTTCCAGTAGGTGTGATCCTCACCCCATATTTTCATATTTTTCAATGCTTCGTAGTTTTTTGATGCCTTTAGACCATGATGCACTATATTGAGCCCGTCGGGGTTTGCAACAGGAATAAAATACATATCAACTGTGTCCAATATACTCTTCACATCATATCCGTCAAACTGCTTTTCTTCCATATAATGATGGCAATAATAATCAACCATCTTCATGCAAAGCATTACGGAAAAGTCCTCCCGTGCATGAATGCCGCCCACAAAGAGCACTGAAGGCTTAGGCAGGGTATTGTTACTGCTTAATTTTAAAGCGACGATATCCAGGTTTTCAACAGTTTTGCCTATTGTGAATTTGCTCAGAATATGGCTGTATCTGCTGCATAATTTATCAATATCACTGTAAATTTCATTCAGATAATATGTATCGGAAGTATCCACTATAAATTTTTTCATACACACCTCTTCATTTGTAAGTAATAAATTTATTATAATATAAAAATTTCAGTTTATACAATAATAATAAAATTCAGCTGCCTATTCTTTTTATTGCTATGAAATAGTATAAATGCTATAATTAATCATCAAAATAAAGGGGGAGCACATGTTATTCAATCATTTAAACCTAAAGACGAAAACCTTAAAAATTATAAGCCTGTCCCTTACATTGTCCGGAATCATATTTATATTGGCATCAAGCTACATAGGAGCAGTAGCGGTGCGACTTGCAATGATATTGATACTTGGGTTTTGTTTTGTAAATTTAAAAATGACATATGTATTTTTATCACAGAAGGATAGAATGAAGTATTACATTGCCATAGCGGCATCGATTTTAGGAATTATAAGGCCTGAGATGAGCATGTTTCTGATAGGAGTATTGCTGCTGTTTGCAACAGTACCGCCATATGTTAACTCCATAAAGGTAAAGGATTACTCTGATGTAGTGATGCTGATAATCAACGGAGCAGGAATATTGTTTGCGTTTTACAGCATAATTAATGCAAGAGCAGCGCTGAATACGGTTGTTATAATAATAGGTATTATTTTGACGATAACGGGGTGCCTGGCATTGTACGAACTGTTTAGCAGCGGGATATATGCGGAGCGAAGAGCCGCAAGCAAGAATGAGAATAGACATAAAGGCTTTGAAAATACAGATAATTTATAATTTCAAGGGGATGGCACCAAATGCTGTCTCTTTATTTTTTTGACCAAAAATACGGCCAAAATGCGACAACAAAGAGCATCAGAGGTCATAAGACTGTAATACTTCTGTAATATTAATATCAAAAACCTGTGGTATATTATATACATAAGCACTTTGGCATTTTAATGCTGTGAATATTACAAGAACATTACAGTTGCTGTAAAATGTTGACTACATAATAACACGGTGTTATAATACTTAAGTCATTGTGCAGAACAATGATGGTACAGGGGGACCTAACACCCACAAACAATTTCATAGGAGGAAATATAGAATGAAAAAAGTGTTATCACTTGTCTTGGTAATCGCAATGGTATTATCAAGCATGAGCTTTGCTTTCGCAGCAAAATTTGATGACGTAGCTGACACTAATTATGAAAAAGCAATCAATACATTGGCTGCTTTAAAAGTAGTTGACGGCTATGAAGATGGAACTTTCAAACCAGAAAAAACTATAACAAGAGCTGAAATGGCTAAATTAATGGTTCAGTTACTTGGATATGGAGACTTAGTAGCAGGTTCAAAGAGTAACTTTGCTGATACTCAAGGACACTGGGCAGATGCTTGGATAGCTCTTGCAGCTGGAAAAGGAATAGTATTAGGAACTGGAGATGGCAAATTTACTCCAGATAGAACAGTAAGCTATGACGAAGTTTTAACTATGTTAGTTAGAGGACTTGGTTACACAGATGACTGTAACGAAGTTAAAGGAACTTGGCCTTCAAACTTCAAAGTAAAAGCTGCTGAATTAGGAATCACTAAAAATGTGAAAGTTAACGCTACAGGCGCTGACAGAGGTGGAGTTGCTCAGGCAATGTTCAACGCATTAGAAGCTAAAATAGTTACTGTTGACAGTGACAAGAACGTTAAAGATGTAGTTGACGGAAAAGGCAAAACTAGACAATTACTAAGCAGAATAGCTGAATTGGATGATAACTATACAGTATCTTCTGAATTGTTAGATCCAAGCAATAAAAAATATGCTGGTAGCTTTGTTGATTTAGCTCCATATATGTATCAAAACTTAGAAGTATACTTGAATGATGATGATGAAGTAGTTTATATTAAAGATACTAATTCATTAACTATTGAAGGAACTATTGATGAAGTAACTGCTTCAGCTGACGGAAAAACTGTTACTGTCGCTGTAGAAGTTGAAGATGGTTCAATC
>DAMAEI010000081.1:0-5793 GCA_031997345.1 Sedimentibacter sp. | reverse complement strand
GATTACTTAAATGGAGATGGAGTTGACACTATAAAGATAGTTGCAAACGAAGATCCTAATGCTAAGCCAAATGGAAAAATAGAAACAAACGAGATCGACGGTATTGTTCTTGAAACTCAAACAAGTGCTGTAAGAGTTGAGGAAAAATATACTGCAGGAGACCGTACATTAGACGGATTAACATTACCTATAAAAAATAACAAAGTTGATTTAACAAAAGTTAAAGTAAAAGGTGATGCTGAATCTCTTGAAGATATCAAAGTTGACGACGTAGTTGTTGAATATCTTGCATATGATGATGCTTTCACTACATTAGTAGTTACAAGAAAGACTGTAGACGGTACTGTTACAAGACAAGGCGGAACAGATGTATACGTTGATGGAACTAAGTACAAAATGAACTTAGTGACTACAATGTCTGCTCCTTCAGTTAATGATGATGGCGTGTTCTACTTAGACCACAATGGCAAGATAGTTGACTTTGTAGGTGAAGGTGAAGGTGCTACAAATTATGCAGTTGTTGTAGGAAACAAGAAAAATGGAACAGTTGATGATGGTTTCAATTTAACAGTTGATAAATATCCTCAAATTAAAGTAATCAACCAAAAAGGTGATGAAGTAATTTATGATATCTTTGTTAAATTAGATAAACTTGGTAAAGTTACATCTTCTGCTAAATATGTAGCAACTAATGGAACAGTATCAGATTTATTCAGTGGTAATAAGACTGTTGCGGGTGGAATAGGCTTTAATGCTAACACAATTAATAATATGACTGTAATAAAATATAGATTAAATTCAGACAATAAAATTACAAGAATTGAATCTATTGGTACACAAAATGTTGGTAGTGCTGATACAACTAAGTCTTCATTCAAATTAGCAACAGGAGCTTTAATAGTTGATACAACTAATTCAGAATCAGTAAATGCTAATAAACTTAAATCTTTGATAACTAATGTAAATGCTGTTTACAATAAAAAAGGTGAAATTGAAGTTTTATTGGTAGGAGCTACTGAAATAGATACTGTGAAATATACATTTGCTTATATTACATCAGTTCAAAGTGCCGTAAACAAAGATGGTGATGAGGTTCTTGCAACAGTTGCTTATATCAACGGAAAGAAAGTAGATCCTATGTATACAGATGCAGACGATGTATTTACTAAACTTGGTAATGGTAAATATGATGTGAAGAAGGTTTATGCTTTAGATGTAAATGGCGATGTTATTGAAGAAGCAAATAAAGTAACTACTTCAGGTGCAATTGGTACTTCAACTGAAAATGTTGATGTTTATACTGGCACAGTAGATGATAGAGGAACTGACACTGTTAAGATAAATGGTAAATGGTATACATTATCAGAAGATGCTACAATTATAGGTGTTGATTCTGCTAACGCTGTAAATGCTGTAAGAAGACTGAACTCTATAGCTGTTGGTAAAACTAATGTAACTCTTTATATCTATGATGGATATGTATCATTCGTAGTAATTCACGAATAATATTAAGAAATAAAGATAGAAAGACCGGAACTTATTGACTTTGATCAAAGAAGAGCCGGTCTCTTCTTATTTTTGACGAAGGCACAAGGATGCTTTATTAAAAGACAGCGGGAAGTTTCATCTGTATTTTTTTATGAAGATATTTATAAGGAAGCTCACGCATAGAATTTTTTAGGTACTTAGAAGGAAATTTTGAAGTATATGGTTATATGCCTGATGAGAACTGGCAACATGTATAACAAAGAAAGTAGGAAGGAATCATAAAAATAAAAGGTTAAGCCAGGCAATCTTTTTTAAAGATGATTATAAGGGTTGTGGAATCTTCTAAAAGTGAACATAAACCCTCGACTGCTGCCATTCTTCTATCCAGTCGTCATATACAAATCCTAACTTAAGCAGCAGTTTTTTAGATGGAAGGTTGTCTTTTTCTGTTGTTGCAATTATTTTACAGTTGGGATAGCATTCTTTAAGCTTTTGTAATACAGCTCCTAGGACCTCAGTTATATATCCCTTTCGAGAATGTATAGGACTTATGGTGTAACCTATTCCAATTATGTTTTCTTTTTTTATTAAAAATATATCACCTAAGAGCTCATCGGTATTTTTATTAGAAATAGCAAGCTGAACCCCATTTTCAATATTTGGGGGAACTAATAGCGACTTTCTGTATTCATCCTTTGTTAAGTTTTTAAAGCCCTGATATTTCATCCATTCGCCGTTGTTTCTATAAGTCATGAATGAATCTAAATCCTTTTCTTCAAAGCTTCTTAATATACATCTAACTGTTTCAATCATAAGTGATACCCTGTCATTAGAAATTTTATATTATATATTATAATCCCACAACATCATGCAAGCAATTAAAATTATGGAGAGAAGTTTTTTTTAGGTGCTGAAATATGGTATAATTGTGTTGAGGTGGTAGAATGTGCGGAAGATATTATTTTGATATAAATGATAGGGAAATTGATAAAATTGTCAGGGAATTAGATGAGAATTTGTATGGGGATATAAACACCGCGGAGATTTGTCCTTCTATGATTGCTCCTATCATAACAAGGCAAGGTGTGGCATCGGCAAAGTGGGGATTTCCAAAGCTGAACTATAAAGGCATGGTTATAAATGCAAGGGCGGAAAGCTTGAACGACAGGATAATGTTTAAGAGGCTTGTCAATTTAAACAGATGCGTTATACCAGCATCAGGTTTTTTTGAATGGGATAAAAAAACTTCCGGGGCTGGCTATAGAAATAAATATTTATTCAGGAAGACGGATTCAATTCTGTATATGGCAGGACTTTATGATACATTTTATGATGAATCACGGCAGCTCAGCCTGTTTAAGGTGGAGGAGCAGCTTTCATATGTTATTATTACGGTAAAGGCTAATGAATACATGGACGGAATACACGACAGGATGCCTTTGATTTTTTCAAAATCTGAAGCAGAAAGGTGGCTTAGGGGAGAAAATATGAATATATTGATTTTAGGCAATAAAGCTGAGCTTATTTATTCAGATAAATTGATTCATGGTGGCCAGATTTCTCTTGACAAAGATAACAGTTAGTAATAAAATTATCACTAATTTAAAATCGTTTCGTTGATGGAGACAGGTGCGTATCGATTGCCGGAAGAGAGCTGTTGGATGGTGAGAAACAGCGGTATAGATATTCATGAATCACTCTTGAGAACTTCTCTGAAATATAAAGTAAGAGTAAGCGTCTGGCAGCGTTAAAATGCCTATGTTTATTTGAACAGATAAGAGGTGTTTTGCACAATTAAGGTGGTACCGCGGGAATTCTCGTCCTTTTGAGAATTCCCGCTTTTTGTATGCCCTAACCCCCAAAGTATGCGACTAGGAGGAGCAAATAGTTTGGTGAGTGAGACTGCGATACGAATATGTGAGAAGGATGTTAGCTGGCGAGACGGTGAATTGTATTGGCAGGAGGAAAATGTGTTGAAAACAAATTTATTTGAATATGAAGGTATGGATCATGAAGAAAGGGTAAGACAGGCAGCAAAAAATCTTGAAGGGACAATTAAAAAAACGAACTTAGTATACAGCGAATTTTTTAGCAGGGAATGCGGGAACAGCGTATATATGAAGCCTGAGAACCTGCAGGTAACAGGGTCATTTAAGGTGAGAGGCGCATTTAACAAAATTGCTAATTTGTCAGTGGAGGAAAAGGAAAGGGGAGTTGTGACATCTTCTGCAGGAAACCATGCACAGGGAGTTGCTCTGTCTTCTAAAAGAGCCGGTATTAAGTCAGTTATAGTGATGCCTACGGTTACTCCGCTCATAAAGATTGAAGGAACACGTGCTTACGGGTCAGAAGTTGTAATACACGGAAATGTTTATGATGAATCATGCAGAGAAGCATTGAGATTGTCTGAAGAAAACGGATATACATATGTCCATGCATTTGATGATTATGATGTAATATGTGGACAAGGTACGGTGGGGCTTGAGATAATTGAAGAGCTTCGGGATGTGGATGAAATTCTTGTTCCTGTGGGAGGAGGAGGATTGATAAGTGGTATAGCACTCATTGCAAAAACCATCAAGCCGTCTATACGTGTAACAGGAGTAGAGCCCTCAGGCGCATTGACAATGAAGACATCTCTCGGCGAAGGAAGAATAGTTGAGCTTGATTGCTGTCGGACAACTGCAGAGGGGGTTGCTGTCAAAAGACCCGGGGAATTAACCTACAGCATAGTGAACAGGTATGTTGACGGAATAATTGAAGTTACTGAGGAGGATATGACCGAGGCCTTGCTCATGCTCGTTGAAAAACACAAACTTATTGCAGAAACATCAGGAATTTTGCCTCTTGCTGCCTTAAAAAAGCTAAATATTAAAAATAAGAAGGTCGCATGTGTAATCAGCGGAGGAAATATTGATGTTCTGACCATTTCTTCACTTATAAATAAAGGATTGGTTTCGAGAGGGAGGATATTCTGCTTTTCAGTGGACCTTCCGGATACGCCCGGACAGCTTATGCGTATTTCTCAAATACTGGCGGACAGCCGAGCAAATGTAGTAAAGCTTGACCACAACCAGTTCAAGGCAACAGACAGATATATGAATGTACAGCTGGAAGTGACTGTTGAAACAAACGGTGAAAATCACATACAGCACATAATTGAACTTTTAAGAAAAGATAATTTCCATATAAAGAGACAATATTAGCATTAAGAGGCTTTTATTTTGACAAGTGTTGAATAATAACTTATAATCAAAGGTATTGAAACCCATGCGGCCGATATATGGTGCTGACGTTATTATAGAAACAACAGGAGGATTATATGGAAAAATCAAAGGTGTATTTTACAAATATGCATACGACTTCGAAGGAAAATCTGCAGCAGAAGCTCAGCAGGCTCATTAAAACAGCGGGAATAGGAGAGATAGATTTTGAAAGGAAATATACCGCTGTTAAAATTCATTTCGGAGAGCCCGGAAACCTGGCGTATCTTCGTCCTAATTATGCAAAGACAGTGGTTGATATTGTTAAGGAGCTGGGTGGAAAGCCGTTTCTTACAGACTGCAACACGCTGTACGTGGGAGGAAGAAAGAATGCTCTGGATCACCTTGACTCAGCTTATGTTAATGGATTCTCACCGTTCTCAACAGGATGCCATGTTATAATAGCAGATGGATTGAAGGGCACTGATGAAGCGTTAATCCCCGTGGAGGGCAGCGAATATGTGAAGGAAGCAAAGATAGGCCGAGCTGTTATGGATGCGGATGTATTTATTTCTCTCAATCATTTCAAGGGCCATGAGCTGACAGGATTTGGCGGAGCAATTAAAAATATAGGAATGGGCTGTGGTTCTCGTGCAGGCAAGATGGAGATGCACAGCAGCGGAAAGCCTCGTGTTTCTCAGCGCATGTGCATAGGCTGCGGTGCGTGTGCAAGGAATTGTGCTCACGGTGCGATTACTCTTACTGACAAAAAGGCGCTTATAGACCACGAAAAATGCGTCGGCTGCGGCAGGTGCATAGGAGTCTGTCCCGTTGACGCAGTTAAATCCGCGTCAGATGAGTCTAATGATATACTGAATAAAAAAATGGCGGAATACACGGCTGCAGTGCTTCGAGGAAGACCTCATTTCCACATCAGCCTTGTAATTGACGTGTCTCCATACTGTGACTGCCATAGTGAAAATGATATTCCCATTGTTCCTAATGTAGGAATGTTTGCTTCCTTTGATCCCGTGGCTCTTGATGTGGCATGTGCCGATGCGGTGAATAACCAGCCTGCGGTTGAAGGCAGCCTTCTTTCAAA
>DAMAEI010000080.1:12371-13148 GCA_031997345.1 Sedimentibacter sp. | reverse complement strand
TGCTTATCTCTTGCATGTATGTGAACAATTGATGCACCAGCATTGTAGCACTCATATGCAGATTGAGCTATCTCATTAGGTTGTGTAGGAATGTTGGGATTGGCCTCCTTTCCATGAAATGCACCGGTTTGTGCTACTGTAATTATTACTTTTCTTGCCATTATAAACTCCTCCTTAAGAATATAAATATTTAATTTTAAGTTTTTTTGAGATATATTTTTAACTTAGTGATATACATTGCATTTTTTATGCCAATGAATATCAAATATAGAACACCTATTTTTTAGACAAAAAGTATAGAATCACAAAAAAATAACAACAAACATCTCATTTTTGCTATATTTATATAAATTAATGCACAATTGTAATTACCCCACCGATTTCAACAAAATTTAAAGTTTTTAATAATTAGTGCTCTCAATGTTTCCATTATGCATTATTTGATTATTTTTTAACATGGTTGTTTATTTATATTTCTACTCCGACTTTTACATTATATATTTACAACTCACAAAATATATTATGTGTAACAAGCCTATTGCAATGGATAAGCAATATCCTTATCTTATATGCATTTAACAATAAAATTTAGTGGCATATTAATTGCATATTACCAACATATAAAGATTAGAAAAAAATTATAATATTAACAAAGGAGAGGAAAAATGATACAGTATAAAGAACTTATATACAATTCCACTTAATTATAATAGGTAATCTTTTCATTGGTTATTTGCATACTAATAAGCTTTATATTTAACGTGATATTATAAATTT
>DAMAEI010000080.1:10581-12361 GCA_031997345.1 Sedimentibacter sp. | reverse complement strand
AAATTTAAGGGAGATAAAAACAATGATTAGTAATACAAAAAACAGTCAAAGATTTTACATGGATAAGTCTAAAATGATAACTATAGTTTCTTGCTTAGCAGTAATCGCCCTATTTTGGTTCTTGCCCCCTGTAGCACCAATGACAGCAACCGGCAATAAGGTTTTGGGCGTATTTATCGGCACAGTGCTGATGCTTTCTTTAGTAGATACTGTATGGCCCGTTTTCCTTTCAGTAATTCTTCTTTCAAGAACCGGTGTTGCTTCAATCAATGCGATAATTTCTAATTCTTTTGGTAACTGGGTTATTTATTTTATATTGATGAGCTTCATGATGACTCATGCCTTAAGTGAATCTGGTTTCATTAACAGAGTTGTTGCAAAATTTATGAGCATGAAATTTGTAACAAAGACACCTTGGATATTTACCTTTTCAATCGGACTACTTGGAATGTTACTGGCAGCATTTATGGACCAGGTACCTGCTGCAGCATTTATATTGGCATTTTGCAATACAATCTACAAAGAAATGGGATATACATATGATGATATGTTCCCACATATTGCAAACATAGTCGCTATATTTGGTGTAAATATAGGCGGAGCAGCTACACCTATTTCCCACCCTCTTGCAATGGTAGGCCTTGGTGTATATGAAAGTGTTGCAAAGGAATCAATCAGCTTGTTCTCTTACCTTATATTTGGAGTTCCAACGGCTATCGTAATTTATTCACTAATGTGCCTGATAATAAGACTTTTTGCAAAGCCGGACTTCAGCAGGTTCAAAGACTTTAACATACAGAACGTTATTGCAGAGCAAAAACCTATGGATTTAAAAGAAAAGACAACAGTAGCAATCTTCTTCTTTACAGTAATTATGTGGATGTTTCCGGGAATCCTAAACATGATTATACCTAAGGCGGCATTTGTTGTAGCACTTAACACATATGGCATAACCTTCTGGGCCATATTAGCAGTTGTATTAATGTCTGTAATAAGCATTAACGGCGAACCGATTCTTAACGCAGCTAAAGTTGCAAATAAAAATATAAATTGGTCAATACTTATATTCGTCAGTATAGGACTTTACCTAGGAAGTGCAGTAAGTGACCCAAGCACAGGTGTCAGCGATTTTATAACTACAAACGTAATTCCTCTTACAGCAGGCATATCACCCATCATGATAGCTATGCTATTTGCTTTTGTAGCATGTGCCCTGACAAACTTTGCATCTAATGTAACATCCATCACTATAATAACAGGAGTTGCTGTTACATTAGCACTTGGAGGTTCATCATTAAACCCTGTTGCCATAGCCTTAGTTACAACATTTGCCGGTTCATGTGCATATACATTCCCATCTGGATTTGCAACAGTTGCCATGCTGCATGGAAATGAGTACTCAAACAAAGCACAAATATATAAATACGGTTTGGCTATGATTATAGTTACAACAATTATTACAACACTTGTAGGCTACAATATAGCAACAATATTCTCATAATCAAAAGACCACTACTAAGGAGCAGGAAATGAAAATTGAAAATTTTAAACAATTAATGGAACTTTCTATTGAAAAGGAGTCAAAGACTATTGCTGTAATATCTCCCGAGGATTTGGAGGTATTAGAGGTAATACAAAAAGCTGAAGAAATCAACCTTGCCAACTTCATTCTTGTAGGAAACTCCACTAAAATTGAAAAGATTATCAAAGATAACAAGTTAGACATAAAATCTGAGATAATTGACCAAAAAGATCATAAATCAGCCGCAGATTTTGCAGT
>DAMAEI010000080.1:9447-10565 GCA_031997345.1 Sedimentibacter sp. | reverse complement strand
AGAAGGAAAAGCAAGTACAGTAATGAAAGGAATGCTCCACTCTTCAGTATTTTTAAAAGCAGTACTAAATAAAGAAAAATCACTTAATGTAGGAAAACATATCACACAAATTTCCATCCTTGAAAAAGAAGATGGAGGACTCATGTTCATAACCGATTGTGCTATAACAGTTGAACCTGATCTGATGGGCAAAAAAGAAATCTTAGAAAATGCAGTTGACTTAGCACATCGACTCGGGATAGAACAGCCACGTGTTGCTGTTTTAACATCACTTGAGGTTGTAAATCCAAGCATGCAGGATACCATTGATGCGGCAGCCTTGAGCAAAATGGCTGAAAGAGGTCAGATAAAGGGATGCTTAGTAGACGGACCATTAGCATTTGATAACGCCGTGTCAGTAGAAGCTGCTCAAGCAAAAGGACTAACAAGTCCGGTTGCAGGTAATGCTGATATAATAGTGGTTCCCAACTTGACGGTCGGCAATTCCATAACAAAAGCAATTACATTTATAGGTAAAAAGACCGTTATCGCTGCAACAGTTGGTACATCCGTTCCAATAGTATTCACCTCTCGTACAGAATCAATGGAAGGAAAACTACTTTCAATAGCATTAGCCGCATATTCCGCATAAAACTAAATAACTATATTATCTGATTTCCTTAGCTAAGCTCAAGTAGCAATTTATTGGTTTTGATTAAAAAAACGAGGATTACCTCACGTATTCCTCGTCCATGTAGCTTGAATTGATTAAAAAGTCTGCCGTCGAAACATTCATTGCAACAGGTATGTCGTATAAAACCGCGATTCTCAGCAGAGCCTTGACATCAGGGTCATGGGGCTGAGATGATAATGGGTCCCAGAAAAAAATCATATAATCGATTTTACCGTCAACTATTGCGGCACCTATCTGCTGATCTCCTCCCAGAGGGCCGCTTTTGTATGAGCTCACAAGAAGTGATGTTTCTTCAGCAATCATTCTGGATGTTGTGCCGGTACCGCAGAGAATATGCTTTGAAAGCTCTTCTCTGTTTTTTTTGACCCAGCTGATTAATTCAGGCTTTTTATTGTCATGCGCTATCAGCGCTATATATTTTTGTTTTCCTATATCTTTAAACAGC
>DAMAEI010000080.1:0-9437 GCA_031997345.1 Sedimentibacter sp. | reverse complement strand
CATCTTCGTATATTTTAAGTCATTTCCACCTTAATATGCCGCATGTTCGTCAATATATGCAATGCATTTATTGCAGCGTATCAGTTTATCTTAAGTTTTTCAAAAACACTTCCGATGTTTGCATTTATGATCATGTTTGCTATTTTGTTGGCAGAGATTGCAGATTTGTTAATTAATATAAGCTTGCTGCCCTTGTAGTAATTGACAAGCCCTGCCGCCGGATACACCGCAAGCGACGTTCCACCGATAATCAGCACATCCGCATTTTTTATGTATTCAACAGATTTATCCAATATTTCTTCATTCAGCGCCTCCTCGTAAAGAACGACATCGGGCTTGATGATTCCTCCGCATTCACATTTTGGAACACCTCTGCTGTTAACTATAACGTCCGCATCATAAAATTTCCCGCAATTTATGCAGTAATTGCGGTGTACTGAGCCGTGAAGCTCCAGCACATTCTGACTGCCAGCCTGCTGGTGCAGCCCGTCAATATTCTGCGTTATGACAGCTTTCAGCTTTCCGGCATGCTCAAGCTCAGCCAGTTTTTTATGAGCCGTATTTGGCTTTGCATCTAAAAAAATCATTTTGTTTTTATAAAACCGATAAAATTCTTCTGTATTATTTTCAAAGAAGCTGCGGGAGATTATTGTCTCCGGCGGGTATTTGTATTCTTGATTATACAGTCCGTCAACGCTTCTGAAATCGGGAATACCGCTCTCTGTCGAAACTCCCGCTCCTCCGAAAAACACAATGTTGCTGCTGTTGTCTAAAATATCCTGAAGTCCTGAAAGCATTTTACACCTCCAAATCTTTAATCCAGTCTTTTTCCTACAATGAAATTTTCCGCATTCTTTTTCATGGAAATTTTGTCGCAATATTTCTGCACATAATGTGAAGCTAATGCAAATATTAATATTGCCAATGCCAAAATTGAGCTGCTGTCTCGCACCTGAGGGATTAGCTGCACAAAAATCACCGCTAGTGCAATCATCGCAACCGATATAGCATAACGGGTGATGCCGCCGTTGTCTGCAACCTCAGATTTTTGTTCTACGCTGACACAATCTCCCTCATTTATATCGTCAGCGACCTCTGTCTGAATATGCATGCTGCAAAATTTGCACCCCGCCGAGCAGCTTCTGCAGCTATCTCCGCAGGGCAGCACTTTTTTTACCAAAATTACAGCCATGCTTCCTTTTTTCTTTTCTACCATTCCTGTAAAAGCCATTGTTTCTTCTCCCGGTCTTATGATTATTCGTATCTCAAGGCATCAATCGGATCGGATTTCACTGCCTTCTTAGCAGGATAATACCCAAAAAATACTCCAATAATCATTGAAAAAACAACAGCAATCAAAATTGATGCAGGATTTATTATCACCGGTATTGGTATAAAAAGACTTCCCAGTGTAACAAGTCCTATACCGCAGGCTGTTCCAACAATTCCTCCTATGGCGGAAAGCGTTGCAGATTCTATAAGAAACTGAAACAATACGTCCTTAGTCCTAGCCCCAAGTGACTTTTTAATGCCTATCTCTCTCGTTCTTTCTGTAACCGAAACAAGCATGATATTCATAATGCCTATGCCTCCAACCAGCAGAGATATTGCCGCTATTGCAGCAACCGCCAGAGACAGTCCGCCGAGCACAGCATTAATCGATGTCTGTTCTGCCTCCGCACTGTATAAATAGTAGTTTTCAGGCTGCCTGTTCTTCAGCTTGGCAACAAGCGAACCCATTTCATCCAGCACAGAACTCACCGAATACTTTTCACTTATGAAAACATCCAAGGCATAATGAGCATAGTCTGGTGAATAAGGCATGGTATATGGTACATAGCTTTCCTCATACATGCTCTTTCCCTGCATCATAGCTAAGAAAGGTGAGATTTCATTTTTATACACGCCTGTAATGAGCAGGTCCTCCATGTTGTTTTCTATCTTGACTCTTATGTATTGACCAACTACATTTTCCTTGCCAAAAAGCTTAATTGCGGCATTTTGTTCCAGAACCACAATCTTAGCTCTTCTTTCAACATCGCTCTTGTTAATCATTCTGCCATAAAGCATTTTGACTTTCTGAACATCTTCATATCCGCTGTCAACGCATGCCATGTTGAGCTTTATGGACTTTTTCCCCAATGTAACGTCACTTCTCACGCTTCCTGACGGAACTATATATGATATTTTTTCTCCCATTCTATCCTTTATTATAGCCAGATCGTCCTGATAAAAAAAGTCTGTCGACCTCATATCATCAATATTGCCCACATACATTACGGCACGGTTTTTACCCACATCTGCATACAGATTGTCCATGACGCCCTTCATGCTGTCTCCTATTGAAACTATTGCAATAACAGAGCTGATGCCTATTATTATTCCCAGCATCGTAAGGAGCGAGCGCATTTTATTCGATAAAATAGACTGAAATGCTATTTTAATATTTTCTAACCAAATAATTTTGAAACACCCTCTTTCCTTCTGTCTTCTATGAGGCGGCCGTCGCGGAACACTATGACCCTGTCAGCATATTCTGCAATTTCCGGCTCATGAGTTACCAATATAATGCTGCTTCCTTCCTTGTTCAGATCCCTGAATATTTCCATTATTTCATCCGAAGACTGAGTATCCAGGTTACCTGTAGGTTCGTCAGCTAAAATAATAGGAGGATTGTTTGCAAGTGCTCTTGCAATGGCAACTCTCTGCTTCTGCCCTCCCGACAGCTCGTTGGGAAGATGGTGTGTCCTGTCTCCTAATCCTACCCTCTCTAAAAGCTCAATTGCACGAGCTCTCCTGTAGGACGTTTTTTGCTTGGCATATATCATTGGAAGCTCCACATTACGCAGAACATCTGTACGCGGAATAAGATTAAATGCCTGGAAAACAAAGCCGATTTTTTTGTTTCTTATAAGAGAGAGCTCATCCTGACTCTGGTCCTTTATATTGATTCCTTCCAAAAGGTATTCTCCCGAAGTTGGTCTGTCAAGACAGCCCAATATGTTCATGAGAGTTGACTTTCCAGAGCCTGATTGCCCCATGACTGCAATGAATTCTCCGTGCTGTATTTCAAGATTTACATCCTTCAACGCATGAACCTCAACAGAACCATTCTTATATGTCTTGTTTAAATCTTTTATTGTTATTACGCTGCTCATAATCATATCCTACTCTGCCGCATCATTTGGCTTTACGGTCATTCCATCGGTAAAGCTCATATCAGGATTTGCAATGACTTTCATACCTTCCGCAAGCTCGCCGCTTCTGATTTCTATTTCCAGGTCAGTCTCAAGACCGGTCTCCACGATTACTGACTTCACCGTATTATCGTCATTCAGCATAAATACTTTATTTTGATTTTCCACATCGGTTATAAGCATGCCCGGAGACACGGCAAATATATCTTCTGCTCTGGCAACCTTTATTTTAGCTGTTGCACTTACACCGGCAATGAGATTCTCTGGCTTGTCAATTATATCTATCACCACAGGTATAACTCTTTCCATAGTGTTGTTATCCTTTTGCTCCGCTGTTGGAGAAATTCTTGACACAACCCCTGCGGTAGTATCCTTTCCCATAACATCTGAGGTAATTTCTACCTCCTGACCTACTGAAATTTTACCTATATCAAATTCACTTATGAACACCTTCATCTGAAGCTTATCTAAGTTTTCCACAGTAAACATGGCCTTTTCATTCAGAGTATCCTTTGCATATCTTCCTAAGTTTACATTAACCCTGGTAATTGTGCCGTCTATTGGGCTTTTAATAAATACCTTGTTCAAATCTTCTTTTTTCTTTTCCAATTCCTGCTTTTGGATTTCAATACTCTTAGCCTTGGCAGAAGACAGTACTACCTTTCCGTCAACGGCATTGAATGTTTCAAGGCTTTTCTTAGCTTCCCTGAGGCTGCTTTCTGCCTTTTCATATGCTTCCTTTGTAATTATTCCGTTTTCCAGAAGTTCCTTGCTCTGATTAAAGCTTTTCTCAAGTTCAGCAACATTCAGCAGCGCCTTGTCATATTCAACCTGCTGCTGCTTCAAACTTTCCTGTTGCTCCAGCTGGGCAAGCTGAATCTGATTCTCCTCAGAAGAAATCTGCTTCTCCAATTCTTCGCTGTCAAGCACCGCTAAAATCTGGTCTTTTTTAACGAGATCTCCTTCCTTGACTCTTATATCTATAATCTCATAATTTAAAGGTGAAACTACATCTGCTTTTTCAATTCCTCCCAAGGGAGCTTTGACAGATATAATCTGTTCAATAGACTTCTTTTCCAGTGCTACAGTATTTACGGCCATTTCAACAGGACCCTTGTTTTTATTTAATGCAGTAAAAATAGCTGCTGCTGCAATTAAAATGATTAAAATAATTATCAGTTTTTTCTTCTTAAAAATATTCTTCATCTCATTCTCCTAAATAATAATATTGCGCAAAATTTCCTTCATCTGCCTTCGTCCGTTGTTAAGCTCCCGATAAAGCTCTTTTTTGGGGCATAAGTCACCTGCGATGTCGTCGATTTCATATCCCAGCACATCTCTCCAAACAACGGCAGCCCTTGTCATGGGATTTAAGGTCATAAGGGCATCCTGAAAAGATCTGACCTTTGCATTAACCTCAAAGCTTTTGAATAATTTAATTCCGTTGTCCGAATCAGCAAGAAACATTCTGCATACTTCCTTTGCGGTGTTTCGAATAGTCTCCATATGTATAAAATCGGGCAATTTGAAATCCGATGAGTACTGTTCTATTGCGGCATATGCCATATCTCCGGCCTTTATTTCATTTCCGGTAAGCCTGAAAGCAACCGTATATGTTTTTTTAAAATATTTGTCCATATTCATGCTGTACCTCCGCTGTTCATAAATACAACCTCAAGATAGATTCATATTACATATTACCATAAAAAAGACCTGCGTACGGGAGGTTGTAATAATTAATACTTGTTTTTGTAAAAATTAAATACCTCACGATTCATAAATATTGTATATAAGAACATCAGCAAAAAATATGTTGCGCGTGTGGTGAAGCTCAATTGCTCCGTTATATTTCTCAAGAGACCTTTTAACGCTGCACAATCCCATGCCGTGCCTCTCCTTGTCAGTCTTCGTTGTAACATACTCTCCGTTGCTATAGCGTAGCGCTCCGCTGAAGGAGTTAGCAATATGAAGATACAGCACATTCCTGTCCAGCTCTACGGATACCTTAAGCTTTTTCTCCGCGGATGCACATGATGCTTCAATAGCATTGTCAAGAAGGTTTCCCAGCACTACGCTCAAATCAAATGGAAGTATGTTGAGTTTTTCAGGTACGTTAACCTTGACCTCAACCCTTATGCCGCATGCGTCAGCTTTGTGCAACTTATAGTTCAGAATACTGTCGATTTCAGAATTGCCTGATTTTGAATATTCATCCGGAATACCAATATTCCTGTATATGTTGTCCAGATAATCTGAGGCAGATTTGCTGTCATTGTTCTCAAGAAGTGCCTTGAGGGAAAGAACGTGATTTTTGACATTGTGCCTGAATTCCTTTAAATTTTCCTGAGATTGTGTCATTATTTCAAGCTGCTTCAGATAAGCGTTGTTCTGCTGCATTAGAAGAGCTTTCTCCATTTTTTCGTCATATGACTTCATCAAAAAATCATATAAATAAAAAACAAAAATATTGATGAGAAACAGCATGATTATTGAAATGATAATTCCTGTCAAATTATCATCATTCACCATGAATACCAGCATGAGCGCCGGAACCAGAGTTCCTGCCGGAATAACAAATATTGATGCCCAATGCATGGATGATACATCCACATCGCGTCTGTACAGCTCAAAATTTGACAGAAGCAACATTACAGTGTATGTAAGCACCTTTATGATTATCAATGCTGAAACTAATGCAAAATCAGAATCCCTTGAAAGTATAGTTATGTGAAAATACCTTATGCCGATTGCTACAACAACATCTATTGACATTAAGATCATGTATATGGATACCGTTGCCATGAGCTTTCTTTTTAGTGTGGACTCATAATTAAATGTAATGAGGAAAAACAGCAACATATTTGAAGCAACGTTTACTGCCGAATTATTGTATGCCAAAAACAAAAGTGACGTTGTAAAAAAATACAGCAAGTATGACGTAACTTCTATTTTCTTGTCCGTTCCTTCTGTGTCAAAGAATATTTTCATAAATCTGTATACTATGTATGTACCGAAAGCAGAGGTGATGAGATATGCTGTGGTTACACTATTTGTCATGGTGGGACCTCAGCTTCCTCTGCATGAGCTTCTCACGTACGGATTTTCTGTTATTCTGACTGATTGTAAGAACCTCCTGATTTGACATCCTGACATACTCATATGTATACTCAATGCAATGCCTGAAATTTATCAGGTATGACTTATGTATCATGACAAAATCCCGTCTGCCTACCTGATCCTCAACGTCAGACAGCTTGCCGTAAAAGCTCCTTGTCTCTCCATTCATTACTATATTTACCTTCCTGCCGCTGCTTTCAAAATACAAAACGTCCCTTAAAGATATGCTGAAAGTAACATTTCCATTCTTATATTCAAAAAAGTTGTTTTCCAGATGCATGAGTTTCAGAGCCTTCATTAGGACAGCTTCAATTTTTCCCTTGTCAAGGGGCTTAATCATGAAATTGAGAGGCCTCACGTCAAACAGCTCCATGGCATAGCTTTCATTGAAAGAAATATATACTATCTGTGTAAGTTCATCTTCAAATTCCTCTCTTATTTTTCTGCCTACACGTACACCGTCCGTCGTATTTAGCTCAATATCCAGAAATATTATATCATAGTGCCTTTCACCCATGAGAAATTCACACAGTTCTTCTCCTGTGTAGTATACATCTGTCTCGATTTCCAGTTCTGCATCACCGGCTATTTCATACAGCATGTCCTCAAGCTGTCTGCAAATTATTTTTTCGTCATCACAAATGGCAATCCTTAACATTTCCTACCTGCTTTACTTTATACTTCGTCATGATTATATCATGCAGCATATAAAACTCATAATTAAATTTGCATTAAAAATCACAGTATCACTCAACAAATTATCAGCTCCCTCCGGTCGCATAGGGCATACAAAAAGACCCTTAGTCAAGGATCTTCTTACAGTACAGAATTATCGGCACTTATTGTTCAAATACCGCTTCTTGTATTTTATTGAGCTATACCTGCTTATTTTATTGATAATATTGTAATTTGTTATACTCCCAACCATTCCTACAACAGGGATTCCTTGAATAAATTTTGATGCGAGCATTGAATCCGATAAAATTTTTGCCGTGTTCAAAATCTCTCTGTCAAGGTCAAAATTGAAATTGATGTGTTCATCAATCTTATCACCTATGACATCCACACGATGATTGTATTTCTCCTGAATTTCTCCCTTGGTCAATGATGCCTTGATAAGATTCAGTATATATACCCTTTCCTCCGCCATATCATAATGAAATCCGTAGCTCAGCGATATCTCATATATACTTTTCAGTATTACCGCAGTGAGCAAAGGAACATCGGGGAGCCCCATTCCGAGAAAACCCAAGCCGGCTCCCTCCAGGACAGATATGGATGTATTTAGCAGCTTGCTTTTCTGCGCATGCTTATCAATATCTTTAATACTCCTGCTATCCAATTTCCTGTTAATAACATAGTCATGCACAATGTGGTCAACCTGAATTTTATTTTTATTGTACAACTTTTCGATATAGCGTGTTCCCTTTTCAAACACTATCTGAAACGATTTATAAAATGCTTTATCAAGGGATTTTTTCACAGCCTCAGGAACTTTAGATTCGACCCTTTTAACTATTGGCTTCAAATTTTCCTCTATTACACCCTGTTTTTTATTTAATATCTTTTGCTCTTTTTTCTCAAGCCCTACAAGATGCTTCTTGATAATATCCATTAATCGCCGTCACCGCCTTCCCGAAAATTATCCTTGACCAAGGACTTTCCTGCTTCAATCATAACATTATTGCTTACAAATAAAAGTGATATTGCAACAATAACCGACCCTGTTCCCAGAAGCAGCCACTCAATTTTTATAAAATCTGACACGGGTCCGAATACAAGCATTCCAAAAGGCATCATTATGCTTGATATCATACCTAAAATGCTGAATACCCTTCCCATGAAGTTTGGCTCAACCTTTTCCTGCAGCAACACCATTCCGGGCGTGTTTAAAATCGGCATCGCTACCCCGAACAGCCCCATAAAGAAAATGTAAATCCAGAAATTCGGCACTATACCCAATGCAACCGTACATCCGCCCATGATCATGCAGGCAAGCGCAATTGTATGTACTCTGTTCCGGAAGCCTCCCCAGTATGCTATCGTCAATCCCCCCAGAGTCATCCCCACGGAAAATGCCATCTCTATAGCAGTCAGCCTCCATACATCGTCACCGAAGGTTCTTGCTGTCTGAAGGGGCGTAAGAAAGGCCGCCGGAGCCATCATAACATGAAACACAAAATATGTTTTCAGAAACTCATGCTCCCTTATATATTTAATTCCCTCATTCATATCATTGAAATAACCCACTTCTTGCTTTTCCATTGCCTTAGCATGAGGCTTTGTGTGCAGGAACAGCATAACTATTGTCACGGCAATTGCAGCCGTGAAAACATCAATCAAAAATATAACCTCAATATCCGCGATAGTCAGCAATGCTCCGCTGACCATGGGAGAGAGCAATGTTACCATGGACTGCACGCTTCCGTTGACTGCATTTACCTTTGTAAGCTTATCCTCAGGCACAAGCTGAGGTATAAATGCATTTACGGCAGGAGCCTGAACAGCCGAGCCAAGAGCCCTTATGGCTGAAGCAACAAACAGCAGCATTATGGAATCATGTCCAAGATAAAACAGTACTGCTAATACAAGCGTTGCCAGTGCAATAAACGAATCCGCCAGCGCAATTAAATTTTTTCTGTTATAGCGGTCCGCCCACACACCCGCAAAAGGTGAGAGAATAAACATGGGCAGAAACCCACAAATTATAGATACGGTCATCATCAGCCCTGATTGTGTCTTGAGGGTTATATGCCACATTATTGCATATTGAACCAATGACGTACCAAACAATGAAATTGTCTGACTCATCAAAAATAAAACTATATTCTTTTTCCAGTCTTTATTCATATTATCTCCGTTCGATTATAAGTCATCCTGAACGGCAGATTGACGTGTTAACGCCTTCCGTCCAATGACTATTTACTTAATTTGCTCAGCAAACTGAACCTTTACTCCATTTGGATCCTGCACAATGAAATATTTTACATTAGGATTGGGCTGAACAGGTCCTGTCTTAACTTCTATTCCTCTTTCTCCCACGAACTTTATCATGTCATCCACAGAATCAACCCTGAACCCCAACGTAACCGCATTCCCTGCATCAACATGTTTAACCCTTTC
>DAMAEI010000079.1:0-13361 GCA_031997345.1 Sedimentibacter sp. | reverse complement strand
GCGCAGGTTGTTCCAATGGAAGACATAAACCTCCACTTTACGGGAGATTTTCACGCCATAGGAGCTGCAAACAACCTTCTTGCAGCAATACTTGACAACCACATCCATCAGGGAAATGAACTCAACATAGATACGAGAAGAGTTGTGTGGAGAAGAGTAGTTGACATGAACGACAGACAGCTCAGACACATAGTGGATGGTCTCGGGGGAAAGACAGAAGGAGTAACGAGAGAAGACGGATTTGACATAACAGTGGCATCAGAAGTAATGGCAGTATTTTGCCTGTCAAACGACATAATAGAGTTGAAAGAGAACCTAGCCAAGATAATAGTGGCATATACAAGAGATGGACAGACTGTGACAGCAGGTCAGTTAAAAGCAGAGGGAGCTATGGCGGCACTGCTTAAGGATGCATTGAAGCCGAATTTGGTACAGACCCTTGAAGGGACACCGGCATTCATACACGGAGGACCCTTTGCAAATATTGCACATGGCTGCAACTCAGTAATAGCAACAAGAATGGCCAGCAAAATTGCAGATTACGTCGTAACTGAGGCCGGTTTTGGAGCAGATCTGGGAGCAGAGAAGTTCATAGACATAAAATGCCGTAAAACAGGCTTGAAGCCAAGTGTTGTAGTAATTGTAGCAACGGTAAAAGCACTGAAATATAACGGCGGTGTTGCAAAGACGGACTTAGGACCTGAAAATCTTGTTGCGTTGGAAAAAGGTCTGCCGAATTTATTGAAGCATGTTGAGAACGTTACACAGGTATTCAATCTACCGGCAGTGGTTGCAATCAACAGATTCCCTACAGATACAGAAGCTGAGCTTGATTTAATAAGAAGAAAATGCAGTGAATTAGGAGTAAATGTGGCTCTTTCCGAAGTATGGGGCAAGGGCGGCGAAGGCGGGGCAGAGCTTGCCCAAGAGGTACTGAGGCTGTCCGAGAAAGAAAGCATTCCTGAGTTCACATATGATTTAGACCTGCCAATAAAGGAAAAAATAAAGGCTATAGCCACAAAGCTTTATGGAGCTGATGACGTTGAGTTTTTACCAAAAGCGAGCAAGGAAATTGCAAACTTTGAGAAGCTGGGATTCGGAAGTCTTCCAATATGCATGGCAAAGAACCAGTATTCTCTGACAGATGACCCGAAGGTTCTCGGAAGACCAACCGGGTTTAAAATAACAATCAGGGATATAACCATATCGGCAGGAGCCGGATTCCTTGTGGCACTGACCGGAGATATAATGAAAATGCCGGGATTGCCGAAGGTTCCCGCAGCAGAAAACATAGATGTGGATGTAGACGGAAAAATTAAAGGATTGTTTTAAGATAGTGTGAATAAGCTGGCACTTAATAGTGCCGGCTTAAGCTTTTAAAAAAGTTCGCTCTGCAAGGCACCGGGAGGAGGTCAATGCATCAGGTGGGCTTTTTCAAGAGCCTATATTAAAAATAGCAAAGGGGAATTAACTTGAATTCATTTTCTTTGTCACCTAAGGAAACATCAGATGCACTTATAGAGACGGCAGTCAAAAAGGCATCTTATACAACTGAAAAAAGACTGCTGCTCAGCTTTATGGCCGGCCTATATATAGCGCTGGGAGGACAGGGCTTTTTAGTGGGCTACGGCAATCTGTTCATACGGGCCGCAGTGTTCCCGGTAGGCCTCATGCTTGTTGTATTGGTCGGTGGAGAGCTCTTCACCGGAAACTGTTTAATGACATTTGGATTTCTGCAGAAGAAAATAACATTGAAGGATTATATCAAGACAATGGTTCAGGTGCTTATAGGAAATTTTGCAGGCTCGGTTTTTATTGCTGCCCTGCTCTATTTCGGGGGAGTGTATGATAAGCCGGAAATGGCGGAAACAGTAATAAAGGTGGCAAATGCAAAAATATCCGCATCGTTTATGCAGGTTTTATGCAAGGCTGTATTATGCAATATCTTAGTTGCTCTTGGAGTGTGGTTTGCCATGGTGGCGAAGGATGCAACCGGAAAGATGCTTGGATGCTGGTTTCCTGTAATGCTCTTTGTATTCTGCGGATATGAGCACGTCGTTGCAAATATGTTTTTCCTGCCCCTTGGAGCTATGCTTGACCCGTCGATAACCCTGCTTGGGATGATGGGTAATTTAATTCCTGCCACAATAGGGAATTTCATCGGTGGCGGAATACTTATTCCTGTTATTTATCACATGGCATATTACAATAGATGAGGTGAATTATGCTTACACAAGAATCATGCAGAAGCTTTGCATCACTGCTAGCATCAAAGCAGCCGGTACCCGGAGGCGGAGGTGCGGCGGCGCTGACGGCAGCATTGGGTATCGCTTTGAATACGATGGTTGCTAATTTTTCCAGAGGAAAGAAAAAATTCATAGATTATCAGGATAAGCATGATGAGCTTATAGCAAGGGGAGAGGTGCTGAGAGAAAAGCTTGTTGATTTGGTCGACAAGGATGCGGAATACTTCGAGCCTCTGTCAAGAGCTTATGTTATGCCATCAGGAACGGAGAAAGAAAAAAAGGAAAAAGAAAATGAACTGCAGAAATGCCTTAAAAAGGCGTGTTCAGCACCTATGGAAACTCTGGAATATACATATGATGCAATACTTATGCACAAAGAAATAGAAGACATATCGTCGAAAAATATAATAAGCGACGTGGGAGTGGGAGTACAGTGCCTCAAGGCAGCATTGAACAGCGCTTACTTAAACGTGCTTATAAACCTGAATTCCATTAATGATGAAAAATATGTAAATGAAAATAAGGAAAAAGCAGAAAGGCTGGTTCTTGAAGGCTCAAGTCTTGCCGATGAAATATATTTAAAGGTTTTAAATATAATCAATATAAAGGAATAGGAGCGTATAATGGGAGAATTACTGAAAGGAAAACCTGTTGCCGATGCTATTGTTCTTGAAGTGAAAAAAAAGGCAGAAGAATTAAAGGCCGGAAATATAAAGGCAAAGCTGATGATTGTAAGGGTGGGTGAAAGAGAAGATGACCTGTCCTATGAAAGAGCCGCAGTCAAAAGAATGGAAAGCTGCGGAATCGAATGGGAGGTTACATCACTTCCTCGTGATGAGTTTATAAGGAAATTAGAGTCTGTACACAATGATAAGTCTGTGCATGGGATTTTATTATTCAGACCGCTTCCTGCCCAGATAGATGAAAATGCCATTAAGCATGTAATAAGCCCCGCAAAGGACGTTGACTGCTTTAATCCGATAAACGTTGCGAAAATAGCAGAGGGCGATATATCAGGCTTTGCTCCCTGCACACCCACTGCGGCAATGGAACTGTTGAAGTATTACAACATAGAGCTTAAAGGGAAAAAGGCTGTTGTAATAGGCAGGTCATTGGTGGTTGGTAAGCCCATGGCATTTTTGTTATTGGGAGAAGATGCAACGGTAACAATTTGCCACTCAAAAACAGAAAATCTTGATCAGGTTGCATCTGAGGCGGACATTTTAATAGCTGCCATAGGAAGGCCTAAAATGATAACGGACAAATTTGTAAAAGAAGGCGCTGTTGTAATAGATGTGGGAATAAACGTAGATTCTCAGGGCAATATATGCGGGGATGTCGACACCGATATGTGCAGGAAAAAGGCAGCATTTATAACTCCGGTACCTGCAGGCGTTGGTTCCGTAACAACGGCTGTGTTGGCAAAGCATGTTTTGAAGGGATGTCTGCTTGCAAATAAATTAATATGAGTATAGGGAATTATAAACAAAACAACTCCGCGCTAGCGGAGTTGTTTTGTTTATATATTATTTGCCGCATTTCTGCAGTATACTTCAAATGTGTCATCAACAATTGTCAGGTGTTCCATCAACGCATTTCTCAAGTTTTCCTCATCTTTAGCCAACAGAAATTTCATTATATTCTGGTGGTGCTTGAAGGCCTTTTCGTGGTGGGATAGAGGCATTTTGGTTATGCTGTACAAATAAAACATCGCACCTACACTCCAATTGGTTTCGTATATTTTAACCAGCTGCTCATTTCCTGTAAGGGAAACAAAGCAGGTATGAAATTCTGTTTCAAGCTTTGAAGCAATTGGATAATCCAATTCATCCTGTTCACTGATTTTCTCAATTATTGACTGCATCTTATCAACAATATCCATATAGTAATCAAGATTTTTAATTGCGGATTTTATTGAGTATAATTCTATCATTTTACGGACTTCAATGATGTCTTTAATCTGCTGTATTGACAGCTGTGCAACAATTGTACCGCGTCTCGGAATTGCCTTGGCAAGTCCCTGAGCTACAAGTCTGTTGATTGCTGCAACAACGGGAGTGCGGCTCACTCCTAAACTGTCGGAAATTTCCTGGGTGACTAACTTTGTTCCCGGAGGGTAAATTCCATTTTGTATCCTGTCTTTTATTTCTTCATATGCATAATCTATCAAAGATTCTGTTGGCTCAATATAATCCATATCATTTCCTCATTTAGTGCTATTGCAATTTAAGTGCATGCTTAACAATTATAAAACAAAAATAATGGAATGTAAATAAGATACATATGAAAAATGAAATTAATGTTGACAAAAGCAAAATTGAATACTATAATCTGATTATTGAATTCAAAATAAATAAAATAAAATTCAAATTATGTTAAATTAAATACAATACCAAACTCAAGTGTGAATGGATTGGCTTGACAATATTTATTGAATTATTAATATAAATCCTTATACAACAAATATGAAAGCGATTTGCAAAATGAGAAAACGTACTCAAAATGTTAAAAAATTATTTAATGAGGGATAGATATTACCCCATGACAGCGTTATAAATGGAAGTGCTTCCATTATATAAAATTAATAAATCTAATAAAAATTCTGGGAGGAATGTATGAAAAGGTTTAGATTATTGAGTCTATGTTTAGTATTGGCAATGCTGGCGTCTGCGCTTGTGGGATGTTCAGGCGGCGGGAAAAAGCAGGATGTAAAGGTTTTTAAACTGGCAAACGTTAGCGCATTGGGAGATGAAAGAGATCAATCTCTGAAGGAATTTGCAAGGCTGGTTAGTGAGAAATCAAATGGAGAAATAAAAATTGAAGTTTATTCCGGAGGCACATTGGGCGGATGGAGAGACACAATTGAGGGGCTTGAACCTGGTATAGTACAAATAGTGTGTGAAAGTATAGGTACATTGGAGCCTTACAGCAAGACTGCAAGTATAGATGCATATCCATATCTGTACAGAGACTATGAACATTATAAAAAAGTTATGGAGGGTGAGATAGGTGAGCAATTGCTTGCTTCAGTAGGAAAGGAAGGCGGATTTGTAATAATGGGGCCTTCATACAGAGGAGCAAGAATTATGACTTCCAATAAAAAGGTTGAGTCTGTTGATAACCTGAAGGGAGTCAAGATAAGGGCGCCCGGAATTCAGATGTACATAAAAACATGGGAATATCTCGGAGCTTCACCTGTACCTATGGATGCTACTGAAATCTATACAGGATTGCAGCAGGGCACTGTGGATGCACAGGAAAATCCGGTATTGTTCAGCTATGGCAACGCATATTATGATGTATGCAAATATCTTGTTATGACAAATCACGTAATGAGTACGGACGTATTTATATTTAACGACGATTTCTTCAATGGACTTCCTGAAGAAACACAAAAAATCCTGAGAGAAGCAGCTACTGAGGCAGGCAACTTCAGAACTCAGCTTGTGTTTGATAAGGAAGGCGAAGCAATAAAAGAAATGGAAGCAAAGGGCATGGAAGTAATTAATCCAAATATTAAGGAATTTCAAGATAAGCTGACTGATTTTGGAAAGGAATTTCCTGATTTAGTTGATACGGTTAAGCAAATCCAATCGGTTCAATAGGGTTGTTCAGGCAGCAGAGGCTTATTTGCAGCACTTGCTGTAAATAAGTCTTGATTTTAAAAAAGTAAAGGGAGGAATAATTTAGTTTAACACGAACTGAATTATATGCTATATGAAATTAATATTCGATAAACTCGAAAAATTTATATTATATATATTGGCGTTATTATTTGCAGTCATGGTTATTTCCTTATTTTATCAAATAATTATGAGATTTATATTCCAGAGTGCAAATGCATGGTCTGAAGAGCTTACAAGATATGCATTTATATGGATGTCCATGCTCGGCTCATCCGTTGCAACAAGAAGGAGCAGAAATATGGATGTTGATTTTATTGTGAACCGCATGCCAAAAAATCTTAAAATTATAAACAAATTTGTTACTAGGGGACTTATTATAGCTTTTTTGCTCGTTCTTATTGTGTATGGCACAAACTTGGTGGGAATTACTCATAAGCAGCTTTCTGCAGGCATCAGAATTCCTATGTCTTATGTATATGCTTCTGTTCCTATAGGAGGAATTCTTATATTGTTATTTACAGTTGAAATCATTACAGATGAAATAAAAAGCAGAAGGGTAAAGGAGGTATGAAATGGGAGCGATACTGATTATATTAATACTTGTTTTTTCGGCTATAGGTATTCCCATAGCATATTCCTTGGGAATATCATCACTTATTACAATATTGCATGAAGGGCTTCCGTTGACTGTGATTCCGCAGAAGCTTTTGGGAGGAATGGACTCATTTCCTCTGCTGGCAATACCGTTTTTTATTCTTTCCGGCGACCTAATGAACGGGGGAGGATTAAATAAAAGAATCATAAGAGTGGCAAATGCCTTTTTAGGAAATTTACCAGGCAGTCTTCCGATTATAACAATCGTTGCATCCGCATTTTTCGCGGCAATTTCAGGTTCTGCGGTGGCAACTGTCGCAGCCATAGGCGGAATTACAATTCCGGCTATGATAAAACAGGGATATCCTGATCATTATGCGGCAGGAGTAGCTTCTTCGGCTTCAATTGTCGGCCCAATCATTCCTCCTAGCATTACTTTGATTGTGTACGGCGCTTCATTGCAGCTTTCAATAAGCGAGCTGTTTCTTGCTTCCGCAGTTCCCGGAATTTTGTTAAGCCTTTCCTTTATCGCTGTTGTAATATATCAGGCGAAAAAGCACAACTACCCTAAAGAAGGAAAAGTAAGTATCAAGGAGAAAATTGATGCCGTAAAAGATGGTTTTTGGGCGTTGTTGATGCCTGTTATTATACTTGGCGGAATATTTTCAGGGTACTTTACACCTACTGAGGCGGCGGTTGTAGCTGTTGTATATTCATTTATTATTGGCTTGTTTGTATATAAGGGCTTTACCATAAAAGATATACCCAGATTGTTAAGTGAGTCTGCAGTTTCAACAGCAACAATTATGCTAATATTGGCGACCTCAAAAATCCTGGCATGGGTAATAACAGTTATAAATTTACCTGTATTGGTGGCAGATGCAATACTGGGGATCACTGACAGCGCATTCTTAATTATGCTGTTAATTAACGTAATATTATTAATAGTAGGGTGCCTCATGGAAGCAAATGCGGCTATTATAATACTGATTCCTATTTTAGTTCCGATAGTTACAAAGCTGGGAATGTCACCGGTCACGTTTGGGGTTCTGATGACAGTGAACCTTTGTTTGGGGCTGTTGACTCCCCCAGTGGGTATATGCCTGCTTCTTGGTTCACAAATGGCTGAATCAAAGTTTGAGAAGGCGGTTATATCAATGCTTCCGTTCTTTGCAATAGGACTGGCAATATTGATGCTCACAACCTATGTTCCGGCTCTCACGTTGTGGCTTCCTGGATTGATGTAGAATGTCAAAAGTTTAATATAAGGAGAATGTAATGGATTTTTCAAATATGAATGTAATTGTGACCGGAGGCGCAAGCGGAATCGGAAAAGCAGTTACTCAGGGAATTGTTAAATGTGGTGGTCATGCCATCGTGGTTGATTTGAATATAGAAGCGGCAGAAAATGTAAGACATGAGTTTGGGGAGAAAAATGTCTCGGTTTACAAGGTAAACTTAGGCGACAGCGATGAAATCCGTTCAGTATTCGCTCAGATCCTTGATGATTTTGGCCAAATCCATGTACTTATTAACAATGCAGGTATTGTCAGCACGGTGAACTTTGATGAAGTAACTCAGGGAGAATGGAATAAAACCATTGCGATTAATCTCAAAGGTGTTTATACGACCATAAGCGCTGTTTACCCGTCAATGAAAAAATGTGGGTATGGGCGTATTGTAAATGTGGCGTCTGTTGCGGCAAAACGAGGAGGTGGACTGCTGGGCACAAGTGCATATGCTGCTTCCAAGGCAGGAGTCATCGGCCTGACAAAGGCTGTTGCAAGAGAAGGAGCACCATATGGCATAAGCTGCAATGCAGTATGTCCAAGTCTGACTCTTACGCCTATGACTGAAAATATGGGAGAGGAAAGGATGAAGAAAATTTTGTCTACCATTCCGCTGGGACGTGGCGCAAGCCCTGAAGAAATTGCAAATGGCATACTTTTCTTCGCATCTGACATGGCGAGCTTTGTAACAGGTGAGATAAGCGATATTGACGGCGGCGTGACAATGGACGGCTGATATTCTAAAATAAAATTAAAAAATATGAGCTTTGATGAGGTGCTGATTTTTTCAGTACCTTTAATTTTTATGCCCTAACCCAATTTTTTCGATTAAAAAAACCAGTTCCGGGATAGTGACAGCTTTCGGAACTGGTTCATTCTTTTTATAAGATTATTGGCAATTTTTGCTTGCGTACTTTGTATAAGACTTTTTAGAGGATTCTTTTTTCTTGTTTCCGTTATATGAACCATTCTTTGAAGAGACTTTATTTATCCATGCTTTTTCAGATTCGGATTTTTTTGACCCCTTACCTCTTTGTGGTTTATCAGCCTTGGGAATGACTGTTGTTATAAGCATAGGATATGGGTTTTCTTCTGCTGACGGAATTGTTTTTTTGATTAACTTTTGTATACTCTTTAGATAATCTTTTTCTTCATATTCGCAGAATGAAATGGATGTTCCTCCGAGACCTGCTCTGCCTGTACGGCCTATCCTGTGGACGTATGTTTCCGGGATATTAGGCAGATTGTAGTTTATTACATGGGACAACTCGTCTATGTCTATCCCTCTTGCTGCTATATCTGTTGCTACAAGAACTTTTATTTTGCCGGACTTAAAATTGTTTAAAGCCATCTGTCTTGCACTTTGAGATTTGTCGCCATGGATTGCCTGTGCTGTTATTTTATTTGCTGTCAGATCTTTCTCAACTCCATCCGCCTCATGTTTTGTTCTCGTGAACACCAGAGCCGAATCAATATCTTTGTTTTTAAGGAGATATACAAGCAGCTTTTTCTTGTTAGCCTTATCAACAAAGTAAACATATTGCTTTATTTTATCGACTGTAGATGAAACTGGTGTAACTGCAACTTTGACGGGATTAACTAAAATGGAATTTACCAGTTCTGTAATTTCTTTAGGCATTGTAGCTGAAAAAAACAGCGTCTGTCTCTTCTTGGGAATGCATGATATTATTTTTTTAACATCATTTATAAACCCCATGTCAAGCATTCTGTCAGCTTCATCAAGAACGAACATTGATACATTGCTCAAATTGACCTGCCTTTGGTTTATCAAATCATTCAGTCTGCCAGGGGTAGCTACCAATACGTCCACACCACTTCTGAGTTTTTCGGTCTGAGGGTTCTGAGAAACCCCGCCGAATACCGAACAATATTTCAAATTTGTATATCGCCCGTACGATTTAAAGCTTTCTTCTATCTGCACTGCAAGTTCCCTTGTAGGTGTCAGTATCAATGATTGTACTTGGCGTTTTGCCCCTTTGCTGCCTTGTCCGTATATTTTTTGTATTATTGGAATAGCAAATGCTGCTGTCTTGCCTGTTCCTGTCTGTGCGCATCCGAGTATATCTTTTCCTTCAAGTATATGTGGGATAGCTTGTTCCTGTATAGGTGATGGGGTTTTATATCCTTCTTCTGTTAATGCCTTAAGGATTGGTTCAATTAAATTTAAATTTTCAAATTTCATAGTTTTCCTTTTCTCTTTCTTTCCCCAAATCTATATAAAAACTGCACTTATTTAAACATACTTCAGGTTTGATTTATTTAGTTTTTTATTTTAATGAGCTAATAATCTAAAACAGCATGGTTATATAACATGATGCCATCAGTGCAAGAATAAAAAAATCGGGATTAGTTCCCGATTTCAACGCTCATACGTTATAGTATATAAATTATATTCTACTTACGTTAGTTGCTTGGTCGCCTTTGTTGCCTTGAGTAATATCAAAGCTTACTTTCTGACCTTCATCTAATGATTTGAATCCGTCTCCTTGAATAGCTGAGAAATGAACGAATATGTCCTTTCCGCTTTCTGTTGTAATAAATCCAAATCCTTTTTCTGCGTTAAACCATTTTACTGTACCTTTATTCATGAGGTACCTCCTAATATTTAATTTATACTCCATTGTAATATAAAAAAGTTCACATATTTTCACAAATCATATAAACAGGTTATATAATCTCTAAAAACATGTGAAATCTATAAATACATCTGTAATACTTTTTTATCTTAACATACATATTTAGATAAGTCAATATTTTTTTTAATATTTTTAAGATGCTAAAAATTTTTAAAACAGGCCGGCGTGCGTATTGCACGGGACTTTGACAGTTGGCTGACAAAAAATGACTATTTGTTAACATTGTTCAAAATTATTACAAATGTGTGGACAAAAGTATAAAATCTCAGTATAATGAAGTAAAGTGGAAACGCTTGTGCAACAAAATTAATTAATAATAACAATTTTTTGGGAGGTTTTTATAAATGAGTAAACCAATTATGTCGGCACATTTTGAATCAAGGACACCATCAGATGTGAGACTGGCGCAGATGGCATATGCTGACCGCAAAGTTAAACCTGAAGCTGTAATCAATGTAGGTATCGGAAATGTTTCGCTTCCTACAAACCCTGCAATGCAGAAGAGATTATTTAATTTGGATGCACCTGAGAGTCCGTTTTCAAAAGGCGTAATTAGATATACGGCTACAGGTGGATTTGACGAAACACAGGAAGCATTTAAAAACATACTTAAATGTGAAGGCTTTGACACCAGCAAGATATCGGTTACAGTTACCGACGGTGGATCAACAGGTATGGAGTTGCTGTTGCTTGGAGTTTGCGGACCAGCAGGTACAGACGAGAAACCTCTGCTCATGATAGATCCCGCATATACAAACTATATTTCTTTTGCTGAAAGAATAGGAAGAAAGACAGTTACATTAAAGCGACATATGAATGAAGAAGGTAAATTCAGCCTTCCTGAACTTGACAAAATTGAAGAAATCATAAAAGAAAACAACCCCGGAGCACTCCTTGTAATACCATATGACAATCCTACAGGACAGTTCTATGATAAAGAAACTCTTACTGCTCTTGCTAAGCTTTGCGTTAAGTACAATATCTGGATGGTAAGTGACGAAGCATATCGTGAACTTTACTATGTTAAGGGCAAGGAATTAGTAAGTATCTGGGGAATTACAGATAAAGAAGTTCCAGGAATCGAAGGAAGAAGAATAAGCATCGAAACAGCATCAAAGGTATGGAATGCATGCGGTCTGAGAATCGGAGCATTGTTGACAGACAGTCCTGAATTCGGAAACCGTGTGACTGCAGAATATACAGCAAACCTATGCGCAAATGCTATAGGACAGTATGTATTTGGTGCTCTTGCTCATGAAAGCAAGGATCAGATTGCTGACTGGTGCAGCAATCTTCGTAACTACTATCAAGATTTAATATTCAAGGTATACAACGGATTGAAAGAACAGGAGCCAGGACTGATAGTATCAAGCCCGGACGCATCAATCTACACTGTAATCGATGTAAGAAATGTTGTAAAACCTGGATTTGATTCAATTGATTTCGTATTGTACTGCGCAGGAGAAGGCGCTGTTGATTGCAACGGAGTTGAAACAACATTGCTGGTTGCACCGATGAAAGGATTCTACGATATCGCAGGAGGAGCAAGCAATCCGGGAAGCACTCAGTTCCGTATTTCTTATGTTGAAACTCCTGAAAACATGTTGAAGGTTCCTGAGCTGTTCGTTAAGCTTTTAAAACAATATGAGGCAACAAGATAATTAAACATAAATGACAAATAACATGAGCTTACCTTACGGTAAGCTCTGTTTGTAATTAGGGAGAGTGTATGAAAAAAATAGTGTTGATTCCCGATTCATTTAAAGGAACATTGAGCTCAGAGGAAATATGCGGCATAATGTCTGAGGGAGTGAGGAACCATTTCCCTGATTGTGAGGTTGTGTCCATTCCTGTGGCAGACGGAGGAGAAGGCAGCGTGCAGTGTTTTCTGAATGCAATTGGTGGTGAAAGAATTGGAGAAACTGTCAAAAATCCATACTTTGAAGATATGAAGTCGTTTTACGGAATCCTTGAGGACGGTGAAACTGCAGTTATTGAAATGGCAAGCTGCGCAGGGCTTCCGCTTGTTGAAAACAGAAAAAACCCTCTGAAAACAACAACCTATGGAGTAGGGCAGCTTATTTTAGCTGCCGCCCGCAAGGGGTGCAAAAAAATAATTATAGGACTTGGTGGCTCATGCACAAATGACGGTGGATGCGGTGCGGCCTCGGCATTGGGCGTGAAATTTTATGACAAATATGGCAATGCATTCATTCCTGTTGGCGGCACACTTAAGGACATAGTGAAAATAGACGTGTCAGAACGTGCAGAGGAATTGGAAGGAATAGAAATCATAACAATGTGTGACATTGACAACCCAATGTTCGGAGAGCAGGGGGCAGCTTATGTTTTCGGACCGCAGAAGGGCGCAGACCCCAAAATGGTGGAAGAGCTTGACCAAGGGCTAAGACAGCTTCACAGAGTTATAAAAGAAGACCTTGGAATTGACTTAACCGACACTCTCGGTGGAGGAGCAGCCGGTGCCATGGGAGCAGGCATGATTGCATTTCTCAGCTCAAATCTTCAGATGGGAATTGAAACCGTATTGAATACAGTGGAATTTGAAAAGGTTATTGAAGGTGCGGATATGATTTTTACCGGAGAAGGAAAAATCGATACACAGAGCCTGAGGGGGAAGGTAGTAATTGGCGTTGCAAGAAGAGCAAAATTAAAAAATGTCCCCGTCACGGCTATTGTAGGCGGATCGGAAGAAGGAATAGATGCAATATACGATATGGGTGTTACCGCAGTGTTCACAATCAATCGTCTTCCACAGGACTTCTCAGTAAGCTGTGGAAAAAGCCGTGAAAATATGAGAGAAACTGTGGATAACATTTTGAGATTTATGAAAGCCATGTCTTGAGTATTTTTGTGTAAAAAAGATTTTAAAAAACATGTTGACAAAGAAATGCTTTGGTGTTAACATATAAAAAAATATTCATGGCTGTG
>DAMAEI010000078.1:0-13454 GCA_031997345.1 Sedimentibacter sp. | reverse complement strand
CCCTTGAAATAAGTTGAAGTAGGGTATATAGTTTAATTGTAAAATAAAGAAATAAAGGAGGTCTATCTATGAATGAAATTCAGTTGGCGAAATGTATCACTAAAAAAAGGCATGAAATGAGTACTACACAAGGGGAACTTGCTTCTTACATTGGTGTTTCTAAGGCAGCAGTATCCAAATGGGAATCAGAAAACAGTCTTCCAGATATTACCTTACTGCCTCGACTTGCATCTTATTTTAATATTAGTATTGATGAATTGATAGGCTATGAACCACAAATGACCAAGGAAGAAATCCGAAGACAGTATCTGTATTTTAAAGGAATACTTGGAACGAAACCATTTTTAGATGTTCAGATGGAATTGGATGAAAAGATTAAAAAATACTATTCATGTTTCCCGTTTCTTCTTCAAATGACAGTCTTGTTGATGAATCACTATGATGCGGCTGAAATACCAGAAGATGTATTAATGTGGGCGCTCACATTGGCAAGAAGGGTAAAAAATGAAAGTGAAGATATTAATGATGTAAAAGCAGCTGTTAATTTAGAAGTAATTTTGGATATGATGTTGGGAAAACCAAATGATGCATTAGAACTTTTGGACGAATCAGTTAGACCATTATCTCAGGAAACAGAAAGCCTGGCTCAAGTTTATCAGATGTTGGGAGAAAGGGAAAAGGCAATGCGGGTCTATCAGATCAGTATCTATCAGCACCTCCTTATATTAGTCGCTGAGGCAGCTCAGTATAGTATGCTTTATGAAGATAATAAAGAAAAATCGACGGAGATTCTTAATAGATCTCTTCAAATTGCAGATATTTTTCAAGTGGCAAAACTGCAACCCAATGCTGTTGTACCAGTGTATTATTCTGCAGCTCTTTTATACTGCATGCATGGTGAAATGGATAAGTCTCTTGAAATGCTGGAACAGTATACAAAAATCTGTCTAGAGGATTTTTTTCCATTCAGTCTACATGGAGATTCTTATTTCGATTTGATTGATGACTGGTTTATGGAATTTGATATAGGAAATGGGGCACCACAGAACGAAAAGTTCATTCGCAAGTCTATGCTGTCTGCTGTGAAAGACAATCCTGCCTTTTATATTCTTAGAGAGGACGTGCGTTACAAGAGTATTATTCAGAAACTAGAAGCGTTGGTGAAAGGGAGTAAATGAAATGAAACAGATATATAAAAATGCTTTTAAATTTGTATTGATTGTATTGCCTTTTGCATTGGTAGCAGGTATCTCCTTAGCAAACTATGAAATTGGAACAGGAGTGATTACCGAAGAAATATTATCTCAGGTTTCTAAAACAACGATTATTTCAAGTATTACTATCCAAACAGTTCTCTATGCAGCAATCTGTGGCTTTATTGGTTATCTGTTAGCGGATAAAATTGGTCTGCTTCGCAGTTTCGCATGGTCAGGGAGCTATTTTAAAAAAGCACTAGCAGGTGGAGCCATTTGTGGTATTTTGTTCTTTGTACTGGATTATCTGATGTTTGCAAAGTTGTTGGTGCCAGTAGCGGAATATTATGAAACATATACATTTTCGATTTATTATCTGCTAGCGAAAGTTCTATATGGAGGAATGGTAGAAGAATTGCTGATGAGATGGTTTCTAATGTCTCTTCTAATAATGATTTTATGGAAGATATTTGATAGAAAGGCAGATAAGGAATCCATTCCTGCATGGATTATGGTGTTAAGTAATATTGTTATTGCAGTATTATTTGCATTAGGACACCTTCCAGCAACAATTGTGATGTTTGGTCATCTGAGTTTTCTGATTGTTACTCGGTGCATACTGTTAAATGGCAGCTTTGGATTGGAATTTGGAAGGCTCTACCGTAAATATGGCATTCAGTATGCCATGGTTGCACATGCTATAACGCATATCGTATGTGATGTTCTGTTTTTTCTTTTCTGCAGGTTGTAATTTTAAAAAGATGCAGAATTAAAGATTTAGCTTAAACTAATAGAGCTGTATGAAAATAGCATAAGAAATTCTGTAAATCATAAATGTATTTGTGCAAATGGCAACGGGAAAACTAATAAGTAATAAAAATGATACGACCATGTGACAGGGCTAGGTAAAAAAAAATCCTTCAGAATTTGTGTTTTGCCATTATAATTGAACAGTATAACAAAATAGAACAGAAGTCTTTCTATAGCTGACTTGTACCATTATTTTTGAGTCAGCTGTAAATTTGGCTTGAAATTAGTTTTATATCTTTTGAGTAAAAGGGTTTCCAAAGATGACATCTTGGTTTCATCAAATCCGTTTTCAATGGGTTGCCTTCTATGTCATAAATAGTTTTGATATATTGAGGTTTGGCTGGATCGTTCTCCAGATTGTCACGTAGTCGTTTAATTGCCACGGACAAGGCATTTTCATCTACATATTCTGCACCATGTTAAAGGTAATTGTTGCCCTCCTTGATGGGACAGTGGTTGAATGGCATAATTGAATAAGAGGCTAAAGTATTGAAACCAGTTGGAATGAGAGACTTTAGTCCTAATTGGATTTTTGTATTAGATATATATGGTACAATTCTTAAGTGAAGTACATATTTTGAACAATCAAAAAAGAACAGCTAGAGAAAAACTCTAGTTGCTCTAAATATGATTCTTCGCAATTGTACCAAAACGCGGAATTGTAGCCGGTATATGGGTTTTGTATGATATGCTTTTCCTTGTTTTTGAGTGTTTTACTCATAGGAGTTGGGTGCACCGGAATTCGTAGTATCGAATTTTTTGGAAACCACAAGGAAGCACATGCATTGGAAAGCGACGGATAAATTCCACATGAGTAATGATAATCTCATTTGTTTCATTTGTACGATAATCTTTCGCCGAAAAAGTAACATGTGATTGTGTAACGGACTTTATTCTTGAGTTACTAATGGCAATACGGTGAGTGTAGCGTCCAAGATAGTCAATGGCATTACCAAAGCCATTAAAGGTTTCTTTAATAAAGGGAATCCATTGTTTTTTGTAGAGAGAATCTCTAAATTCGTTCCAAGCATATGAAAAGTTACATATTATGGATTATAATAACTAGGGGGTTATGAAGTTAATTGTATTAGTATGATATGCAGAAAAATAAGGATTTGGTGAGGTGTCAACATGAAAGCTTTGTATAAGAAGAGTGAAATATGGTTTGCTGTAGTTTGGATAATCATATATGTAGTAGGAAGCAGTATGGCTGATAATATATCTTCCATCATCGGAGTGGAAAAATCAGTTACACTTTTTTGGAATATTGTGCTTACTGTGATTCTGTACTCCTTTATAAAGAAAAATGAATTGCAGAATTATTATGGATTGTGTGGAATCAAATATTCAGCAAAAAAATATCTGTATTATATTCCTCTGATAATACTTGCATCGGTGAATCTTTGGTCTGGTGTAAAGGTAAATTATTCTTTAATTAATACTGTATGCTATATTGGAAGTATGCTTTTGGTTGGATTTCTTGAAGAAGTAATCTTCAGAGGATTTCTTTTTAAGGCTATGAGCAAAAATAATGTACGCACTGCAATTATTGTATCCAGTATTACGTTTGGAATAGGACATATAGTGAATTTGTTCAACGGGAGCGGAACAAACATTCCTTCGAATTTCTGTCAGGTATGTTATGCAATAGCAATTGGGTTCCTATTTGTCACACTGTTCCATCGAGGAAAATCACTTTGGCCATGTATCATAACACATAGTATTCTTAATGCACTCAGTGTTTTTGCAAACGAAACCGGTTCTAAGCAATACCAGATTTTTGTAGCCATGATATTATGCGCAATTTCCATTGGATATTCACTGATATTGATGAAGACGATACCAGCCAGTGAAGAATGACAAATTCCATTTTGTCGATATGTTCCCAAGAACAGACGAGGAGATTTAGACATCAATACTGTTTCCTAGTCCTATATTGAGAGTATAATTCTGATGACATTATATAAAAGGCCTAATTGTAGAATGAAAATGAGAAAAGCAAGGTTGGAGATATGAAGTAATATGCTTGATGAGTTAATATAGCGAGCGTTTGTATGATGTATGTAAGTAAATTTATGTTCATTAATCATGTTCTGTCATCCTAAGGAGCTTGCGACGAAGGATCTTTATTGTATCTTTTGTCAGGTAGTAGGATTGATAACGTTAACTAGAATAGCTTGTTTAAAGGAGGGGGATTAGATTGATTCACATTAAAGTTAGAAGACCAACTGTAGATGATAGAGGGGAACTATTTGAGTTCTTCAAAACTGTAGTTGAAGATACCTTTATTAAGGAAGGTATAGAAGGTTTGGTAGGTGATTTAAAGGAAGAAATTGAATTTAAAAAGCAGTATTTAGAAAATGATCTAGATAGCAATGGAAAACTTAGATATTTCCTAGCAGCAGAAGATAGAGGCTGTATAATTGGTACAATAGAGTATGGGCCTTCAAGTGACTTAATATGTACTTGTACAAATGGAGAATATGAAAATCTTTATGAACTAGGTACAGTTTTTGTAAGACCAGATTACCAAGGACAGGGAATAGGTAATTTATTATTGAACTCTATGACTCAAGTATTAAGAGATAAAGGAATTAATCAGTTTTGTCTAGATAGTGGATATTCCAATGCACAGAAAATATGGAGAAAAAAATTTGGGGAACCTGACTATTTTATTAAAGATTATTGGGGAGAGGATCGACATCATCTAATCTGGAAAATTAATCTTTAAATACATCATGTATAGATGATGATACTCTCATATGATGAATACATTGAAGAAGCCAGAGGAACTTCCAGATGTTGCACATTACATTACAGTAACTTTTGATGAATTGGGGTTCAGCAAAACTATTTGTGGAGAGGAGATTCAAAAGTGAGAAATATATTTGCAAGTTTAATTATTCTTCCTATATATTGCTATACCAGCAATAATACGATATTTTATAATTAAAATGGCTATTAAAAATGCAATAAAGGAATTAAAGAAAGAGAATATTTTATAAAATAAGTTGAACATCATTTATGAACTTCGTCATGTTTGTGGAATTATATGTAATAAAAAATATTTTTAATACTGAGAGGTAATAAAAAATGAAAATAGAGTTTCGTCCAATTGATAGAACAAACTATAATGAGTGCATAGAGTTAAGTGTTAATGAAAATCAAAAAAGATTTGTAGCACCAAACCAATTCTCGTTAGTACAAGCAGCATATGAATCTAATCTATATCCTCTTGCAATTTATAATGAATCGCAAATGATAGGGTTCGTTTTGTATGATTTTGATGAAGAACTAAATGGTTGGTCAATGAGCAGATTTATGATAGGGTCATCTTTCCAAAACTGCGGATTTGGAAAACAAGCATTAAAACAGTTTTTGCTTTTTTTCAAAGAAAATTATCCTGATGTGTTAAAACTTTATACCAGTGCAGAAGTTGATAACATGACGGCCATTGAGCTCTATAAAAGAGCAGGTTTTAAAGAAGGAAATATATTTGAATATGAGGCCGGTGGAATTAAGTACAAAGAGATAAGAATGGTGATTTCACTTGAAAACCAAGAATAGCCAAAATTGCGATTCATAATGCGATAGACACGATATTCTTTGCGCCTGCTTTTTTTCAAGAATTGGTAAGCCATACGTTGGACCTGCTTCTTTCTTTTCCTTTAATAATCCAAATGGAATGTGTAAGACATGTTCAGGAATTGGAAAAGTAATGGATCTTAATATAGAGCGAACCATCGATGTAGAAAAATCCTGAATGATAGCATGCTGAATCTACCATCATTTCATAGAGGACAATATTATTGGAAGCAGGAGACCCAGTCGGGATTATTTGACTTGGACAAGAAATTCGGAGACTACACTGAGGAAGAAAAGAATCTTTTGTTATACGGTAGCAGGGTAAAAGGTGGAGAGCGTGAACGCAAGAAAGTTGAGGGTATAAAAACGCAATTTGAGCGTTTGTGCCTCATGAAAGGCGTCGAAGGACAAACTGATAATACTTTAAAAAAGGTTTATGGAATAAAAGGAATGCCCTGACTGTAAGGGAAAGAGATTGAATCCTGCGGCACTTAGCTGCAAAATTAATGGATATTCCATCAGAGATATGTGTGAAATAGAATTTTCAAAACTTGTTACCATTCTGGAGGGAATAGTAGATCCAAAAGTGGAAGCTATTCCGCTAAATGTGTTAACTGTAGTTACTGGTGTGGCCGGAAGTGGGAAGTCTCCGCTTGTCCGTGATGTATTTGCAAAGCAATACGAGGACAGAGTGGTTTTAGTAGATCAAAGTTCTATTACAGCCACCTTCAGCCTTTAGCGGTGGAGAGAGACAGCGAGTAAAGCTTGCAATAGAATTCACATAAAAAAGGAAACGCAGTTATAGTAATCGAACATTATTTGGACGTTATAAAAATGTCTGATTACATCATTGACATAGGACCATATGGGGGAAGAAAAGGTGGCGAAGTTACCTTTGTTGGAACTACCTCCGATATGATTGCAAACAGCAATTGTATAACAGCGAAGTTTTTACGTGATTCGATAGTAGTGATTTAGAAAGGAAAAGATAATATTATGAAAGAACAAGAACTTTGGCAGGCGTACACTCATGAAAAACCTGCCTACAAAAATGAACATTATGAAGCGTGGTGTTATGGAAGCGATGATCCCGATCTGCTATTGCAGCTGACTCTGAGTGGAATTAAGACCGCCACGGCTTCCGCCTATCCGTTCTATGAATATGAAAACTGCAATCTGCCGAAGGTAGGAGATCACAATATCATATTGAAAACGGACGGAAGTGCTCTGTGCATTATTAGGCAACATCCGTAAAGGTAGTACCGTTTTTGAATGTCAGTGCAGAACACGCCTACTTGGAAGGCGAAGGAGACAGGAGCTTACGATTTTGGCGAGAAGTCCATGCATCTTGCTTTGCAAAAGAACTAATCGAGATTGAACAGACATTTTCAGAGAATATGCTCGTTGTCTGCGAGGAATTTGAGGTTGTATACCGCACCGAATAAAAGAGCGAAAGGTGCGACGTCATGATTTATAACTTCATAAAGAATAATTTAAAGGTGTCAGTAGTATTGATGCCTTTACTTTTTATATAAATTTCAAGGAGTAATCATCCGTTTCAAGTTTATGGACATCGTCCTGTTTAAAGTAAGCCATAGGTTGACTTTGTTTCTTAAAATCAACTTTAACTCCCTTGAAATAAGTTGAAGTAGGGTATATAGTTTAATTGTAAAATAAAGAAATAATAGTTAGGGGGTTATGTGATGAAAGAAATACAAATATCAAGTCCTGCTTTTAAGTTAGGTGATTGGATACCAGACCGCCATAGTGGATTTGGAGATGATATTTCCCCAGAATTACATATTGACGGAATTGATGAAAAAGGTAAATCGCTTATTATTTTGTTAGCTGATGCTGGGCATCCGCTGTTCCCCAATTATAGTCATTGGGTTGCTTGGAATATTCCATCACTGAGCATAATACCTGAAAATATACCAAAGGGTGCAGTCATTGAATCACCAATTCATATAGAGCAAGGTATGGCATATGGAAAGCATTATTACCGTGGGCCAAAGCCTCGGATGAACTGGAATCATGAGTATCATTTTACGGTATATGTGCTTGATACAGTACTTTCGATAAGTACAGATTCTAATAGAGAAGATGTATTAGAAGCTGCTGAAAATCATATCCTTCAGCAGGGAATATTAATTGGAAAATATCAAAGAAAGCATAAATAGTTGATTAATTTGTAAATATCCATTCATATGTGGTTCGGACGTTCTTGGATTTGTGGTTTTGACAAGACATATAGAGGCTGTGGCTAAATTTGAAAAATTAATCTCCAATTTTTCTACAAAGGTATAATTAAGTAGGAATTAAGAGAGTTATTCAAAAATGGATGGATGATAGAAAAAATGATAATTGCTAAAGGATAGAGTTATAAGAAAAAAACAATTACGTTTATCATCTAAATAAGAACAAATATATACATGGGGAGATTAAGATTTCCCTTTAGCAGACCTCGATATCAGAGGGCAATAATTTAATTTTATCTCGTTACCAAGGGAGTACTAGATACTTACGACATCATTATTGTACTGTCAAGGCACGTAGAATCCGTGGCACTGCTTGCAAGGGAGTAAGATGTCAAGTTTCACTTTATATAATAAAGACAGATGTTGGTATGAAAAAATATTTTAATCCGTGAATCGTTACCATTTTATTAAGGGAGTTATATAATGGAAAGTTTAGAAGAAGTTAAATATAAAAGTCAACTAAACAAAATTAATGGATATGAGTTGTTTAGTAAGTATTATGTAAATGGATCTCCAACAGTTTTATTTGAAGCTGGGATGGGTGATAGTAGTGAAATATGGGCTTCAATTCAAAATAAGATATCATTACTTACTACTACTTTTTCTTATGATAGAGCAGGAATAGGTAAAAGTGGCACCTCAGCAATTCCTCGTACCTGTTTAGATATTGTAGAGGATCTATTTGAACTTTTGCAAAAATTATCAGTCAATCCTCCTTTTATTTTAGTAGGGCATTCTTTTGGAGGATTGGTGTCAAGAGTGTTTGCGAGTATGTATCCAAATCTAGTAGTAGGAATAATTTTAGTGGATGCTGCTCCAGAATACAAAGAATTAGCTTTTGAAAAAGTTTTACCTAATCATTTACTAACTACAAATAGGGAATATTACAGTAATCCAATACTTAATTCTGAAAAAATTGATAAAATTAAAAGCTATAAACAAGTAGATAAAAGTAAGTGTGTGTTTGAATTCCCGTTAACAGTGATAACTCGAGGGTTACCTGATAATTATGAAGAAGGTTGGCCTAACCAAAAGATTCTAGAAGTAGAGCAAAAGCTTCAATTTGAATTCAAGAAACTAAGTTGGGATAGTAAAATTATTGTAGCACAGAGAAGTAGGCACTATATACAAAATGATGAACCAGAGTTGATTGTAGAGGCAATAACAGAAATGGTTAATAAACATAGAGGCAGATAGATGCCAAACATCATCTAGCAAAGTATTTAGAATTGATTCTCATAGAAAAGGTAGCATATTTTGTATCCTTAAGTATGATTAACTGCCATAAGAATTTGACGGAGCCAGGTACTTAAGTTATTAACTTATTGGAAAAAAAGCAGATGTTAATTTAACAAGATGATTCTTGTCTAGGTGTTGGAAACATACCCTTCCACTAAGGGAATACCAGATACTTACGACATCTTTATTGTCACTTCAAGGCACGTTGAGGCTGTCGTGAAGCTTGAAAAACGGTAGAAGTAAGTGAATAGAATGATTAAGAGTCACTAAGTGTCTGCAGACACTTAGTATTTTTGGTATGAGGAAACTTCTTTAATGGAGCAAAGAGGTAGGATGTATTTATATCGATAGCTAAAGGATATAGGAAAGTGTTGATTTGACCTCAAATACAATGAGTTAGGTGCAAAGTCTCTCTTTTACACGAACTAAAAGAAATTGTGCTTGAGTTTATCAAGCAAATAGAAAATGCTGATTTCGGCAAAGATTCCGATGTGAAACTTCTTTATGAAAAGGCAAAAGAAATTGAAAATCAACTTGTAAATGTAGATTATGATGGCAATCCTTCCAATGTAAATCGTCTACTTGATATAACAGAAAAAATGAAAAATACGCCGGAAGTTCATATTGTCAAATTACCAAATTTCAGAGCGATTTCGTCGGGTTATGATAGCTTTGAAAACATTTTCAGCAAAGATGGATTCTACAAATGGATGGGCGCGCACCACCATTTAGAGAAAAAAATTATTTTTGATTGTGGGACTTTATGTGGCATGAGAATGGTAAAACTATTTGGATATGGGCGATTGCAGACGAAGTGACCGAAGCAGACACGTTTCCTTATGAAATTATTGATTTTGAAGGTGGGACATATGCCACTGTGTCGATAGATGGGGATGATGATATTAACGGCAGAGTATATGGTGGTATTAAAAAGTGGGTGGAAACAAGTGGTTTTGAAATAGACGAGCGTTCTGGTCATCAAACACTGTGTAATATGATATATCCATATGATGATATTAAAAAAGGGCTTGGCTATCATCAACTTGAAATTTATGTGCCAATTAAATTGAAGGGAGAAAAGTAAAATGGCAAGAGTTTATGGAATTAAAAAGAGGTTGTCGCTAAATAATGTTGATGAAAAAGTAATAAAAGAAATCATCGGCAACGAAGATTTGGTAGATGTTATTGCGCGAATGGAGAAATTGCTTGACCCCGATATGATGCATGAGATTTTAGATTCATGCGCTTGTGGAGGCGGACAGGAATTTTTAAAACAATGTAAAAAGATTGGAAAAGACCTGACTGGTAAATCATTGGATGAAAAGGTAAATCATCTGAATAACAACATTTATGATTCAGAAAAAATTATTCTCAACGGGAACAATTTATTGACAGGAACTCTTTCATACAAAGGAAATGAAAAATACAAATGCGTCTGTTCCGCCGCCGTAAAAAAGGGCATTACGGTTTCTGATCTCACAGGCGATGCTGATGATCGCACTATGCTGCTTTCTTATTGCTTTTGTTGTGCCGGCTCATTTAGGCGTCACTTACAGCTACAACTGGGTGTTGGGTTGAAAACAAAAGAAATTGTTTCATCTCCGATTAACAGCAAGGGGCAAAAACCTTGTGAGTTTATTTTTGAGATAATATAAAATAATAAAGCGCAATGTGTATAAATGAGAATTGATTATTTCAAAGTGTTCTTTATAAGATATTTGAACATTTTATAGAAAAGAAATTAGTTATTATATGCCCCAATTGAGGTATATTAAGGCTTAAGCTTAAATTAAAGGAAGATTTATCTATGAACAAGTTTATTTTCAAGAGCCTCAGGGAAAAATCGCCAAGCGTATGCTTTTCAAAAGCTTGCCTTTGTTCTAAACATTGCAAAGGCGGAAATACTACCGGGACACACACCTGGAATCAACCCTTTTCCTGCAGGTCATGGAGGGTAACGCCAAGGTTTCACCAATGGGTTCAGAGGCCTTTGCAACAGATGCAAATGTGTTGGTTTGTCAAACATATGTTACACACTAGAGCTAAAAAAAAGGAGGCCTGGCAGAACATAACAGTAACAGTGTTAGGCTACATACTGCTACTCATCTACTTAATAGTGCATTACGGAAAGTTCTAGGTGACCAAGTTTATCAAAAAGGTAGCCATATAAACTCTGAGCGGTTAAGATTTGATTTTTCTTTTGATAGAGAGTTATTGAAAGAAGAAATAGATCAAGTTGAAAGTATGGTTAGTAAGGCAATCCAAGAGAATCTTGAGGTCAAATATATGGAAATGAATTTAGATGATGCTAAAAAAAGTGGAGCCTTAGGAGTCTTCGAAGGCAAATATGAAGATATTGTTAAAGTCTATGAGATTCCAGGATATTCATTGGAAATCTGTGGGGGACCCCATGTTTCTAATACATCTGAACTGGGTTATTTTAAGATTGTAAAGGAGCAAAGTTCATCATCGGGAGTAAGAAGAATAAAGGCTATTATTGATCTGGACTAAGGAATAGAGATACCCGCCAAGGGGATACCAGGTCCAAACGACATCATTATTGTAACCTCAAGGCACATAGAGTGCGTAGTAGGAATACAGAAAATTTTATAAGAACATTAGACCATAGATTGGCTAATTATCAAGAAAAACGATATGTTCTTATGAAGTTTTTTCATAGAGAGAAACATATCGTTTTTTCTGATGTTGGGAAGGAAAGGAGACAGATGGAAATTTATGATGGGGTGCAGGTGACTATTGCACTGACCTCATAGCTTTAAAATCTTTTAAAAGGTTTTGAAGATAAGAACAGAATTATTTAACAATCTAAAATTTAAAATATGATTTACTGTAGAGCCTATTTATTTCTCCTACTCTTAATATTTAAAAAGAAACCTTTGTATACTAATAATATAATTATTGTGAAGTATAATATACATGATACTATTACAAAGGATAAATCTCTAATAATATGATGGGTAGTACCACTACCACCAAATATTGATATATGCCCTAAAATATAGGATAATGTAAATATTATTATAATCTTTAATGTTTTCTTTATTTTATCTGTATTTTTAAATAATAGATATAAAAATATTGCTACAATTAATAGAGAAGTCATAGTTAAAAAATAATAGTTCATAGCAAGCCTTGGAAGGGTAATCTGTCCTTTGTAATCGACTTTCCCATATAGCAATTTATCTAGTTCATCTGCTTGGCTTATATAATTAACTATGGTGGATTTTTCATTATCAATATTTATAACTGTATTTTTTGGTTCACCGTTGTCAAAAAAATTACTTATATTTGTTTTCCAAGCCATTATATCATGATTTGATCCATAAGATACTATACTATAATTAGATACTATCGGGTTAAATTTAATAAATAGCTTCTTATTTTCTGCTTTAGCTGATTCAATAGCCTCCATATATGATAGTGGTATTGGTTTTGTAGCTATATTGAGCGTAATAACTAGTGACAAGCATATAATAAGAGCAGATAAAAGACCTATATAAATATTCTTGTTTTTAAGTTTTCTTTTTATGCTTTTTAAAGGAACAGTTTCTGACTTGTTTATAGCGTTATAACTTGTTATTGAAGACTTTAATTCCATATATTCCTCATTACATTTTGGACAAGTTTCTATGTGAGCATTTATGAGTTTTACTGTATCATCACTAGCTAGGTCTTCCGCAACTAATGGCAATATATCTTTAACGATATCACAACTTAATTTCATAAATTTTCCTCCAATTCTTTTTGTATTTTTTTTCTAGCTCTATGATAAATGACACAAGCCCAATTATCTGTCTTTCCAAAGAGCTCTCCTATTTCTTTAAAGCTAAGCTCCTCATAAGCTCTTAATCTAAATATTTCAGCATATGGTTCCTGAAGTGAAGAATCTATAATATTATTAATTCTAGTAAATTCATCCCCAGAGATAATATCTTTTTCAGGTATATAAAGATCTTCTTTTTCTATAATGTCATCCAAATTTTCTCTAAAGTCCATCTTTTCATTCTTTCTAAGGTATGAAAAGTATTCATTTTTAGCAATTTGGCATAACCATACTCTTAATTTAGTATCCCCTCTGAATTTGTCAATGGCATTTATTGCTTTTAAGAATGTTTCAGATGTGATATCTTCTGCTAACTGTTCATCCCTTGATAAACTCAGTATGTAGTAATAAACATCCTTAAAATATAATTGGTATATTTTTTTAAATTCTTCACCTGTCACTTTATCACCTCCTGTATATATGACGCATATAAATATAAAATCTTACAAGATATATAAAATATTTTTTATTGGATCGGCTATAATAAACTGGACAGATATTTTAAGGTCATGTAAAATCAAAATA
>DAMAEI010000077.1:9951-13747 GCA_031997345.1 Sedimentibacter sp. | reverse complement strand
GTTGCGGACAAATATTTGTCCGCACTTTTAAATTAAAACAGTATAAGGCAGCGGCCGGTAAAAAATTATCTTGTTTTAAAAAAGCATTTACGGGTATACTAACAAATCATAATGCAAAAATGAGGTAATTATGAAATATCAATTTGTATGCTACAATAAATGAACAACCTGCAGGAAGGCCAAGTCTTGGCTTGATGAGCAGGGAATTGAATATAAAGAAAGACCTATAAAGGAAGAGAGTCCCACAAAGAGTGAGTTAGCGGAGTGGATTTCAAAAAGCGGAAAGCCGATAAAAAGCTTTTTCAATACGAGCGGCAAGTTGTATAAGGAGCTTAATCTTAGGGAAAGACTGCCGGAAATGTCTATTGATGAGCAGCTTGAAGTTCTGGCATCTAATGGAATGATGGTTAAAAGACCTATACTTGCGGGCGAGACTATTGTATTGGTTGGCTTTAATGAAGGGGAATGGAAGAGTATAGCTTCAAAAAAATAAAACCCGCATGGGGTTTTATTTTTTGAAGCTTAGTGCATTGAATTGTAATCTGAGCTTTTGCCGGAAGACATTTGGTTATTTCTGCTGTTTATAATGTTCTTGACAACTGGAGTCATTGCTGCAGCAGCTGCAGTCAGACCAATGCCGAACATGAGCTTGCCGGGTGTATTCATTTTTTTCATATTCTCACCTCAGCTATATTTTCTGCAGAAACTTTTTTTATATACTTTTTTGCAGCTTCCATTTTTATTTACAATTTAATATAATTTTACTCGTATATAAAATTAAATTTTAAATTATTATTAAACTATAACAGGTTCGTTTTTTTAGATAAGATAAAATTGCCAGAAATGGATGGACACTTAATTTGTTTGTGATATAATAATGTAAAATAAAGCTAAAGACAATGCGGATTTCCGGGATTCCCCGGTATTCGTATAAATAAAGGAGTGGTATAAATGCATTGCGTTCAAAAAATAAGCGAGAATATTTATTGGGTAGGTGGCAACGACAGAAGACTGGAGCGTTTTGAAAATATGTTTCCTATTCCAGATGGAGTTTGCTATAATTCGTATTTGATTTTAGATGAAAAAACAGCGTTGATGGATACTGTAGATATTTCCATAGGAAGGCTGTTTATTGAAAATATAGCCCATGTGTTGAACGGAAGAAAACTGGATTATCTGATAATCAACCATATGGAGCCGGATCACTGCGCTAATATCGAAGAGCTTTTGAAGCGATATCCTGATATTAAAATAGTAGGAAATAAAAAAACATTCCAGTTCATCGGTCAGTTTTATGATTTCGAGTACTGCAACAACACATTGGAGGTAAAGGACGGAGATACTCTTAGTCTCGGCAGTCACAATCTGAAGTTTATGTCAATGCCTATGGTTCACTGGCCTGAGGTAATGTTTACCTATGAGGAGACAGAGAAAGTATTGTTCGCGGCAGACGCCTTTGGTACGTTCGGAGCTTTAGCGGGAAATTTGTTCAGCGATGAAACGGATTTTGAAAACCATTATTTGAATGAAGCAAGACGATACTACGCAAATATTATCGGAAAGTACGGACCTCAGGTGCAGACTGCATTAAAAAAGGTGAGTCAGTATGAAATAAAGATAATATGCTCTCTACATGGTCCTGTATGGAGAGAAAACTTATCATACATAATTGATAAATACGATAAATGGAGCAGATATGAGCCTGAGAAGAAGGGAGTTGTGCTGGTATATGCCTCCATGTACGGAAACATGGAAAATACAATGAATGTGATTGCGGGCAAGCTTGCTGAAAAGGGAATCAAGGACATGAGAATGTACGATGTTTCCAAAACACATCCATCATATATAGTTTCTGATATCTGGAAGTACAGCCACATTATATTCGGATCTGTAACATATAACCTTGGTCTTTATTACGGAATGGAATCATTGCTCCATGAGCTTAAGGCTCTGAATCTCCAGAATAGGAAGGTAGGGCTTGTTGGAAGCGGAACATGGTCGCCATGTGCGGTGAAATCCATGCAGGAAAAAATTTGTTCCATGAAGAACGTTGAAATAGTAGGAACACCTTTTGAAATAACATCATCAATGAAGCAAAATCAGGAAGATGAGCTGAATAAATTTATAGAAGAATTTTGCAGCACGATATAGGTAAGATTTGATAAAAAATAAATGACAAGGCGGAGAAATTATGAAATTTGAAACTAAATGCCTTCATGAAGGTTATCACCCGAAAAACGGGGAGCCCAGAGCTCTGCCGATTTATCAAAGCACCACGTATAAATATGATTCATCTGACCACATAGGAAAATTATTTGACTTGACGGCAGAAGGGCACATGTATTCTCGCATATCAAATCCTACAGTTGCAGCTGTTGAGGAAAAAATCGCATCCATGGAAGGCGGAGCTGGAGCTCTGTGCACAACATCGGGACAGGCAGCATCTCTGCTGAGTATTCTTAATATTTTGCAGGCAGGGGACCATTTTATAAGCGCATCAACGATTTACGGAGGTACAATCAATTTATTTGGTGTAACTCTGAAGAAATTCGGAATTGAGTGCACATTTGTAAACCAGGATGCAACTGATGAAGAAATTCAGAAGGAATTCAGAGGGAACACAAAGGCTGTATTTGGGGAAACTATAGCAAATCCGGCTCTTACAGTATTGGATATTGAGAGATTTGCTAATATTGCCCACAAAAATAATGTTCCTCTGATTGTTGATAACACATTTGCAACTCCATATCTATGCAGACCTATGGAATATGGTGCTGATATTGTTGTTCATTCAACTTCAAAGTATATGGACGGACATGCTGTGCAGCTGGGCGGAGTGATTGTTGACAGCGGAAATTTCAACTGGGCAAACGGAAAGTTTCCTGAGTTTACTGAGCCGGATGAATCATATCACGGAATTATATATACTGAATCTTTCGGAAAGGCCGCGTATATAACAAAGGCCAGGGTCCAGCTTATGAGAGATATTGGTGCGTATCCTTCGGCAAATGCTGCGTTCTTGTTGAATCTTGGATTGGAAACTCTTGCTGTGAGAATGGACAGACATTGCAGCAATGCTTTAAAGGTTGCCGAATATTTAAGTAAGTCTGACAAGGTGGAATTTGTAGCATATCCCGGGCTAAAGGATGACAAATATTACGCTCTTGCAAACAAATATGTACCAAAGGGAAGTGCAGGGGTAATTTCTCTGTCCATTAAGGGAAGCAGGGAAAATGCCGTTAAGTTTATAGATTCGCTTAAGTTAGCCTCAAATGAGGTGCATGTTGCCGATATCCGCACATGCGTGCTTCATCCGGCAAGCTCTACTCACAGGCAGCTTTCCGACAGCCAGCTTGCAGCTGCAGGTATAACTCCGGGGCTGGTTAGATTATCAGTAGGTATTGAAAATATTGATGACATAATTGAAGATATAGAACAGGCACTCTCACAAATATAAATAATTTACAAATATTTGGTTTAGTTTACTTTTTATTGGGTAATTAATTAAAGAAATTATTTTAAGGAGGGCGACTATGACAGTTAAATGGAACGGAGTAAATTTATTAAAAACTATTGCTGAAAATGAAAAATCAGCTACCAGGCTTTACAGGGCAATTGCTTCTGAGGCGAGAATCGGTGAAAAGTTTTTTGAGCAGCTTGCTGAAGACGAAGAGAGACACGAAAAAATCTACAATGCGCTGCTGGCAAAATTCGAAAAGGAAATTGAAATTGAAATCGAGCAAAGTGAAGCAGAATATGTTGACCTGTTGGTTGAGAGCAATTCATTATTCGATGA
>DAMAEI010000077.1:0-9941 GCA_031997345.1 Sedimentibacter sp. | reverse complement strand
TGGCTAAAGAAGAAATGGCTATTATACTGAATGAAGAAAAGAAACATCTGAAGAAAATCCTCGAAAGAAAAAGAGAAAGTCAACCGATGTTTGGAAGAGGAATGTAAGAATTTTAGAATAAATGAAAGAGGCTGAATTATTCAGCCTCTTTCTTGTTGGCAGTCTTTTTTCTTTGCTTAACACACTCATTGAGCAAGTATTCTATTTGCCCGTTTATGGAGCGAAAATCATCCTCGGCCCAATCGGCTAGCTCTTCCCATAGTTTTGGAGATAATCTCAGAAGCAGCTGCTTCTTTTCCTTATCTTTTTTATCCATTGGTGCACCTTTAATAAAGGGATCCCGAATTTACGATTGGCTGTGCGTCCTTGTTTCCGCATAATACAACCAGCAGGTTGCTCACCATGGCTGCTTTTCTCTCTTCATCAAGCTGTACGATTTCATTCTGGTTAAGCTTTTCAAGAGCCATTTCAACCATGCCAACGGCGCCCTCAACTATCATTTGTCTTGCGTCAATTATGGCGGAAGCCTGCTGTCTCTGAAGCATTGCCGCAGCTATTTCAGGTGCGTAGGATAAATGTGTGATTCTTGCCTCCATTATTTCCAGTCCGGCAGCCTCAACCTTATCCTGTATTTCTGCCTGAAGCTTTTTTGCAACTTCTACACTGCTTCCGCGAAGTGTTTTTTCGTTGTCATCTCCGAATGTATCATATGGATAGAGCCTCACAATGTTTCTCAGTGCGGAATCGCATTGTATGGAAAGAAACTCATTGTAATTGTCAACGTTGAATACAGCTTTTGCAGTATTTACAACTCTCCATATAACAACAATTCCTATGATTATGGGATTGCCGAGAGCATCATTTATTTTTTGCTTGTCATTGTTAAGAGTCATTGCTTTCAATGAAATTTTCTTGCTTGCAACATGTAAGTTTATGTCTCTTACATTTTTGTCATGACCTGAGGTTTCCGCAGAAATAGTTCCTGTTGAAGTGGTTTTTAAACCGGGATTTACAGCGGAAACAAAAGGATTTACAAAATAAAATCCTTCGCCTTTCAAAGTCCCATAATATTTTCCGAACAGAGTGAGCACCAATGCCTCGTTGGGCTTTAATATTTTCAGCCCGGCATAAAGTATTGGACCTATCAAAAATGCGTACAGTGCACCAACTATTATTAGAATTACACTGAATGCACCCTTTAAGTTTATTATGCTGTAGAGAAACATCATAAATGACAATATTATCAGAGCTGTATTAAGTATCAATACAAGCATGCCGTTGGCGGAGACCGGTGCAAGTTCTTCATTTATGAGTTTGTTTTCTTTGTTTAAATCATTCATTTCATTCACCTCTTTGATATTAAAATGATATCACATTTATATCTATATTATATTGTGTTTTTAAATAATGTCAACAAAAATTTTAAATCACAGCCTGCGCTCACTAAGTTATTTACTTCCTCCGGTCGAAAAAACAGGGTTAGGGCATACAAAAAGCTGCATTTCAGCAGCTTGTATATGATGTATTAAATTTCTTCTGACAGTAGGTTCAGCTCCGGCATGTTAGAGTATTTATATTTTGCTCTAAGTGCTGTGAATATTCTTTTACCGCTCACGTCATAAATTCCGTTTTTAGCAAGATTAAAATCAACAATTTCGCTTATCCTGCTGTTTTTATTTTGGAGTACAGTACTTATGTCCCATGGTGTTTCAAGAATGATTTTTTTGTCATGTTCAAATTTTTCAATACTTTTATATTTTGTATCTTCAAGTTCCAATTCTTCTATATCCTTAATAATGAGCGGTACCTCTTTTTTTTCTAGGACTGCTATTACTAATTTTTTCTGTTTATCAGTGCCGTTAATTTCTTTCATGGGTTTCTCCTTAAAATGTTATTAAACTGATTATACTATCAGAGCTAATTAAAATGCAAACTTATTTTATTTTGTATATACATCACACTATGGAGGAGTGCAATTATATGATATTATTTAGTATAACGATGTTTGGGTATAATATATACACTATCGATTAAGGAGTGAAGAAATGTCTTTAGCAGGTGCGTTTATAGTTCCTCACCCGCCATTGATAATTCCGGGAATCGGAATGGGTCAGGAAATGAAAGTGAAGAAAACAATGGATTCATATTTGGCTATTGCAAGAAAGATTGCCGAAATCAGACCTGATACAATAATTGTGACAACGCCACATTCTTGTATGTACTCAGATTACATACATATATCGCCGGGAAGCGATGCGTCCGGGTCATTTGGAGAATTCGGACGTGATGATATCAGTATGGATGTTGAATATGACGAAGATTTTGTAAAAAGGCTGTCTTCCCTTGCGGGAGAAATGAATATTTCCGCGGGCACATTGGGGGAAAAGAATAAGCGCCTGGATCATGGTACCATGATTCCTCTTTACTATATAAATAATTATTATAGTGAATACAAAGCTGTTCGTATTTCAATATCAGGATTATCTTTTGCGGAGCATTACCGGTTTGGGAAGTGTATACAGAAAATAGCAGAGGAAATTGACAAAAAAGTTATATTTATTGCAAGTGGTGATTTGTCACATATGCTCAAGGATGAAGGCCCTTACGGATACAGAGTGGAAGGCGCGGTTTTTGACAGAGAGCTGACCGCTGCCATAAGCAATGGAAATTTTCTTAAGTTGTTGAATCTTGATGAAGAATTCTGTGAGGTAGCAGGAGAGTGCGGCATGCGTTCATTTATAATTTTGGCTGGAGCATTGAATGGAAGGGATGTAGATTCTAGGTTGCTGTCCTACGAAGGTCCATTTGGTGTGGGATATGCTGTAGCCGAATTTACAATAAAAGGACATAATGAAGAAAGAAATTTTGATGAGATATATTTAAGAGTTGAAGAAGAAAGAGTCAAGGGAATGAAAAAAGAAGAGGATATCTATGTGCGCCTTGCCAGAAGAGCATTGGAAAGCTATGTTATAGGATATAAAAGGATTAAGAAATCTGATGATTTGGATAATGAGCTGTTGGATAACAGGGCAGGTGTATTTGTATCTCTCCAGCTGGATGGAAGCCTCAGAGGATGCATAGGAACGATAGAGCCCGCATATTCGTGTGTAGCTGACGAAATTATACAAAATGCAATAAGCGCAGGTATGGAGGACCCGAGATTTTACCCTGTAAGAGAGGATGAGCTGCCTCGTATGATTTACAGCGTGGATGTTCTCGGAGTACCCGAGCCTATTGAATCTATGGATGAACTGGATCCGCTGAGGTATGGGGTTATCGTTGTGAAGAACTCTAAAAGAGGATTGCTGCTGCCAAATTTAGAAAGTGTTAATACTCCGGAAGAACAGGTGTCAATAGCTCTTAAGAAGGCGGGGATTTCGCCGTCAGATAACTACAGTATTGAAAGATTTGAGGTAATCAGGCACAAATGAGTTATGAGAGAAATCTCTTACACTCCATATTGCTAAGTTGCGTATATTATTTTGTTTAAAAAGGAACAAATGGGGTATAATTTTTTTAAACAATTGCAGCTTTAGTAGGAGGTTTTATGAGATTAAAAGGTAAAATAGCAGTTATAACTGGTGCGAGCTCCGGAATGGGCAGAGAAATGGCTTATTATTTTGCGAGAGAAGGAGCCAATGTCTTGGCTGTTGCAAGACGTGCGGAAAGATTAAACCAGCTGGTTGAAGATACTAAGGATTTTGAAGGAAAAGTAGTTGCATATGCAGCTGACGTTACCGATAAAGAAAAAGTTGAAGGTATGATTGACGAGGCTGTTAAGCAGTTCGGAAAGCTTGATATTCTGGTTAACAATGCAGGAATAATGGATGATATGAGCGGCATCGGCGATGTAAGCGATGAGATGTATGAAAAGGTATTTGATGTAAATGTTAAATCTGTATTGCTTGCCACAAGAAAAGCTGTTAAGTACTTTGAAGAATCGGGCAGCGGTAATATAATAAATGTTGCATCCATAGGAGGACTTCACGGAGGAATTGCAGGGGCTACATATACTGCTAGCAAGCACGCTGTTGTGGGACTTACTAAAAATACCGGATTTATGTATGCGAAGAAAAATATCAGATGCAATGCCATATGCCCGGGAGGAATCGCAACAGAAATCGGAAACAGTGAATTTATGAAGAATATTAACCAGCAGGGGGCTGCTCTGACAGGAGCGGGTCTTGTTCTTAATCCAAGATACGGACAACCGGGTGAAATTGCTTCGGTAGCGGTATTTTTAGCAAGCGACGAGTCGGCTTTTGTGAACGGTCAGTGTATACAGGTTGACGGAGGCTGGACTGCATACATGTAGTCGTTGTTGATGTGAAGATTAGCATAAAAGGTATAACAAGATAAACTGATTTACTAAGTATCGATAGCAGCCTCCTGGCTGCTATTTTAAATTATATTTAATGAAATTGTAATTTTTAAGATTAAATTAAGCTTTGGAGTGGTATTATATAACACTGTGCATTAATAAAAACGATCCTATTGAATTGCTTTATAGGATCTGGAAAATATAATGGTGAAGGAGTGAAACCTTGAAAAAATTATTGCCTTTTATGAAAAAATACATGAAATATGCTGTGCTGTGTCCCATAATGATGATATTGGAAGTGCTGGCTGATATAATTATACCATATCTCATGGCTCTTATCGTTGATGTCGGTATTGCGGGAAGAGATGTGGCCTATGTTGTAAAAATGGGGATTATTATGATTTTTGCCGCGCTTTTCGGGATGGTTATGGGAATAATAAGCTCTCATTACGGTGCGACGGCAGGCTATGGATTTGCAGCGGAAATAAGAAAAGAAACGTTTAAAAAGGTGCAGAGCTTTTCGTTTGCCAATCTGGATAAATTCTCCGTATCATCGCTTATTACTCGACTGACCAACGACTGTAACACACTTGGGCAGATGGCTATGATGAGTCTGCGCATGGCAGTGCGTGCACCATTCATAATGATTTTTGCACTGATGATGGCTCTTAGGATAAATGCTCCTTTGGCTGCGGTGTTTATGGTTACAATTCCGCTGACAGTGGCATTGATTGCACTGATACTTACGAAGGCGAGACCGCATTTCATGAAAATGCAGTCACGTGTGGACAGCGTAAATGCAGTAATTCAGGAAAACCTAGTAGGAATAAGGGTTGTCAAGTCATTTAACAGACAAAAGTATGAAGAGATGAAGTTTAAGGAAAGAAACGATTCCCTCAGAGATACTGCACTTAAAGCAGTATCCATAATAATTTTCTTTATGCCGATTTTGACGCTCATAACTTATGCAACAATAATAGCGGTGCTATGGTTCGGCGGAAAGCAGATAGTTGCCGGAACAATGGGAAGCGGAGAGCTGCTGTCATTCATTACGTACATTACTCAGATACTGATGTCTATGATGATGCTCACATTTTTTTTCATGCAGTTTTTGAGAGGGTCTGCTTCCGCGGCAAGAATTGTGGAGGTGCTTGATACAGTAACTGAAATCGTAGAAATCGACAACCCTGTTATGAGCGTTAAGGATGGCTCTATATCCTTTAGGGATGTGAGTTTCTCATATCCTTTAAGCTCGGAAAAAGCTCTTAAAGATATAAATTTTGAAATAAATACTGGGGAAACTATAGGTGTTATCGGGTCAACAGGCTCATCAAAATCAACGCTTATTCAAATGATTCCAAGACTTTACGATGTGATGGACGGAAATGTTGCGGTTGGCGGAATTGACGTGAGGAAGTACCACCTTGAGACTCTGAGAGATAAGGTTGCATTTGTTCTTCAGAAGAATGTTCTGTTTACCGGAACAATCAGAGAAAACATGAAGTGGGGAAATGAAAATGCAACGGATGAACAGATTATCAGTGCGCTCAAGCAGTCACAGGCATGGGAATTTGTATCTTCATACGACGACGGACTGGATCACAAGGTAGAACAGGGCGGAGACAATTTTTCCGGAGGACAGAAGCAGAGGCTGACTATTGCCAGAGCACTTATTAAATCACCTAAAATTCTTATACTTGATGATTCCACAAGTGCGGTGGATATGACTACGGATGCTAAAATACAGCGTGCATTCAAGTCTGAATTAAGTGATATAACAGTAATTATAATTGCGCAGAGAATTTCCTCCATACAGCATGCTGACAGAATAATTGTAATGAACGAAGGGAAAATTGAATCAACAGGGAGTCATGAAGAATTAATAGCTAATTCTCCAATATACAGAGAAATTTATGAATCTCAGCAGAAAGGAGTGGTAGGACAATGATGAAGGGTATGAAGGAGCAAGGAAACACGGGAAAAGGTCCGAGACAGCTCAGACCCGAAAATGCTAAAAAAACACTTATAAGATTGTTCAGCTACTTCAAATTTAACAAAATGCTTTTTTTTGGAGGAATATCTTTCATAGTTTTAGGTTCTGCTGCGGAAATAGGCATAAACGGAATGCTCAGCCCCGTAATAGATACATTGGTTGGCAATTATGACAAGAGCAGGCTTATAACATATATAGCAATAATGGTTTTAATGGTTGCAGTAATTTCCGCTTCACAATATGCGGGCAATCTGTTCATGGCGCGTCTTGCTCAGAAAACAGTGCATAAAATTCGTGAGGAAATGTTTGAGCACATGGAAAAGCTGCCTGTTTCATATTTTGACAGCCATACTCATGGGGAGCTAATGTCAACATTTACAAACGACGTTGATATGCTGAATCAGTCTCTGGAGCAGAGCGTATCACAGGTTTTGATATCAGTGGTTACTGTGGTTGGTACATTTGCCATGATGTTATTTTTAAGTCCGCTTATGACATTGGTTGTGGCACTAATGCTTTTACTTATGCTGCTTGTGGCGAAAAACATAGGTCAGAAATCCTCGTCAAATTTCCGTATCCAGCAGGCTGCAATGGGAGATATGAACGGATATATTGAAGAAATGATGTCAGGTCAGAAAGTTGTAAAGGTATTCAATTATGAGGACAGGGCAATTGAAAGCTTCAATGAAAGAAACGAAGAAATGAGAAAGGCAAGCACCCGTGCATCAACGTATGGTGTAATGATTATGCCAATCATGGGCAACCTTTCATATGTGAAATATGCGATTGTATCAATGCTGGGAGCATATCTTGTTATGCTCAATAAATTCAGTATAGGAAACCTGGCATCATTTTTACAGTACACAAGGACCGTATCCCGCCCTATAACTCAGGTTTCAAATCAGCTTAACACACTGTTTGCTGCATTGGCAGGAGCGGAACGAATTTTCAGAGTGCTGGATGAAAGCATAGAAACGGATGAAGGTGATGTTGTACTTGCATCAGAATGTGAAGGCAAGAACAACCTGTGCTGGAAGATTCCTAAGGAGGATGGAGGCGTTGAGCTTGTTCCTCTCAAAGGAAATATACAGTTCAAGGATGTGGACTTTGGTTATGTATCAGGAACAAAGGTGCTGAAAAAAATAAATCTTTACGCAAAGCCGGGACAGAAAATAGCATTCGTAGGTTCCACCGGTGCCGGAAAAACCACCATAACCAACCTTATAAACCGTTTTTATGAAATAAATGACGGGGAAATTTTATACGATGGAATTGATATAAGAAGAATAAATAAATTTGACTTGAGAAGCACCATGTCCATAGTTCTGCAGGATGTACATCTGTTTGAGGGAACTGTTGCAGACAACATAAGATACGGAAGGCTTGATGCCTCTGATGAAGAGGTTGTTGCAGCCGCCAAGCTGGCAAATGCACACTACTTTATAAAGCATCTGCCGCAGGGATATGACACCATGCTTACAGTAGACGGACAAAACCTGTCACAGGGAGAGAGGCAGCTTCTTTCAATTGCAAGAGCGGCTATTGCCGATCCTGCTATATTGATACTTGACGAAGCAACATCATCTGTTGACACAAGAACTGAAAAGCTAATATCCGAGGGTATGGATAAGCTCATGAATGGCAGAACAACATTTGTAATAGCCCACAGGCTTTCAACGGTGCGTGATTCAAATGCAATAATGGTTCTCGAAAGCGGGGAAATAATTGAACGCGGAGACCATGATGACCTTATGAAGCAAAAAGGGCGCTACTACCAGCTTAATATGGGAGTTGCCGAATTAGAATAAATACACAGGAGACACTATTAAAGGATAATGTCTCCTTATTATTTTCTGTATACATGTTTAATCTGATAAAACTAAGGGAATAATATTAAAAAATAATTATATAGGGAAGGTGTAGTATGTATTCAATAATGGCTGTTAAGGTTGAAGAACGTGTTGCAAAAGCTCCAGATCTGCAGGAAATACTGACCGTGCACGGATGCATAATAAAAACAAGAGTAGGACTTCACGAAACAGATGCTGAAAGATGCTCAATGAACGGAATAATCATACTTCATCTGTATGGCGAAAAGGAAGAATTTCAGAAGCTGTATGATGAAATAGCAGCACTTGACGGTATAACACCAAAGTTTATCGAATTTTAAATGCTATGTTCAGAAAAATGGGCTATGGGAGAGGTTCTATTTTGACAATCAGATAATTATTGAAAGACACGTGGCAGATCAAAATAGGGATTGGATTGTTCAATAAATTATTAAAATTAGTCATATACCTGTATTGACAAATATATATTAATTATAAGGAATATATTTTATGTTTAGTATGGAGGAGTGGCTATGAAGAGGTTTAAAAGAAAGTTGGACATAAGGATTCCAAAGCCTTTGAACTTAAGCAGAGACGGGATGAAAACCGAAATTTTAACAATAGGCTTATTCGTTTTTATAATAATAACTACATTTTGGCTCATTGACATGGTATTCGGTTTGATGAGCGAGGAAATGAAGTTTACTGAGGTTAAAAGCGCTCTGCTTTTAATAAGGGATTATTTAGTATGGTTTGCATTGGGGGCATTCTATATATTGTCCGCAAAAAAGAAAAAATTTATTTATGAGTCTGTCGTGGCTTTCACGGCGTTCGGATCTATTTATACAGCTGTGAAGCTTTATATGGCGGATTTAGGTGCCGTATGGGTTTTTGCCGTTGAATGGCTCGTAATTACAATAGCCATTTATAACATGGTCAAAATTTCATTTTCGCATTTTGCAAAACCTCTGATGGAGTAGGTAAATAAGAATGAACAGGGTATCCATATGGATACCCTGTTCTGTTCTTATGCCTCATAAACTTTTTTACCGTCAACGTATGTTTTTACAACACGTGTGCTTAGTATTTCCTCATCGTTTTTCAGATTGAATAAATCCTTGTCAAGCAGGATGAAATCTGCAAGCTTGCCTTTAGCGATGGTTCCTTTTATTTTCTCTTCTCCTGACGCATATGCACCTTCCAGGGTATATGCCCTAAGGGCATCATACATACTCATCTTTTCGTTTTCAAGATAGGTTTTCTTCTCGTTTCCGTTTATGTTTTTTCTTGTAACGGCTGTGTAGATGTTTGGCATGGTGTCAAGAGATTCTACGGGGCAGTCTGTACCGAAGGAAACATGTACTCCTTTGTTGAGCATCGTCTGCCATGCGTAGGATGTTTCCGCCAGTTCATCTCCAACTCTGCTTCTTACAATGTTCATGTCATAATCTATGAATATAGGCTGTACTAAAGCTAAAACCTCGAGCTTTTTAAATCGGTTCAGAAGATTTTCGTCTGTTATCTGGCAGTGAACGACACCGTGCCTTGGATGATGTGCAGGATCTTTTTCAATAGCATATTCAATTGCGTCAAGTGCCATTTCTATAGCTCTGTCGCCGATGCCGTGGATGGCAACAGGAATATTGTTTTTATTGGATAACAACACTATCTCATTCAGTTCGTCCTGTGTGAACAGCACGATCCCGTCTGTTGAAGAGTCATCGCTGTAAGGATTTCTAAGGGCTGCAGTCCTTGCTCCCAATGATCCGTCACAAAGAAGTTTTATGCAGTTTACACG
>DAMAEI010000076.1:0-13957 GCA_031997345.1 Sedimentibacter sp. | reverse complement strand
CTTATGCTGTTTTATTGTCTAGGTTCTTTTTTGCTTTTTTAACTGTCCGCCTCAGCGAGACAGCTTTGTTAGTTTAGCAGTTTTATTCTTTGTTGTCAAGAACTTTTTTAATTTATTTTTTTCTCAGTTCTTCAAGCTTTTGCAAGCTTCGACAGCTTTGTTAGTCTACCACAGTTACTTACAATTGTCAACTAATTTTTCAATTGTTTTTCTTTGTTAAACTTGATTTTTGTCGCTTCAATTCCGGAGCGCTTTTATATTTTAGCTCAACCTGCAGCCTTTGTCAATCCCCATTTTTCAGATTTTAATCATTATATTATCCTTCACATCTTCATTCCTTATTCTATATTTACAGCGCAGCACATGAACATTTGCAGTCGAATTAACAAGTATATCCCTTATTTTAGACGAATATACTTGAAATTCGCTGCAACAAGACAACAACGCTAAGCGATTACTTATCTAACTCATCCCTGATGCTTAGAGCCACTGGGTCCTCGGGATTAATTTTCAAAGCCGTCTGAATATCTTCTCTTGCTCTGTCAATCTGACCGTTGTACATATGTGCTACTGCACGATTACAAAACACCTCGCAATTTCCGGGATCAATATTCAGCAAAGTTGTAAATAATTCTGAAGCTTCCACATACTTACCCCTGCAAATTTTGCACAGACCAAGTTCATTTAAAGCGTCTTTCTGATTGTTCTCCAGCTTTAAAACATTTTCAAAATATGTTTCTGCTATGTCATATTGCCCAAGTGCTCTATATGCAAGCCCTATAAAAAACAATAAGTTCCACCAGCTTCCGAAGTTTTTAACTAACGGCAGCAATAAATCCAATCCTTCTTCTGGTCTCTCTCTCAGTACAAGATTATATCCATTTTCAAAATCAACATATGGCCTAAGCTGAATAAGTTCATTTCTTATTTCATCAATTCTTAAAACATCATCATCCAATTCCTGATGCTTTGTCCAAATGAGATCTGCCTTAATATACTTCTGGTTTCTTTTATAGTAATACCCAAGCTTGTAATAAGCTAATGCAAATTTATCATCATAATCAAGACATTTTTCTAAATACCTGTTAGCCTCCTCCAAAAAGTACTGGCTTTTTTGTTCATTTCCTTCTTCATTAAGCTTTAACCCTGCCTTTTCAAGGGCCGATGCATATATAAAGCAGCTTTTTTCATCTTCTTTTATATTTACTAATGCCCTCCCGTACACAATACCATCCTCATACTCACTGTCTTCGAATTTATTTATACAGTACACGATGTATGGGCCTACTTCAAAATTCAGCTCTTTCAACATCTTATTGTATTCATCCACAAATCCAAAATCAATATCTGTACCCAGTATATATATTATTCCGTCAATTATATTGTTTAAAGTAATTCCGTCTCTGTCATCCTGATTTTTAATATCTTCTAAAAGCCTCTGAACTCTTAACGGAACAGGAAGCTCCGCATCTGTTTTATATTGGGCGTTCTTAAAGCTTATAGACGCTCCTTCTTTTATAGAAATAAATGACAGGTCATTTCTCCTTTTTTCAAAAAACTCTTTGAAAAATTTATCCTTTTTGTTCATAATCAATTTCCTCCAAAAAATTATCAATTACATATGTCTCACATCTGTTAAAAATATTATCCTTGTCCTTATATACGAACAGAACTGCTCTATTCTCAATATTTACCAACCGGAACAGATTTGCAATCTTCTCTTCTGTAAAATACTTTTCTTTAAACAGCATATCATTGGACAAGTATCTTTTTATAACCTTATATCTATCTTCCGATTCCCTGTCCAGATAGTCAGGCAGGTCTTCAAACTGATTGTTAAATACATAGTCATATCTTAAGCACCATATAAATTCATCAGATGCTTTATTCGTATCTCTCATATATTCAAATAGTATTTTATAAAGCTTTTTTCTGCTGTGGGACATTCTATACAAATCTTCCCTTTGCCAGTACATGCTGAAATCTTCATAAAATTCAAAGGCGGATTCGGTAAATATATTGCTTAAAATATAATTCAGCGACTTCTCGAAATATTTTTCATTATTATATCTTTCTACAAGCTCTTCAATATTTTTAAGCTTCAGTAATTCTTCCGCAGATATATACTTAGTGCATATAACCTCATAAGGAGAAGCCCCTCTGTACTTTATGCCATGCCTTCGAACATCTTCATAAATTTTTGTTCCCTTAAGAACCTTAAGGAATCCAAGCTGTATTTTTTCCGCGCCAAGTATGTGAATACCGTCAAATGACTTTTTGAAATCATCATATCCTTCAAAAGGAAGTCCTGCAATTAAGTCAAGATGAATGTGAACATTTCGGCTGCTTCCTATTTCCTGAATAACCTTGCTCAGCCTGTCAATATCCATGCGCCTGTTTATTTCGTCCAGCGTTTCTTCCTTCAGCGACTGAACGCCTATTTCAAATTGAAACATGTTTACGGGAAGATTTTTAATGTATTCTAAAAATTCATCATTTATGATATCAGCGGTAATCTCAAAATGAATCGTCATATTACCTGTGTTGTGCTTAATTATGAAATCCATGATTTCCATGGACCTTCTGTAATCAGCATTAAAAGTTCTGTCAACAAACTTTATTTGTCTTGCACCTGTACTCAAAAGTCTTTTCAGGTCGCTTTTAACCCGTTCCATGCTAAATATTCTCATTCTTCTCTCAATTGAAGACATGCAGAAACTGCATGAAAAAGGGCAGCCTCTGGAGGATTCGTAATAAATAATCTTGTCCTCAAACTTGTCATCTTCTTCGTATGGGTAGTTAATATCATCCAATATTGCTATGGGCTCTCTGCTCTCGTTTATTGCAATTTTATCCTTCTCTCTGTATGCGAGGCCCTTTATGTTTCTAAATTCGGGAGCAGGCTTGTGATATTCACACAGGAATTCTCTGAATGATGCTTCTCCCTCTCCGAATATAACATAGTCCACGAAGTATTCTGCTTTCATGAATTTTTCAATTTCAAAGGAAACCTCAGGTCCTCCGCACAAAATATCAACCGTTGGCACTGCTTCTTTTATTATATATGCCAGCTCCTTGATGTATTCTATATTCCACACATAGGATGAAAAGCATATTAAGTCTGCCTTTTCAGCAAGTATTTTTCCTAATATATATTCCTGCTTCTGATTTATAGTAAACTCTTTTATTTCGATATCAAACTCATCTCTGCAGTATTTTTCCAAATATCTCACTGCAAGATTTGCATGAATAAATTTCGAGTCAAGAGTTACAAGTAAGATTTTCATAAATTCACCTTCATAAGTCCTGTCTTGCTCTTCAGTATTACTTCCTTTTCTCCTCTTTTCAATACTCTGCATTTTCCAAGCAGAGGATGGCTAAATGATTCATATTTCAGAAACTCCTTGAATTCAAGTATGTTGTCCAGAGATATCTTAAGCTTTTCAGGACTTATTATACCCTTGCGCAGCTTAAAAAGATATGAAGAAAAGCTTGATAATACTGTTTCCGTTGATTCATCTGATTTTTCCGTTGTTCTTTCACAAAATATAAACTTCAGAGATTTAAACTTTTCAATCATCTCATCAGTAACTATCGCGGTTTTTGAAAGAGCGCTTATTCTTTCCTTTTCAAATTCAATTAATCTAACTTTATTTATCTGAATATTATTTGCATCATAAAAATCCCTGAGAGAAAAATTAATAACTCTTTCCTTTATTATATCATTTATATTTTCAGGAAAAATATCTTCACTTAAATATTCATTTACTGCTGAAGATATGATTAATGAGTTAAGGATGTCCTTCTTATTTGATGAATAAAAAGAAACTGTCTTCAGTACTTCATTAAGCAGGCTATCCCACTGCGTATTGGCAATTATAACCGGAATAATTCTAAACTCCAGCAGCGCATCTTCTTTTTCCCATGGTTTTTTATTCTCAAGGTAATACTTCAAACTGTCGTCACATCCATTTTTATAGTATGCAAGCAGTTCAATTTCTTTTTCATATCTAATTGTATCAAGACTGCACCCTATTGCATCCTCATATGGCATCAGAGACTTTGCCGCAATTAAGAAAAGCTGCAGATTTATATCGGGAAGTCTGTCCCCCGAATTGTCATTATAGCAATATTTAAGCAAATTATGTATTCTTGACAGCATTTTTACTCCTTAAAAAAATAGAATCTACGGTAAGCGTGATTCTATTATACAATCATTCTATAAATTTATAAAGCAAATTATATTCATTCTTAATTTACATTTATAACTCTGTAGACATCCTCTCTGTATTGCTGAGCAAACTGTACAACCTTTGCGGAATAGTCGCTGACAGCCGCGTCATTTCCTGCTTTCGATGCCATATGCTCCTCAAGCCCCTGTTGTCCCCTGTTGTATGCAGTAAGTGCCTTGTGAACATCGTTACCATATAGGTTCATGAGATATGCTATCTGTGTTATGGTAATTTTAAGATTGTACCTGCTGTCAAAAAGCTTGTCGGCATCATAAACATAACCTAAATTTTCAGCTACCACTTTGGCTGTATTCTCCATAAGCTGTCCAAGTCCGCGTTCTCCGGCAGCACCTTCTGCTTTTGGATCAAAATTGCTCTCTCTTTTTATAACCCCCAACACTATAAACGGATCAATTTTTTTCTTTTTGCACTCATCAATAATGAAGCGGCAGTCGTCACCGTCTAAATTAGTCAGCTTTTCCATATACTCCGCCAAATTTTTTTCACGTATGAACAAATCCCTTAAATCGTATATTAACGCATCTCTTCTGATTACCTCTCCATCCGTACGGTGTGTGGATATATCCTCTGCTGCCGCAGTCATGCTTAAGTTTATCATCATAAAATACGACAGCATACACATTATTAGAAGTATCGACATGTATTTTTCAAATTTCATTTCATCACCCCTCATGTAAGTTAATTAATTATATTTTTACTTTATTTTCGGGTCAACGAAGAAAGATGACATGTATTGGTGAAATTTGAAACGTTATGACGATTTGATATCACAGTCTCACTCACCAAAGGTATTTGCTCCCTCCGGTCGGAAAAACAGGGTTAGGACATACAAAAAGGAACGCTCTCGCGTTCCTTAATACTCTAAAATTTCTGTAATTACATTTTTTCAGGTGTTTCCATTCCCAGAAGCTCCATACCTTTTTTCAATACGGTATTTACAGCCTTTGTCAGAAGCAGTCTTGCTTTCTTCACCTCAATGTCATCAACAATAATCGGGCACTCATGGTAGAAGCGGTTAAATTCCTGTGCAAGACCCACAATATATCTTGTTATAAAGAAAGGTTCGTATTTGTCGTGAGCACCTACCACTGAAGCCTTGAAACCCTCTAATTTCTTGATTACATTAAATGCTTCCTTGTCAGTCAATATTGAGAAATCAACATCATCACTAACTTCCATCTCTCCCTTTCTGAGAAGGCTGCATGTTCTCGCATATGTGTATTGAACATATGGTCCTGTTTCACCTTCAAAGCTCAGAGTTTTTTCCCATGAGAATGTATAGTCTTTAATTCTGTTATTAAACAGCTCCTGGAAAATAACAGCGCCGATTCCAACCTGCTTTGCTACCTCTTCCTTATTTTCAAGCCCCGAGTTTCTTTCATTTATTATTTCCATTGTTTTTTCGATTGCCTTATTTAAAACATCCTCAAGGAACACTACTCTTCCCTTGCGTGTTGAAAGAACTCCGTCTTCGAGGCTTACCGTTCCGAACATAACATGGATACAGTCCTCTGCCCATTCATGCCCCATTAATTCAATTATTTTTCTCCACTGGTCAAAGTGCAGCTTTTGGGGAGCACCCACAACATATATATTTTTATAGAAATCATATGTTTTTTTCCTGTACATGGCAGCTGCAATATCTCTTGTTACATAGAGAGTTGAACCGTCTCTTTTCTGAATTACCGCATCCGTGAGGCCATACTCCTGCAACTCAACAATCTTTGCCCCTTCCGAATCCTTGAGCAAATCCTTCGCCTTAAGTTCTTCCAATACAGCAGGCATCTTATCTGAGTAGAAGCTTTCTCCGGCATATGAATCAAATTTAATGTTCAGCATGTCGTAAACTCTGTTGAACTCCTTCAGACTCACTTCCCTGAACCATGTCCAGAGCCTCTTAGCCTCTTCATTTCCATTCTCCAGCTCTTTGAACCAGTACCTTGCTTCATCCTGGTATCCAGGATGTGTTTCAATTTCCTGATTGTATCGTACATAAAGCTTCAAAAGCTCCTGAATAGGATTTTTTTCTATTGCTTCTACAATTTCCGGTGTACCCCATTTTTTATATGCCGAGATAAGCATACCGAACTGAGTTCCGTAATCTCCCAAATGATTTATGGTAATTGTGTTGTATCCTAAATATTTATATATCTTATAAATTGAATTTCCTATAATAGTTGTTCGTATATGCCCGATGTGGAACGGCTTTGCAATGTTAGGAGAAGAGAACTCAACTATTACATTTTTTCCTTGTCCAATATTTGTACTTCCGTAATTTTCTTTTTGTACGTAGGCTTCCTTAAGTATTCTTTCCGCGAAATGTTTTTTATCCACGAAAAAGTTTACATATGGCCCCGCGCTTTCTATTTTTTCGAATTCCTCAACTGTCCCGATCTTTTCTGCTATTTCAGCAGATATTACAGCCGGTGATTTACGGTATTTCTTTGCAAATTTAAAGCAAGGTACGGCATAATCTCCCATATCCTGGCTTGGCGGTATCTCTATTAATGCAAGAGCCTCATCCACAGACAATTCATCTTCCATAGCTGCGAATATCTCGGCTACCTTTAGTTTAAAATCCATCTTATCCTCCATAGTTATTCCATGTTATGTATAATTTAATATTTTAGCTATCATAACACAGCGAATTTTCAATGTCAACGCGCAATATAGCCATAGCACGAACGAAATTAAAGATCTAACTCCGTCTCTCCGTCTCCCTGAGTAATGTGCCATTTTTCGTGACCCATCAGCTCCTCCAATGTAACTCTGTCCGAAAGCACATTTGCTATCATCATATTGTTTTTAGGCGGCTTTCGTGTAATCATGAACCCGTTATTCAGCAATACATTTTTATATTTGCCGTAAAATCCGGTTCCCACAACAACATATTCCAGGCCATTGTCATAACAATATTCCGATACACCTTCAGCTAATGCCTTTATAAATCTCTCATTTTCCGGGTCTGTAAAAAATTCAACGGCAGAAGTCATCCTAGAACCGTTAGCAAACGAATTGTGAAGTATTGCAAATCCAATTATCTCATTATTTAACTTAGCAAGTACCGTCACATAGTCCACATCAGGTCTCTCGTTGTATCTGTAATTTAAATATTTATAATCCCTTGCCAGCAGGACTCTGTACTTGGATTTATATTTATCCCAGCACTCCTGAACCTCTGCAGGAACTATTTTAAGAACCTCAAATTTTATTTCCGCATCCATGCTTCTTTTGAGCTTATTTTTCATGTATGTAGAATATATAAGGTTGCCCATGGATGCCAGGGGTCCTATCTTTATTCTTCTCTTAAGTATGTTTGTGATTAATATGGGCTTTACATAGACTTCCTTTTCAAAAAGAGTTGGCCAGCCGAATCTTTGGTATGCAGGATATGATTGGTCGTTGGCAAGGCCGATTACCACATCCACTCCGTCCTCCAGACCTCTGTTGCAGGAATTTTCGGTCATTTGCCTGAATATTCCCTGCTTCTTGTAATCAGGATGGGTCATTGATTTAACGGAGTGAGCCGTAAGAAGTGTCTTCCCATTTACGTAAAGCTCATTTGGCAGCAACCCGTCACAGCCTATTACCTTGTCGCCTTCCTTCAGCAGGTACATCATATTACCAGATTTATTATACGGATTTTTATCAAACAGCCATTCATACATTTCTTTTTTGCTGTTTGTATTTTCTCCGAAGGATATAACCGATAATTCTTCAAAAGCTTCGAAATCTCTATTCATGTCAAGTCTGACTATCTCTCTTTCCATAGTACCTCCATAAAATCCGATTTTTTTCTATTGTATGTATTTTATACTGTTTTAATTATAAAATGCGGACAAATAATTGTTCTCAACAGTGGAAAACAGTATATACTAATTCGCTTCAATGGAACTACTTAATGCGAATTAGTATTACATTTTATTATAATATTTGAAACATAAAAATGCAAAAGTAATTTTATATTTTCATATTTGACATATATGGATTCATTTATTATAATATATACAAATAAAAAAGAAAGGTAACAGTGGAATGATTAGATAATTTACTTTTATTTATGTATTAGCTTTATTAAAATGCCTTAACAGGTTTATTTTAATGCATTATATAATGAGAGTAAATTAATTTCCATAACCTTTATAATAATATATTAATTTTTGTATGTTATTATTTATGTTAATTTTAATTTTCTCTCTTTAAGGAGGGATTTTTTTATGTCTTTAATAAGCGTGAACAACTTAACATTCGGATATGACGGAAGCTATGAAAATATATTTGAAAACATGTCCTTTGAAATTGATACGGATTGGAAGCTTGGGTTTGTGGGGCGGAACGGAAGAGGAAAAACCACATTTCTTAAGCTCCTGATGAAACAATACAGCTACAGCGGAACAATAGCATCGTCTGTGGATTTTGATTACTTTCCTTTTGAATCGGATAAAGAATTGATTACCCTTGATGCAGCAAGAAATGCAATAGCACCTTTTGCCCTGTGGGAGAAAGAAATGGATGAATGCATCATTCAAGACTCTGAATATTCAATGGAAAAGTACGGTGAAATACTAAATTTATATATCCAGAACGACGGGTATATAATAAATGAATTGATAGAAAAAGAAGTACGTAAGCTTGACGTGGAGCCTGAGGTTTTGAACCGAAAATTCGGGACCTTAAGCAACGGAGAAAGAACAAAGGTTATGCTTGCCGCGTTATTTCTCAAAAAGAATAATTTCCTGCTCATAGATGAGCCAACAAACCATCTTGATATAGAAGGAAGACGCTGCGTTTCTGAATATCTGTCTCAAAAGAAGGGATATATATTAGTATCGCATGACAGGCATTTTCTCGATATGACTGTTGACCATATACTTTCAATAAATAAGTCCAATATTGAAGTTCAAAAGGGTAACTTTTCATCATGGCAGGAAAACAAGGACCGGCAGGATAACTATGAAATTTCAAAAAACGAAAAGCTGAAGAAAGAAATATCGCAGATGGAAACAGCTTTCAGAAGAACGGCAGGTTGGAGCGACCTTGTGGAAAAATCGAAAATAGGCGATCATTCACCCGACAGAGGATATATAGGTCATAAGGCTGCGAAAATGATGAAAAGAGCTAAGGCTATTGAGCAAAGAAAAGAAAATTCAATAAATGAAAAAAAGAAGCTGCTTAAAAATATTGAAAAATATGATGCCTTGAAATTGATACCGCAGCAATATCATCGAGATACATTAATTAATGCGGACAATCTAAGTTTGAACTTCGGTGATAGAAAAATTTTAAGCAATGTAAGCTTTACCGTAAGGCGAGGAGATAGAGTTTCTATAAAAGGAAAAAATGGCTCCGGAAAATCAAGCTTGATAAAAATGCTTCTGGGTGAAATAAAAAGCTATGACGGAACATTGGATATAGGAAGCAATCTCAACATTTCTTTCGTTCCTCAAGACACATCATTTTTAAAGGGAGCATTTCAGGATTTTATTGTGAGTGAAAATATCAACGAAAGTATATTCAGAACCTTATTAGCAAAATTAGATATGGACTCAGATGATTTTTCCAAAATGCTTGAGGAGCTCAGTGAAGGGCAGAAAAAGAAAGTCCTCATTGCAAAAAGTCTCTCTCAAAGTGCCAATATTTATATATGGGATGAACCACTGAACTTCATAGATATCTATTCAAGAATTCAGATAGAAGAGCTCATAAAGGAATATGAGCCCACAATGATTTTTGTAGAGCATGATTTTACATTCAGCGAAAATATTGCTACTCAAATCGTTGAGCTATAGAACTGTTGATAAAAAGGCGGAACCCACAGGTTCCGCCTTTTATTTCAATTACTTAAATGTTACCACCGTTCGTTGAAGGAGCCGAGCCTTGATTCTTTAACGTGCTTGTGTCTTTTCAGGAATTGTGTTATGCCCTCTCTGAGCACGCCTGTGCCCTTGCCGTGAATAACCTGCACTTCATTTAAGTTTGACATGAAGGCATCATCAAGATATTTGTCAAGCTCTAAAATAGCTTCGTCAAGATTAAGCCCTCTTAAATCTATTACAGGATTTATAGATGAGGTTTTCAGCTTAATCATTCGGGATGTGCTTGTTCTTTGCTTTTCCTCTTCCTCTGATTTTATTTTAACCAAATCTGCCTTTTTAACCTTCATCTTTAAAAGCCCTATTTGTACCATCACATTTTGCGAACCATCAACATTCGATATAATGTGTCCTTTTTGGTTGAGGCTTCTCACCAGCACCGCATCGCCGTTAGACAGAGGAGTTTCCTCGTCGTAATTATCATCCTTGTAAATTTGTTCGGTATATTGGTTTCCTTCAAGCTCTTTGGTTTTGTCATTCAAGCTCTGGCGAAGCTCGTTGATGCGGCGGGCTTTATCCTTATCCATATCAACATTAAGCTTGCGCAGCTCCTTTATGATTTCAGCAGCTTCCTTTCTGGCACTTTCTATTATTTTTCTTGCCTCGTAGTTTGCTTCATCAATCATTTTTTCGCTTTTCTCAAGAGATTTTCTCTCTTTGTCAATAAAGCTTGAATGCTTTTTGCGGCTTTCATCGTCTAACCTTTGGATTTCACGCTTCTTTTCCTCTATATATATTCTATTGTCTTCAATTTCTCTCAGTGCGTCTTCAAATTCAACCTTATTGTCCTCGATGTTCCTTTTTGCCTTGTCGATTATCTCCTGTCTCAATCCCAGTTTCTTTGATATCTCAAACGCATTTGATTTTCCCGGCACACCTATGAGAAGCTTGTAGGTTGGACTCAGTGTTTCAACGTTGAATTCTACGCTGCCGTTGATAACACCCTCTGTAGTGAGGGCATAAAGCTTAAGCTCACTGTAGTGGGTTGTGGCGGCTGTCACTATTTTTCTTTCGTGCAGTGTGTCAAGTATGGATATTGCCAGTGCAGCACCTTCTGTTGGGTCTGTTCCTGCACCTAACTCGTCAAACAGCACAAAGGATTTTGCGTCTACTTCCTTCATAATCTTCACAATATTGGTCATATGTGACGAAAATGTGCTGAGGCTTTGCTCAATGCTCTGCTCATCTCCTATATCCGCATATACGGAGCTGAAAACCGATATTTCTGTGCCGTATTCCGCAGGCAGATGGAGCCCTGCCATTCCCATAAGTGTAAAAAGCCCCAGTGTTTTCAGGGATACAGTCTTACCTCCAGTATTTGGACCGGTAATTATAAGAGTTGTAAATTCATCGCCAAGGTATGCATCTATGGGAACCACCACTGCAGGGTCAATTAACGGATGTCTTCCTTTTTTGATTCGTATATATCCTCTGTTGTTGACCCTTGGTTCAATTCCGTTGATGCTTATGGCATACTTGCCCTTTGCAAAAATAAAATCTAACTCCGTTAATGTTTCCTGATTGGCAAGCATTTCGGAAGCAATGTCACCTATCATGACGCTCAGCTCTAAAAGTATTCTTTCTATTTCTTTCTTTTCCTCAGATTTTAAATCTGAAATTTCATTGGTCATTTCCACAATTGCCATAGGCTCAATAAATAAAGTCGAGCCTGTGGATGACTGGTCGTGGATAATTCCCTTCACCATGCCCCTGTATTCCTTCCTTACCGGAATTACATATCTGTCATTTCGCATGGTTACAATATTTTCCTGCAGGTATTTCTGCATGGCAGATGAGCCTACAATTTGATTTATTTTATTTTTAATAGAATTTTGCTTTATTTGTATTTCTCTTCTTATGCGCTTCAGCTCAGGACTTGCGTCATCAGCTATCTCTTCCTCACTTATAATAACAGCAAATATTCTGTCCTCTGTTTCCTTGTTGGAATAAATTGATGAACAAAGTTTTTCCAGTATTTCAAAGCTTCTTTCTTCCTTGTTGTTTAAAAGCACATAATTTTTAATAAGCCTTGCCGCCCTTAAAGTATCGGCACAGCTTAACAGGCCCTTCAGAGATATTATGCCTCCTACGGAGCCTCTTTTTACATATTCCTTTATATCAGCAACTCCTCCAAGTGGCGGAGTTCCCTTTTCTATAATAATCGAAAGAGCTTCCGCAGTCTGCTTCTGCTTGAATTCGACTCCTTCTGGGTCATAAGACAGCTGAAGCCTCGCAACCTCTTTTTTACCGTTTGATGTTTCGGCAAAATCTGAAAGCCTTTCAATTATTTTATCAAATTCCAATACTGATTTTGATTTTTCTCTCATCGTACTTCCTTTCATAGTTTGCTTCTATGACATGTTAAAGTATATTTTTCAAGTAGTGACCTCGTGTATAGTTATTTTCTTTCAGCACACCTTCCGTACTTACTCCGTTAATCTCGCAATACATGGCATCCACTACCTCTTCCGCATCATCCAGCCACTTTGTATCAACAAGAAAATATTCAATACCTGAACTCACAAAATCGTTGGTCTTGCCCAATAGGGACAAGGGTACGGAGTTATATATGTTTGTCAGTCGGTTTTTTCGTTCCACATTGAAATAAACACCTTTTCTGTCCTTCAGCGAATATGTGTTCCTGTATTCACAGCTACTGCAGTCTTCAAGATTTCTGCACTTCTTAAGCATGGACATAGGGCAGTTCTTCATAACCATCATCTGTACATATTCATGAGCCGCAATTTCAGATTTAGCAGAAGTATTACGCATAATTCCTTCTATATCTCTTATATTTGCTTCCACGGAAAATGTAAAGCCCTCCGCTCCTCTTTCCTCTAACAGTCTTGCTGAAAATGAATTTATAATATTGAAGAACGGACCGCAATGTATTTTCAAGCTGCTGTTTTCCTTGAAAAAATAAAAGCTTCCTACGTTATTTACGCATACTCCGTCAAATAATCCCTCATATAAATTCATATTGCTCTTAAACATATTGTACTGAGCTTTTGAAACTATATTCGGGATATATAGATATTTTTCTTCCACATCTATATTCTTAACAATATCCATGTTTAAATCGTAAGGAATATATACTCTTTTCACCTTAACCTTATCTATGAGATAAACTTCATCCTCACTGTTTATCTTAAGGCTCACCTTCGGATGAACTTCCTGTTTATCAGGAACTTCCGGAAATGCTTCATTCCTTGTTACAGCCTTTGTTTCTTTTCTGCCATAACGATTTGCGCCCGCTTCATACAGCATTTCGACAGCATCTCTTCGCAGCTGATTTAAAGAGCTTTTTCTAATAAATACATCTTCTTGGCTGTCAACCTTAATCTCTCCCAATGCATATACGGAGTTTCCAAGCTTACTTAGCTGTTCGAATATTATTTCATAAGTGGCAGGATTTTTCAGACTTGTCTCACAAGCATCGTCACTTGTAACCACAACCTTGTTTTTATCATCCCATGCAGTTAAAACAGCCTTTTCTCCCACCTTCATGGTTAAATCAAAATTGATTATATTTCTTCTGAATTCCGAAAATTCATATGTCTTTCCCTTTGTTTCTTCCTGTATATCTTCAATATTATCTCCCTTTACTCCTGAGCTTGTTTTCGCAAACATCTCATCATCGGGTGAAGGCTTCAGATATCCGTTTGTATACCCTCTGCTGAAGGTGGCTATTGCACGTTCTTTTAATTCCTCCAGCTTATTTATATCTGATTTTCTGCCTGCGTAATAATCATCTATTATTTGCCTGTAGTATTCAACCACAGCCGCCGTAAACTCCGGACCCTTCATGCGGCCTTCAATTTTGAAGGCTGT
>DAMAEI010000075.1:6916-13972 GCA_031997345.1 Sedimentibacter sp. | reverse complement strand
TGCCACATCGGAACGTTCAGACATGGTCAGCAGGGATTTAAAAGCAAGAGGCTTTAAATTTTTAGGATCAACAATAGTATATGCACACCTTCAGGCTACCGGAATAATAAACGATCATTTGACAGGCTGCTTCAGGCATGGGCATGTGTAAGCGGCAGGTAAATGCCTCTGCCGCTTACACAATGTTAACATTATCAATTACTCTTCTCTTATAAAAACAATATCCGGAACCAGGGGCTCGAATCGCACTGCAGCAGCTTTTATCGTTCCGTTGTCAACCTCAAAGCTAACCGGCAATGTAATCGTAAGGATATCTTCTTTGACCCCGTCTGCCTTGAACACATCATTGTGATAATGTTCCAGCGGAATATCCATATCCCTGTAAAGCATGTGCAGCACGTTATTCCTTTCGGCAATGCGCAGTATTCCGTATCCTCTGTTAAAATATGTTCCCTCATAGGCTTTTAATGGGAGTGTCGTATGTGTTCCATGAACCTTTTCCTCATTAAAGTAATTTACATCACAGTCCAAATATTCTTCTTCCTCAGGCAGAGCATCACCGTGAAACTTCGATGTCCAGTCTTCATATTCCATTCCAAGGACTTCATCAAGTATGGTATACAGAGAACCATACATGAACGGCACCGTAGGAGAATGGAAATTAGTCAGAATTACCACACCTATGCCATCATCAGGTAAAAATGCCTGTATTGAGCTGTATCCCTCTATTTTACCCGTATGTTTCCTGAATGCATGTCCTTTGTAGTTTCCAGTCTTCCACCCCATTGAATAGTCTATACATTCATAGAATCCATCACCGCCGCCGACAGAATCATCGAACTGCGAATGCACAGAATGCATTTCCATAAATGTTGAAGGTTGAATGAGCGCACGTCCTTCAGATGTCTTTCCGCCGGAAATATGCATCACGAGCCATTTTGCCATGTCCTCTGCCGTTGAATTTACGGATGCAGCAGGTCCAGCCAAGTCCACATTCCATATTTCAAGCGGACTTAATTTTCCGTTTCCGTATCTGTATGGCACAGCATAATTATCGTCATTTTTCATAATATCAGCAGAGCAATTTGTACGCTTCATCTTAAGAGGCTCGAAAATATATTTCTGCATAAGTTCATCCCATGATTCTCCTGTAGCACATTCAGCCACATATCCTGCCATTGCGTACATGACATTGCTGTAAATCGCCTCTCCCCTGAAACCGGTGCAAGGCTGTATGTATCTTAAGCTGCCTGCCAGCTCTTCTCTCACTCTGTCGCCCGGCCATATGGCATCATGGGCACCGAAGCCTGTCTTATGTGACAAAATATCCCTCAGTGACATAGCACTTGCAGCCGGGTCCTGCATAATAAGCTTCGGCGCATAGGTTGTAACAGGTTCGTCATAGCTAAGTATACCCTTGTCCACAAGCACTGAAATGAGAGCTGATGTCATCGACTTTGAGCATGATGCTATGCAAAATTGCGTCTTTGCATCTGCTGTAAGGCGTTCCTCACAGTTTCTGAAGCCAAATCCTCCTGAATACCATAACTTTCCGTCCTTGACAACGGCAAGAGCCGCCCCCGGAATCCTCCAATAATTCATTTCCTTTTCAATTGCCGAAATTGTCCTTGATGATAAATTATTCATGCTTTCCTCCAAGTAATTTTATGTGCCGCCCGTCACAGCCTGACTATTATAGGCTGATGACCAGTATACGGCAGAAATTTATTTAATATGTCCTCTGTCTTCACCCTGACTGTGGACGTATTGACACAAGGGTGACATCCAAAATATTCGCAGCCAAGCACATCCTCGTCTATTATGAGACTCACCATGTTTCCCCTGTCATACATAAGTCCGAACACACTTAACGAGCCGGGCGTTATATTTAAAAGCTCTTCCATATATGACCCGTCGGCAAAGGAAAGTCTTGAACTGTTTATCTGACTGGACAGGTTTTTAGTAAGAAACTTCTTGCCGCCCGGCATAATAAGCATATAGAACTTTGACTTTGACGAATTGCATAAGAAAAGATTCTTGCTTATTTTAACATTCAAAGCCTCCTCTGCCGCCTGCAGGTCCTCCATCGTCATTGCGGCCTCATGATCCGTTCCTGTAAACGGAATATTCAGCCTTTCCATCACTTCGTACGTGTCAATCTCCTTCTGAAGCCTGTCCCCATCCGGCCTTGAATAAAATATCTTATCTTTTGTTCCCATTTCTCGATTCTCCCGTAATTTTATTCTATCAGTACAGCTGTTCCCGATGCTATTACCATCATCATGTTGTTTGCACTTCCTAAAACCTCAAAGTCTACACTCACTCCCATGCTCTCTTGCTGCAATAAGCTCCCCTTCATATGAATGTGAACGTCCGCCGAAAAAGTTCGTGAAACCTGCTGCGAAATCCTTTACAAAATCAATGCCTGATACTACCTCTCCGAATACTACTCCCTTATATTCCCGTATCCTTCTTCCTTCCAATGACGGGGTGGTCGAAATTATCATATTTCTCCTCCTTCATTATTTAATTATATTATAAGCATATTTTACAAATTAAACAACTATGCAAAAAATAACAGACCCGTAAGCCATACGGAAAAATAATTTTGTTCCATATGACTTACGGGTATCCTTTTATTCGATAAAATCACGCAGTGCTTTTATAAAGCTTTCACCTCTGACACCGTCATAATAATCAGAAGGCACATCAATCAGTCTAAGTTTTATGTCCTCTTCTGACAAGCTACAAAGCAGCTCCTCCATAAATATGCCTTTTTCACCATTTATACTGCATGTGGGGCTTTCGTTTATTCCTATAACCCCCAGCACATTGTATCCGCTGTTTATGTATTCCTTTATAATTCCCACTGCATCAGAAGCGATACCTTTGTTCAATCTCCGAAAATCCTCCGTTTCATACTGCTGCTTTGTCATGGGCTCCCTTTTAAGTCCCAGGTACATGTATTCCGGACATGGAAGCTGATGAATACCGATACCTTTATTCATAAGCTCCGTTACAATATCTCTGTAAGCTCCCTCGGCTCTTGCCAAGGGATAAACAACCGTATTCTGATTCAATATACAGTGAGAAACTAATATTACTTTTTTGCTTCTATCCATTTCAATTGTTTCCTTGAGTATATTTTGCAGGTATTTTGCTTATCAATATTGATACTATTACACAGCTTGCTATTTTATCAACAATATTGCTTGTAATCCTTGGAATAAATGCTGCGGCAAAAATAGACTGGCCGGATTTAACTAACCACGTAAAAAATACATCATTGAAATCCCCGGTTATTCCTCCATACACATAAGTGGCTATGGGTGTTCCTATAAGCGGCGCAACCACAGACAATATAAGACCTGTTACTATTGATGTCACAATGTTGAATTTCCACTTTCTTGCTATTAAACCCACAATAATACCCACTGCTATGTTAACAAGAGCAAATGGTATACTCTTTGGATTTGTCAGTATTCCCTGAATTACATTCGTCAGCCCCCCTACAGCTGCTCCGTACCACGGACCGAACAATGCTGCGGAAAAAATCGTACCAACCGTATCCAAAAATAAAAGAGGTATATTCAGCAAACCCACCACTGTTCCCAATACGATATTAAGTGCAATTGCTAAAGCTGAAAAAACAAGTTTAAAATTAGAATTATTTCTGTTCATATATACTCCTCCACATAATTTATTAAAATCATAGACAAGAATATCACAACCTGTGAATTTTAGTCAATTTCATGTTTTTCATACAATATCTCCCAATCATAAAAATAAGTTATACAGAACCCTTTATGACTTTGTTCTTCCGTGTTATAATTGCAATAACATATTGAGGAGGTGGAAAGTGGAAAATACTAAAATAGACGACTCTGCCAGATTAGTCGGTAAAATAAGGCTGGGTAAGGATGTATATGTTGCACAAGGATCTGTTCTGCGCTCTGTTGATGACTCAGTAACCATCGGTAATAAATCATGGGTTCTTGAAAATTCGGTTCTTGTGGGAATACCCGATAATCCGCTGAAAGTTGGAAGCAAGACTGTATTTGGTCACAAGTGCATTGCTTTGGGAACAGAAATCGGAGACTTGTGCGAAATAGGCAACGGTGTTATTTTCCTTCCCGGCTCCAAAATCGGAAAAATGTGTATTTTTGGAGAAGGAACAATAATACCTTCAGGATGTATCATACCCGATGAATCTGTTGTTGTGGGAAGACCGGGAAGAGTTATAAGGAAACTGACACCTGAAGATAAGCAAATGATTGCAAGAATGAGAGACAACAATCTTACATTAAGCGCGTACGATGAATACATAGTGAACAACGAACCGAAGGAAGGTGAAAAAATGGGAAAATTATATGAATACGGAGATAAATATCCTTTGATTGATGATTCGGCTTTCATATATGATTCGGCTGAAATAACAGGAGACGTAGTAATAGGAAGCAACTCCGTCATAGCGTCGGGAGTGAAAATAATCGGGAATTCACACGGACCGGTTAAAATAGGCAGCAACGTGCAAATTCTCGAGAATTCAGTGCTGCATTTGCTGCCCGACAATGAGCTGATAATTGAAGACAATGTCACCATAGGACCGGGCTGCATAATCCACGGAACCACTATAGGTGCATGCAGCATTATAGAATCAGGCTCCATAGTATGCGACTACAGCAAAATCGGAAAAAATACCTTGGTTAAATCCGGAAGCCTGGTAAAACAAAGAAGCATTTTTGGTGACAACGAAATCTTAGAGGGGTTCCCCGCTAAATCGACCGGAGAGAATACCGAAACTCTGAAAAGACCATCTTGGGCTATACATAAATAAATATTTACTATTTGTTATGAAATGATTATACAAATTTTCATAAATTAATTTACGACATATAATTTATATGTCGTTTTTTCTTATCGTCATATATTTAGCATGTGCCGTTTTTTATGTTGCTATAATGAAATTTTTAATATAATATAGTAATTAAATACGAGTACACTAAAACTATAAGTAATACGCTTTATCATTAGCATGTGTAATATACAAATTAACTTTCAGTTAGGAGGGCACTATGAATAATAACATTATAAAAGAACTGTATTTTGAAAATGAACCTATTTTAAGCTATCTTCCGGGAAGCAGTGAGAGATTGGAGTTAGAAGCCGAGCTGGCTAGAATTAAAAGCGCGGCAATTGATATCCCCGTTATAATCGGGGGCAAAGAAATAAGAACAGGAAATATCGGACAATGTGTATTGCCACACAACCATAAAAAGGTCATCGGTGAATACCACAAGGCAGGGAAAGAAGAAATAAAGCTTGCAATAGAAGCAGCTTTAAAATCTAAGCGCATGTGGGAAGAACTTCCGTGGCAGAGCAAGGTTGCCATATTTCTTAGAGTGGCGGAATTAGCGGCAGGCCCTTGGAGAGCAAAATTGAACGCAGCTACAATGCTTAACCAGAGCAAGACATATAAGCAGGCGGAAATAGATTCGGCATGCGAGTTGGTTGACTTTATGAAATACAATGCATACAGCCTGCAGCAAATATACGGCGAGCAGCCTATATCAACGAAAAATGTGTGGAATAAAACTATATACAGGCCTTTGGAAGGATTTATATTTGCGGTATCTCCCTTTAATTTTACTTCCATAGCCGCTAACCTGACAGGAGCCCCTGCAATGGCAGGAAACACTGTTATTTGGAAGCCCGCATCAAACGCTGTTTATTCAGCCTATGTTGTTTACAGACTGTTTCAGGAAGCTGGCATGCCTGACGGAGTTATAAACTTCATTCCATCGAATTCAGGGGACATCAGTGATTCAGTATTGTCAAATGAGCATCTCAGCGGCATACATTTCACCGGTTCTACCGAAGTATTTTTCGACCTGTGGTCTGCCGTAGGAAAAAACATCAGAAATTACAGAACCTTCCCTCGACTCGTGGGAGAAACGGGAGGGAAAAATTACATTATAGCACATCCTTCCGCAGACAGAACCTTGCTTGTACAAGGCTTAATCGATGGTGCTTTTGAATTCCAAGGGCAAAAGTGTTCCGCAGCCTCAAGAGCATATATATCAAAAAGTGTATGGGCAGATATTAAAGAATCGCTGATTGAAAAAGCATCTTCATTAAAAGTGGGAGACATCGAAGAAATTGATACCTTCATGGGAGCAGTAATCGACAAAAAATCATTCGATACAATAGCAAGCTACATTGAGTATGCGAGAAGCTCAAATAATGCAGAAATATTGGTTGGAGGAACCTATGATTGCAGCACAGGATACTTCGTTAATCCTACAATAATATTGACTGAAGACCCTCATTTCAAAACAATGGAAGAAGAAATTTTCGGGCCTGTTCTCACAATATATCTGTATGAGGATGAGAATTACAGCGAGATTTTATCTCTATGCAACAACACTTCTAAATACGGATTAACGGGCTCCATTTTCGCCAAGGACAGATATGCAATAGAGGAAGCTGAAAAAGAGCTTATTCATTCCGCAGGTAACTTCTATGTTAATATCAGACCTACGGGAGCTGTTGTAGGTCAGCAGCCCTTCGGAGGTTCCAGATTGTCGGGAACAAACGACAAGGCAGGCTCAAAATTCAATATGATGCGCTGGATGAGCCCGAGAGTAACAAAAGAATATTTTGCTTAAAATGCATGTGACAGTTGGAATATCAATCCGCAACTGTCACATTTTTTATTTATATTTATTTCTGTATATTACATATGAATAAATCACGGGAATCAGTGCCAGCACCAGCGCTAAAAATGTAAGAGCAATGAAATTCATGTTCTTCGGCAGTACTGCGGTTGTCATCATGAGTATTCCTCCGACGAACCAGAGTTTCCCTCCAAATCTATGTGTTTTAAACCATATTTCCTCATCCGAGAGTGTCCAGCTTGTTCGTATGCCCGCATAAAAGTTCTGCTTGAATTTCGGCATTGAATTTCCTATTACTGTAAACAGCATTCCAACGGCAACAGGCATTATTATGCTTATATTCAGTATTTTAACATTCATGCTGACAGCAATTGTGTAC
>DAMAEI010000075.1:5673-6906 GCA_031997345.1 Sedimentibacter sp. | reverse complement strand
ATGAACATGAGCAATGAAACCGCGAAAAATATCATATAATACTGCTTGTTGAACTTATTGTATGAATTTTTCTTAGGGTCAACATTCCGCACAAATTCAGCCAGTAATGTCATTGCAGCAATAACGGCCGGGGCAAGAAAAATACTTATTCTTCCGCCATATCTATCAATATTTCCCGCTGCATCAAAGTGTACCGGTATGCGTTCCGGAAGATAATTGTATGAAATTAATCCCACTAAAAGTGTCACCGCAAACAAAATCCATGTTTTTATATTTTCATGTCTGAAAATTTTATTCATATTATTTTCCCTCCTTCAAAGAAGCAAGCCATGACATAATCTCCTCAACCACTGAAAGATTAAGCTCATAATAAACATATTTCCCCTGCTTTTCATCCGTTACCAATCCAGCATTTTTTAATATTGATAAATGATGAGAAATAGATGCCCCTGTTATATGAAAGCTGTCCACTATTTCCCCTGCCGTCATTTTTCCCTCTCTCAGCAATTCTATTATCCTTCGCCTGGTAGGGTCTGACAAAGCCTTAAAACTGTCCTGAAATGCCATAGCATTTGCCTCCTTCACATTTAGACATTTAGATAATCATCTAAATGTATTGTATTACTGTAATTGTGCTTTGTCAATGGAATTATATTACTTCTGTCATCGGTTTAGGCGTAGCTAGTCTTTAGAATGTGATTAAATAAAAAAATATCAGAACAAAATATACTCATTCTAATATTTTAATATGCTGTAAATTGTTTCTCCACTCTTTATTTAATTTATTCGGCGAAATGTATCGCTCCCCTTGCTGTGGTCGCAAGCAGAGCTTCATGAACGGCCTCAGCAGTTGTAGGATGAGCATGCACCGTATTTATTACCTGTTCGGCAGTTAATTTATTCTTCACTGCAACCGCAACTTCATGAATAAGGTCCGTTGCATGAGGTCCAATGATAGCGCCGCCTAATATTATTCCTGTTTTTTCTTCGGTAATTATTTTTACAAAACCTCTTCTTTCTCCCTGAGTAAGCGCCTTGCCGTTAGCTCCAAAAGGAAATTTACCTACATTTACTGATATGCCTTGTTCTTTTGCAGTTTTCTCGGTGATTCCAACCGATGCAATTTCAGGCATTGTAAAAATCGCACTTGGTATAACAGAATACTCAGCTTCCGTATCCTTACCTAAAATATTCTCAACCGCAACAATCCCCTGGTGAGAAGCAACATGAGCT
>DAMAEI010000075.1:0-5663 GCA_031997345.1 Sedimentibacter sp. | reverse complement strand
ATTTGTTACATCTCCGACAGCATAAATATTCTCTGCTGTTGTTTGCATTCTGCTGTTAACCTTTATTCCTCTACCCTTATCATTGAGGGAAATTCCGTTTTTCTCCAAATCTATATTGCCGTAAAACGGCACTCTTCCCACTGACATAAGAATTTTATCGCCTGTTATATATCCTTTTACACCTTCTTTATCAAATACGATAATAGATTTACCTTCTTCGGCATCTATAATTTCTTCAACTTTTGAACCTGTATAAATCTTTATTCCTTTTTCCAAAGCTGCTTCTCTGATTTCACTTCTTATATCTTCGTCCATGGCAATCAATATATCGTCTGCAAACTCAACCACACTGACATCCGCATCTAAAGCCCTGCATATGAATGCAAACTCCATTCCAATCACACCGCCGCCAACAATTATTATCTTTTCAGGAAGCCTGCTCAAATTTAACATCTCTGTGCTTGTTAACACATTTTTTGACTCTACGCCCTTTATCGGAGGAATAAATGTAACAGATCCTGTTGCAATGATTATATTCTTTGCGTTAATTGTAACTTCTTTATTCTTCTCTTTTACAAACACCGTATTTTTATCCATTATTTCACCGCTGCCTTTAAATACGGTAATATTATTTTTAGACATCAAATAATCGATTCCGCCAACCAGTTCCTTTACAACTTCATTCTTTCTTTCAATTATTTCAGAAAAATCATACCCCGAAGAAGCATTAAAAATTCCATAGTCTTTAGAATTTTTCACCAGCTCGTAAACCTCTGATGAACGAACCAGGGCTTTTGTCGGTATGCACCCTCTGTTGAGGCAGGTTCCTCCCAGATTTTCCTTCTCAATCAGTATTACCTTGGCTCCCTGTTTAGCTCCCTCAATAGCAGCTACATATCCGCCCGGTCCTCCGCCTATAACAACTATATCTCCGTCAATAGTTTCTTTTTGGGGTTTTAAAAAATTAGCCATATAGTTGAATCCCTGCTTCTTCCCGGCTTCACCTTTGCTGCCAGCCTTTTCTCCTTCAACTGTAAACAGCACATCTCCTATGGAGACCTTATCTCCTTGTTCTACCTTTATCTCTATAATTTTGCCTTCCACATCAGATGAGAAAGTAGTGTTCCCCTTTTTAACCTCTATATCAAGAACTTCATCTCCTACTTTTACAATATCTCCTTCTGCCTTATATATGCAGCCGATAACTCCAGTTCTGTCATGGCCTGATAACTTTTCCAGCTTTATATCTAATATCACTTTCATCCCTCCTACAACTCAAAAAACTAATATCACAGCATCGTTCACCAAAGTAAGAGAAGACAAGCACCTTGTCCTCTCTTCATTGCTTATTTAAAATCATTTTCAAATTCATCTATTGAATCTTTTAATAGTGTGGCACTGTATGCTATGGAAGGCCCTCCTCCAAAAGCTACCGCCACCATTGCCGCCTCATTAATTTCCTTTCTGGTTGCACCGGCTTGAAGGGCGTTGTAAGTATGGAAAACAATGCAATACTCGCAACGGTTGTAAACAGCAACACCTATACTTATTAATTCTTTCGTTTTTAAATCCAAAGCATCAGGTTCGTAAGCCGCACCCAGTAAATTCATGAATGCATCAACCTGAGCTCCGTTTGTGCCCGCCAGTATCTCCAGTCCTCCTGTGAAATCCTGCAATATTTGTCTTACATCTTTAGCCATTTTATAATCCTCCAATCAAAATTACTTGCTATACTAATTATTAGTATAGCAAGTAATTTTGATTTGTCAATATGCTTAGATAAATTTCTAACAACTTTTATTAATTAAAAATTCCCATATAAACAAAAATGTACACATTATTATTCACGTGTACATTTTTTATCATAACTGTCTTCTTCTACATTATTAACCATTCTTGACAAGACTGTCGTAAAAATCTGCATCTCTTCTTCAGATATGCCTTTGTGCAGCAGTCTTTCAAATCTTTCGCCTTCCGGCAGCAACTCGGTTCTATGCTGCTTCCCTTTTTCTGTAAGACTTAAGTTTGTAACTCTTTTATCATCCTCGCTTCTTACTCTTTCCACTAACCCATCTCTCTCCATACGGTCCAAAAGCCTGGCCACGGAGGATTCTTTTACATTCATTCTTTCGGCTAATTCTTTTTGGCTGATAAACTCTTCTTTCCCCAAATAATACAAGGCAATCCACTGTACCCTGGTTACACCTAATTTTTTTACCTTCTCACTGAAGGCGTCACAGATAACTTTACTTGAATTATCCGCTATATATCCTACTCATTTATCCAAATTAAACATCTGAGACCTCCTTACCTTGTTGTTTCACCAACTTACTGCAATTTTTCTGCAAAGTTATCATATCACAGAGCCTCTTTAAAGTCCAGCAGTTACATATCAGCAACAAATAAAGTCTTGCTTGAAAAATCTCAGGAAGAAAACAATATTATAAAAAAGCTGCTGCACTATTAAGTGCAACAGCCTTTTCAACCATTTCCTTATTATTTCGCCGCGTTTTGTCCCGCTATTCTTCCAAATACCGTTATATCTGCAAGAGCGTTGCTGCCTAAGCGGTTAGAACCCTGGATTCCTCCGGTTACTTCGCCTGCCGCATACAATCCTTCTATTATTTCCCCGTCTTTATTCAGTACCTGTGCATTTTCATTTATTTCTATACCGCCCATGGTGTGATGAACTGCCGGAGCCGCTTTAAGGATATAGAACGGTCCCACTTCAACCTTGGACGGAAGGCTTCTTTTATTAAATTCAGGATCCTTTCCTTCTTCAACATAGCTATTGTATTTATCAACTGTGTTTTTCAATTCTGCCGCGTCAATTCCAAAGAACTCAGCAGCTTTTTCCAATGTATCAGCCTTTACCAGCAGGTCGTTTCTGTATAGATAATCAAGCTCCGGTCCGTGATTTTCCTGCAGCTTGCTTGCCACAAATCCGTTCTGGTCTAAAAGCTCATAGCACACGCTTCCTGTCTGAGCCTTTATACCCATCGACATTACGTCACGTCTACCCAACTCCTCAACAAATCTCTTTCCTTCTTTATTTACAATAACTGTATGGCCATACAATCTTGCATCATCAAAGTAAAGAAGAGTTCCTGTCAGAGGATCACATATTGGGTATGTCTGAATATATTCCATTCCCAAAAGATTTGCTCCGATATCCTCTGCCATCGCAATACCATCTCCTGTGCTTCCGGTAGTGTTTGTGGATAATATGGAACCATCTATGTCCGGGTTATATTTCACTCTCATTTCAACATTTGAACCAAATCCGCCCGAGGCTATTATTACAGCCTTACTCGTATTGAAAGTATAATTGGCATCCTCGCCTTCCGCCTTTACCCCCACAACCTTTCCGCTACTGTCAGTAATCAAAGAAGTAGCCTTTGTATTTAGTAAAACCGGAATATCCATCTTTTCAGCCTTTGCAACTAACTTTGTGATTATTTCCCTTCCGCTTGCACCCAGTGGTATAAGACTTCTCTTTACAGAGTGTCCCCCAAAGAACATCAGTTCATCTTCCTAGATTACTCCGACTTCATCCCTCAGCCATTCAGCGCCAGCAAGTGCATTTTCAGCCATGATTTTCACAAGCTCTTCCTTTGCAAGGTTATCTCCGCCTTTTAAGGTATCCTTCATATGAAGCTCAGCGCTGTCTTCTATTCCTTCCTTTTTTTGAATCCAGTTATTTGCTGCAGCATATTCAGCTCCGGATATTAAAGTATTTCCGCCTGCCATGGGCATTTTTTCAAGTACTATTACATCAGCTCCTGCTGCTTTTGCCTCTATAGCAGCTGTAAGACCTGCTCCTCCGGCTCCTATTATTACTATATCATGACTTTCGACTATATCTTTCTTTGCTTCGTTTTTCAATCCTGTATCTGTTTTTTTAAGCATATCTGCTGTTGCTCCCGCAGATGTCAGTGCTGCGTTCACTGCCTCAGTAAAGCCCTTTGAAGTCAGCGTACATCCCGAAACAATGTCCACATCCGTGCTGTTGAGTGAAATCATCTTTTCCGTCAATGTATCTATTGCAGCATCAAATCCCGTAGTCTCGTTATGGCTCAGTGTGTTTATTTCAATTATTACATCACCCTTTATATTTACACTGACTTTGATTTCGCCGCCCTTACCAATCCCGGTTCCTTCATAAACTCCGTCCTTTATTTTTGTTTCTTCCTTCGGTGACTCTTTTTCTCCATTGCCTGAATTGACAGGTGTATTGCATCCCACTAAGCTAATAGCAAGCAATATCACCAGTAATAATGATAAAAGCTTTTTCACTTTTACTCCTCCCGATTGTTAAAATATTATTTATTTCACTATCAGTTTAACATGCCGGATGAATTTTGTATTTACACTAACAAGTAATTTTTTTGTACTTTTAGGTACTGCAAACACAAAATATATTGAAATACCTTGATTTTTATTTTCATTTATATATAATTGTATTGTGTCGCCTAATGAAAACCGAGGAGTCCTAATCTATGTCGTTACGTTTAAAAATTATCGTATCATTCGTTTTATGTATAATAATAATAATTTTCCCCTTGCTTTATGTATTGGAAAACACGGTTAAAACTTCGGCCATGGAGCAAGCGGAATACCAGACACTGCAGCTGATTGACTCAAAGTCCAATGAAATAAGCTCGTGGCTGAATCAGAGAATAAGTGAAATAAGGATAATACATGAATACGCATTGACGAATGAGATGGATATTAAGTCTCTGAAGCCTTATCTTGCAAGATTGAACAAATCTCTCAGCAAGCAGTACGGAAGCCTGAATGAAACATTTGCCGTTGGAGGCACTGACGGATACGGCTGGGTCAATGACAATATAACTATAAATATTTCTGGTCGTGATTATTTTGAAAGAGCAATGAAAAGCGATATGGAATATATTATTTCAAAGCCTGTGGTATCCAAATCCGACGGTACACAGGTATTTATCATATGCTATCCCATAGTCAACGACAAAAATGAAAAAATTGGCTTTATAAATGGTGCTGTAAATCTTGAAAAAATTTCAGAAATAGCGGAAGGAATCGATGTATATGAAGGATTTTCGTGGATCATGAACAAAAGCCTTGATATTTATTCCATAGATCAGGAAAGCCTGACCGAAAAATATATTTCACTTGAAGAACTGAAAAGAGTTGCGGCAATTTCATCAGAATCATCATCCGGAACAATCCATTTAAAAAACAATGCACTCCATGACTCTACGTTGTTTTTTTCATCTGTTCCATACGCTGAGGACTGGATACTATGCACATTGATAGAAAACAGATATATACACGCTCAGACCAATGACTTAATTGAACTGGTCGCTGTTATAGGAACAGTCCTTTTGGGCATTGCTGTGCTGTACGCCATCTTCGTTTCCGGAACCATCGTAAAGCCCATCTACATGCTTAAGGATCGCATGGTTGAAGTATCCGGAGGCAATCTTAATTCTTTTTATGACTACGAAGGCAATGATGAAATATCCGTGTTAGTGAAGGTTTTCAACCAAATGCTTGATAATATAAAAAGGCTTATAGATCAGGTATATCAGGCTCAGTCTCAGAAAAGAACTGCTGAGCTGAGGGTATTGCAGTCACAGATAAATCCTCATTTTTTATACAACACACTTGACACCATACAGTGG
>DAMAEI010000074.1:13088-14015 GCA_031997345.1 Sedimentibacter sp. | reverse complement strand
TTACTTTTAAAATTACGTCAGTTTTTTGTGTTTACACAAAACTTGAAGCGGTCTCTAAGTTGCCCTACTATCGTTCCTCAATTTCGTACCGGCATACTCCATTTTTTTGTAATTTCTTGAATAGAAAGGTATACCGATTTTCTAACAGCCTCATCCGTAGGATAGATAGTTTTTTTGTGTATTTTCTCAGCATCCTATTTTTACTACTTCATAGTTTTCTTTTTCTCTGAATATTATGTCAAATTTATTTCAATCAGTGCAGGTATTTTTGCTTCTTATTGTTTTGGCTTTTCAACTAACTTTATCGCCTTTATAATTGTTCTATTTTAATCTCTTTTTATCTAGCACCAATTAATACATCATATATTGAATATTCAAGATTATTTTTATCAATACCAAAACTGCTAGTTGAATTACCTTGAGGGTAAATGTCAATGCTAAGAATATTTTTAACTTTTAAAACTAGAGCTGCGCACAGATTACATTTGTAGTAGTCTACCTACCCCACCCTAATTGAATATGCTTATTACTTTAGTTCTTTATTTTAGCTTCTTCAACATTATATTCTTTAATTTTATTATATAATGTTTGCCTCTTTATACCTAAGGCCTTAGCAGTCATAGTTTTATTTCCATTAAATCTGTTTAATGTACTCATAATAATCATCTTTTCATAATCTGATAATGTTTTTTCTGTTTTTTCTTCCTCCAAATCATTATATGTAATACCCGTTATTTCTTTAGGAAGATATTCTCTCATTAAAAATTCCTCTTCCTCGTGTGCAATCAGTACAGAGCGTTCAATAGCATTTCTTAGTTCTCGAACGTTACCCTTCCATTCATATTCTAACAAATATTGTATAGCAACTGGATCAAAATATTTTAATTTTTTATTATATTCTTCTGAAAATTGTGCCATATAAAATTC
>DAMAEI010000074.1:11837-13078 GCA_031997345.1 Sedimentibacter sp. | reverse complement strand
GCAAGAGAAGGAATATCGTCCTTTCTTTCTCTTAATGGCGGAATTTCAATATTAACTACATTTAATCTGTAAAATAGATCTTCCCTGAAATTTCCATTAGAGATTTCTTCAGACAGGTTTTTATTTGTTGCAGCAATAATTCTTACATCTACATTTATACTTTTTTCAGATCCTATTTTATAAACTTGTTTTTCTTGCAGCACCCTTAAAAACTTTACTTGAGCTTGAAATGGAAGTTCTCCTATTTCATCTAAAAATAAAGTACCCCCATTAGCTACCTCAAATTTACCCTTCTGAAAATGATCAGCACCTGTAAATGAACCTTTTTCAAATCCAAAGAGCTCCGATTCAATAAGGTTTTCAGGTATTGCACCACAGTTAATAACAATAAATTTCTTGTCTCTTCGGCTACTCATTTTATGTATTAGTTGAGCTATTACTTCTTTACCTACGCCACTTTCACCAGTTAACAAAATACTTGCTCTGCTATTTGCTACTCTATTTACTATATCTAATACATTTTGCATTTTTTCACTCTTAGCAATAACACCATCGTATTCATACTTGAACTCAACTCTTCTTTTCAGGTTTCTGTTTTCCTCTTTCAAACTTCTATGCTCAATAGCTCTTTTTATTGCAAATATCAGCTCGTCATTTGAAAATGACTTTTCTATATAATCAATAGCCCCCATTTTAACAACTTTTACTGCTGACTTTATATCTGCATAGGCAGATATAAATATTGTTTCTATATACGGGTCAATTTCTATTGCATTTTTCATTAACTCAATGCCGTCCATCTTTGGCATTCGTAAATCGGTAATAAGTATATCTATAATATTATTATTTAGAATATCTATTGCTTCAAATCCATTCATTGCAGTAAAAACATTGTAATTTAAGTCGCTCAAAATAACCTTTAATGTTTCTCTGATAGATTTTTCATCGTCAACTATCAATAAATTAACTTTTTTCATAATGCTACTTCCTTTCTTTAACAACAGGTAACATCAATGATACCGTAGTTCCTTTAGATACATCACTTTCAATAAATATATCTCCGCCTGATTTTTTTATAATGTTAAAAACAATAGATAAGCCTATCCCTGTACCGAATTCTTTTGAAGTAAAAAAAGGATCAAATATGAGATTAATATCTTTATTAGAGATACCTATTCCATTATCCTTAATGTCTATATAAGCATCATAATTTTTCTTATTTATATGAATTTCAATAATTC
>DAMAEI010000074.1:0-11827 GCA_031997345.1 Sedimentibacter sp. | reverse complement strand
AACAAGACTTCCCTTGCTTTGTCTTGTATGGCTTCAATTCGTATATCAGTAGACCGAATAACACGTTCTGCTTCCATTTTTGCTTCCTCGACAGTTCTCTTTGCCTTTCTCCTTGCAAAGACCAATACTTCACCGATTTCTGACTGAAACTCATCATTTTCTTTTTTTAATTTTAATGCATCAATTGAATTTAATAATAAATTTATAAATACTTGTTTTAAATTATCTTTATTATACGGTAATATAATTTCATCTGAATTATATTCTAAAATTAGCTTTATTTCATTCTTGTTAATGGTATACTTTAGTAATGTTAATACTTCATTTATAACTTCATCTAAATAACAGTTTCCTATAGAATAATAGCTATCCTTGCTCATGCTTACAAGTTGATCTGTAACCCGATTTAATCTATTGCTCTCTTCTTTGATAATATTCAGAAGATTTGATAACTCAGTATTTCCTTCATCACCATATTTAGACAATAAATATTCACTTGCATTCCTTATTGGTAAAAGTGGATTTCTAATTTCATGAACTAAACCTGCTGTTAATCTACCTAATGCAGCTAACTTATCTGCCATAACTATTTTCTTCTGTAACTTTTCTATTTCCGTATTATCTCTAAATATGAAAATGTAACTTTTTACAATGTTGTCATCATTATACATAAATGATGTGCTAAACCTTATTCTTAAAGTACTGCCATCTTTTTGTACCATATACCCTGGTTCTTCAAAAAATGTTTCTTGATAATTATAAAGGTTTAATATTTTTTCTTTATTTTCCAGCTCAAGTTTTAAAATATCAATGTTCATACCTAATATTTCATCAGCATCAAACCCTGTGATTATTTCTGCTGATTTGTTAAAAATAATTATATTATTTGAATTATCAATAACCATAATACCGCTATTAACGTTATCAAGTATTTTGTTTGAAAAATTCTTAGTTTCCTTAATATTATTATTTAACTCCAATAATAACGCTGCTTGTGAAGCAATGATATTGATTAATTGAACCTCGTAATCAACATATTGATTAATTTTTGAGCTAGATACACTCAAAATTCCTATGCTTTTATCTCCCACAACTAATGGTACTGCTAAGAACGATCTAATAATGGGATCTTCATTGTAATATTGCCTTACCTTTACTTCATTGTTTTCAAGAGCATCATTGATAAGTATTGGTTTTTTATTTTTTGCAACCAACCCAACAGCTCCCTCACCAATTTTAAAGGGCATTCTTCTTTTTAGTTTTTCTGTATCAGATCCTATACAAGAAACTATTTCTAATGTTTTTTCATTTTCATTTATTTTATATATAACTGCCATATCAAATACAATAAACTTTTTTATAAAATTAAATATAATATCAGATGCAGCTTGAAAATCCTTAACTTTTGAAATTTGATTAAATGTTTCTGATAGTAAATATAAATCAGTACTTTTCTTATTTTTTGCCATTAGTCCACTCCTGTTAACATATGCGAATTTAACTTAAAGCCATATAACTCTTTTTAGAAAGGTCCGTAGCTAATCATTTGAGCAACAGCTACTAATATGATAGCTGCTATACTCAGAATAACATTTAATTTTAATATGTGTTTAAACCAAACATTATAAGGAATATCAGCAAAAGTTAAATAGTAAATCATAGCAGGCCATAACATATTTGTTATACCATCTCCAAACTGAAATGCTAAAACGGCAGTCTGTCTAGTAACTCCTAATACATCTGATAAAGGAATCATAATTGGCATAGTAGCTGCTGCTAAGCCACTGCTTGAACCGATGAAGAAATTCAATACAGATTGAACAGCAAACATTCCAACTGCGGCTACTGATGAACCTAACACCATTAACGGCTGTGAAAATGAGAATACCAATGTGTCTAATATCATTCCCTCTTCTAATATTAATACAATGGATTTTGCGAAACCTACAATTAACGCGCCATATGTTACACCTTTCATACCCTTAGTAAATTCACTAGCAACCTTATTTGGTGTAAAACCTCCTACTAAACCGGCTATTATACCAACACCTAAGAATAAAGCCGATAATTCGATGGTATACCAACCGTATTTTATAACTCCGTATACTAATAGCAACAAACTACACCCAAATACAAGTAAAACCATCTTATGTTTTATTGTTAATACACCAGTGTCTCTAAGTTCAAAATCACTGGGATCTCGTTGACTTTCATAACCATATAAAACACTTTTTGTTGGATCAGCCTTTACTTTTTGAGCATAGCTTAATATAAACCAAATACCAATAAGAAAAAATACTGTATAACATAATAAACGATATCCTAATCCTGAAAACATAGGCAACTCTGCTATGCTTTGTGCAACACCAATTGAAAAAGGATTTAAAAATGCACCGGCAAAACCAATCCATGCTGCAGTTCTCACAACATGAAAACCAACCATTCTATCGTAACCTAAAGCTATACACATTGATATACCTAATGGTATAAATGGAATTGTTTCTTCTGCGAAGCCGAAAACTGCACCTAGCATTGTGAATAAAAATGTGATAAATATTAATAACAGTGCATCTTTACCTCTCATTTTATTAACCAAATGTAAAATAGCTGAATCCAGTGCACCAGTGCTTCTAATAACTTCTACAGCTCCAGATATGATAAATATAAATGCTATAATTCCACTTGAATCCGATATACCCTTTGGAATAGTTTTAAGGGCTCCAAATATACTTACTGACTTATCTTCTATATATTTGAAAGAATCTGGATCAATAACTGTTCTTCCAGATGCAGGGTCTTCTATCCTATCAAAGCTTCCTGATGGTACAATCCAAGTTAATATCATGCTTATAATAATAATCATTAATATAATTACATATGAATTAGGATTTTTTATACCCTCAATAAAACTACTCTTTTTCTTAATCATTACAGCTTTCTCCTTTACATATTTCAATAAACTTTTCAAAAATTAATTCAGTTTTTTTCATCACTCCATTCAGCGATTACTCTAATCTTTGGTCTTTTCAAATCAATTTTCTCCATTTCTTTTAATCTTACTTTATTATACCTAATAATTTACAATTCATCAATTTATAACATTACTTAAAATACTATTGATTGTAAATAAATTAGACAATCGATATATTTAACAAAAAAAGTTGTCAAATTAATTGACACTAATGAAATATTATATAAAAGTATGTGGAATATTAAAAAGTTTATAAGAGAACACAATATTAGGAAATTTTAAAAACTTGCTAAAGTTAGAGGCTAGTTAAACTAGCCTCTAAAAATATTAATAATTATTCAACTAGAATGGTCCATATCCTATAAAGTATGCTATTGAAACTGCTATACAAGCTACTACTATAAGAATAGCTGTTAACTTCCATATATGTTTGAACCAACTACCATATGGTATATCTGCAAATGAAAGTACGTAAATCATATTTGGCCATATCATGTTGGTTATTCCGCCACCTAATATAAATGCTAAAATTGTAGTTTGCCTAGTTATTCCTAATATATCACTCAATGGAATTAAAATAGGAAGAGTAGCTGCTGCTCTACCTGCAGATGAACCAATAAAGAAAGTTATTACACTATAAAGTAAAACCATTCCTATTACTGTAACAACTCCACTTACTTGAGACAATGGTTGAGCTAATGAGTATACTATAGTATCTAATATTTTACCATCTGCTAAAATAATAGCAATAGCACCTGTGAAACCAGCTATTAATGCTCCACTAGTAATCCCAGCCATTCCAGTAGTAAATTCCTTTGCTATAGTGTCTGGCTTATAACCACCGGCGAAACCGGCTACTACACCAGCTATTAATAATACTGCCGCCATTTGATTAGTGCCCCAACCAAATCCTTCAATCCCATAAACTGCAATTATTAGACCTAAAGAAAATATTAATAATACAAATTTATGTCTTGTTGTTAAAGGTCCAATATTTTGAATTTTAAACTGAGATTGATCTTCCTTGCTTTCATAATTATATATTACACTATTTTTAGGGTCTTCTTTTACTTTCTTAGCGTAATATAGGAAGTATATGGTGCTTATTGCCATAAATACCACATAGACTCCAGAACGATATCCTAAACCAGACATAATTGGAAGTCCTGCCATCTCTTGAGCTACAGTTACGACATAAGGATTTATTGTTGAAGCAGCAAACCCTACCCAAGTAGACGTTCTTACTATGTTAAATCCAACTACTCTATCGTAACCTAAACTAAGTGCCATTGCCACTCCTAAAGGAATAAACGGTATTATCTCTTGAGCAAACCCTAGCAAAGAACCAGCTAGAGAGCATATGATAATAGTTGCAATTAATAAAGGTGCATCTTTTCCTTTAAACTTATCTACTAATGCTAAAAGACCCGCATCTATTGCTCCAGTACTTTTTACTACAGCTGTCGCACCAGCAACTATAAATATAAATGCTATTATACCAGACATGTTTTTTATCCCTAATGGTATAGCTACTACGGCGTCAAAAAGCCCTACAGGTGTTCTTTCTATATACTTAAAAGATAGAGGATCTACAACTTCTCTTCCAGTTGCTACATCTTTGACTCTCTCGTACTGACCAGCTGGTACTACCCATGTAGCTATAACTGCAAGCATTATTAATAATATTATTATAGTATAACCATTTGGATTCAAAGGTTTCCTTTGCTTCTTAATTCCATTTTCAGTTTTATTTTTCATTGTAATACCTCGCTTTTATAATCGTTCAGTTTTTGAAGCTTCAACAAACCATTTAAATATTTCTCCGGCTTTTTCATCCTTCCATGATAACTCCTCTGGATGGAATTGATATCCTACTAGAAATGGATAATTTGTTGATTCTATACCTTCAATAACATCATCGTTAGTCTTTGCAGAAATAATAAAGTCTTTAGGTAATTTATCTGCTTTTTGAACATGAAAACTGTTAACATCCCATGTTTCAGCACCTACTATTTCGTATAACTTGCTGTCTTTATTAATCTTAACTTCATGCCAAGGCTCTCCACCATATAAGTTTTGCTTATGACCATCAATAACATCATCAGACAAACTACCACCAAAAACCTCCAGTATCATTTGAAACCCTCTGCAGATTCCTAATATAGGTATTCTTTTTTCATAAGCTTTCTTCATTAAAGCAGCTTCAAAATCATATCTTATTGGCTGCTGACCTCTTAATGTTGGGAGTCCTTCTGTTGATTTTCTTTTAACATCCCCTCCTCCTGTGAATAGCAATCCATCAACTACATTTAATATGGCATCTAAACAAGAATCTACAGATTTGTCATTATATTCTGGGGTTATTAGTAATGGAACTCCACCATATTTAGATATCGCTTGCGCATAAGGACGTCCTGCATAATAATAACCGCCGCCTTCAATAGAATCACCCCAGGTTTCAACGCTCCATGGGCATGTTACTCCAATAACTGGCATTTTCATTTTGTACCTCTCTTTATTTAAGTGGTAGTGTCAAGTAGACACCCCTATTTTTTATGACATTATAGTATAAGCAAAATTAGTGCCAAACCCTATATAAACTTTAATTAATAGTTGAAGTCATTGCAACGTTGGGTAATTTGACTAATATTATAGTTGCTTTTAAAAACATATTTAATAATAGTGTCAAATATTTAGACACCTCAGTTTGATCTTTGGTTTTTACTGGTTCCTTTATCTTATTATATAATACTTGCCTTTCTATACCTAAGACTTTGTAATTGGTGCTAATGTGGATATTCAAACAGTTGCTAAGAGGATGAGACGTTCGAATGCCCGAACTACAATGGTGTCATATATTCATTCATTAGATGCCATAGAAAAGAAATCAGCAGCTGAATTAAAGAACTTAACTAATGATTTAATGGCCAAATAATAAATGGGCAAATTTTTAGCGAAATAGTGCTAAAAATTCGCCCGAAACTATTAATCAATATAACTACTGAAATTTAAACATATTGCGAAACAGTTTTGTATAAATATGAAAAATAATTTATAACACGAGGTCAAAAACGGGTAGTTTTGAATGTTAAAAAATAATTTTTGTTCCAGATTTGCCAAGGGCAAATTATATAGTTCTATATTAATTATTAATAAATATTCAACAGTCAAAGCTAACCATCTACGGATACGTCTATCTTGTCTGATTCTACATTAAATAGCTCAAAAGTCTTTATTCTCTTATTATAGCTCTTCTCTGTTCCTGTACTTCTCCTTTATCAGTACAAAGTTAATTGAAGATCCAGTTACCATTATCATAAAGTAAAACCGAATTTCTCCAGGTGTAAAATGCTGCCTTAGATCAATCAAATTATCATTAATACTCCCTCATCTTAAACACATATGTTTGTGGTCTATTCTTAGGTATAACTAATTTTGAGTACTTTACAATATGTTCTCTTGTCAAAGCATAAAACCTATCAACTTCATCAAGCAAATTATTTAAAACTCTATCAACCACTGAATCAATAACTTTCTTAGTTAATAGAACCCCCACAATTCTATTTCCAATCTGAAATATTATCTCTGGATCTGGTATATGAGCCTTTCGTGATGACCCCTTTAAGTAGGTTCTTAAAAAATCTGTTTTAAAAAATTTGCCATAATTTCCCCGAGAACTCTTTTTTTCTAAATACATAACGCCAGTTGTTTCAAATCATTATCTTATTAGGAAAAATAAAAAGACACTAACCTGTTATAGTCAGTGCCTCTCATCAAGTGGTTAATTACATATTGCTAACTTTGTCGATCTCATGTGCTTCTTTATATTTTAAGCGAGTAGCTTTACCTCCCCTAATGTGTCTTTCCGACTTGTTTTTAAGCAAAACTTTTTTGACTTCGCTTGCAGCTGGAGGGTTCAGTTTGGGAAGACGTTCTGTTACATCCTTATGGACCGTACTTTTGCTGACGCCGAACTTTTTTGCAGTCTGCCTTACAGTAGATTCAGTACTTATAATATATTCCGCGATTTCCATGGCTCTCCGTTCTATGTAATCTTTCATGTTTAACCCCCTTTGGCATTATACCGTCTTATTTTAATTTTTATGCATTTATTTGTCCTATTAGAACCTTTACATTAATTAATATAGTCCATGGGGTTAACATTTTTTCCATCAACCAATAATTCAAAGTGCAGGTGGGCACCATCTGATGCTTCAATGCTGGCTGTTTTGCCTATGTTTCCAATCGCCTGACCCTGCTTCACATGTTCCCCTGCCTTTACAGTGGCTGATGCTAAATTGCTGTAAACCGTTTTAATGTTGTCTCCATGATCAATAACAACTTCTGTACCGGACAACTCTGATGTATTGACAGACATCACTGTTCCCGCCAGCGCCGATTCAATTAGAAGTGTATCTTTCGGCTTGATGTCCACTCCTTTATGTACTCTCCATTCTCCTATTGCTTCGTAGTAAATGAGGTCGTCCATTGTAAACTCTCTGTATATATCGCCAGCCAGCGGAGCTTTCATCGAATTCAAATCAATCTTATTGTTCGGGGTATCTTTATCTTTATCCTGATCATTGTTTGCATTCTCATAATCCTTGATTATACCCTCAACATAATCCTGATATGGGTCTAAGTTGACGCCTATGTTTTCATTTTCGGCATCTTTCCCTGCCAAATTGTTTCCTTTATCCGGACCCGGAGTTGAAGAATATCTCCAAACTATTGCAGTGGCTAAAATAACGACACAAAGAGCAATTATAAAGAAACTTGTATCCCTGTGCTTCAATTTAATAAAGAAATTTTGCATTTTCATTTTTGCATTTTTAAATCTTTTATTTTTCATACAATCCTCCTGATACTTCTTTATTTATCTTGTGATAGTGTGTCCCACTTTTTACGTTTAATACAGAATTGTTCTAAAAATTTTTATTGTTCATAAAATTATAGTAAAACTTATGATGAAAGGGTTGATTTTTTTGTTGAACCGTTTGATTTATGCCGTGGCCGTATTTATTATGCTTCTGACTGTACCGAGTTTATCTCTTACATTTTTTGAGCAGAGGGTCGATATGCCGGCTAAGGCAGAAATATATGAAGTAGCAGAGGAAAATACAAATAGTGGAGACAAGGCTGTCGAAGTAGTTGAGGAATTCGAAAAGACAAGCATTGAAGAACCGAAATTAATAAAAATTTATAATGTTAACACAGGTAAAGTCATGGTCATTGATTTTGAAGAATATTTAAAAGGGGTGGTGGCTTCTGAAATGCCCGCTGAATTCAATATTGAAGCGCTTAAGGCACAAGGAGTCACAGCACGTACCTATTTATTGTACAGATTGAAGAAATACCCTGACGGTCATCCCGACCATCCCGGAGCTCCTCTTTGCACAAGTACTCATTGTCAGGTATGGAACTCCAAAGAAAGCCTGATTGCATCCCACAGCGAAGAATGGTATGAAAACTACTGGGTGAAAATTGAAGATGCAGTCAATTCAACAAAGGGGCAGATTTTAGTATATGAAGGAAAAATAATCGAGCCTCTGTTTCATTCAACAAGCGGAGGAAGGACCGAAAATTCAGAGGATGTTTTTTCAACTTCCGTTCCTTATCTGAGAAGTGTTGAAAGTCCTTATGAAAGTGACGCACCTAGACTGCATGCATCAGTTAAAATATCTGTTGATGAGTTTATTAAAAAATTGAAATCCTCATACGGGAACCTAGATATTTCAAAAAATAATCTCAGTGAAAAAATAAAATTAGGTGAGGTAAGTGAGGGCGGAAAAATAAAAACTATTTATGTAGATGGGACAGAAGTTACAGGTCGGGAAATAAGAACCATATTTAATTTAAATTCAACTAATTTCAGCTTCATTCAATCAGGCAATGAACTTGAGATTGTAACCACAGGCTATGGACACGGCGTTGGAATGAGTCAATGGGGTGCAGAGGGTATGGCAGGCAAGGGTTATGGCTATCTGGACATATTGAAGCATTATTTTACAAACATTGACATAGCCAAAGTCAAATAAACTATTAATACAATATTTTGTTATTTTTATATACAGCTTATGATTAATGTGTTATCATTAATTTACATTAATTTAAAAGAAGGGAAACTATAATGATATTCATAAATGATCAAGCTTACGATGAATTCAAGGTACTTTTAGACGATGCCGAAGTTGAATCATACAATATAAGAATAGGAATAAGCAACTATTCCTGCAGCGGTCCGATTTTCGGCGTTTATGTTGAGGAGCCTACAGACAAGGACGATGTGGAAAAAATAAAGGATATTACCTTCATTGTGGATAAAGAACTGAACCAGCAATACGGCGGTTTCATAATTGTTTCAAATGAAGAAAACAACGGAAACGGTGTGGGACTCATGCCCGTTGTACAGCCATCTTCAAGCTGTGGAGACGGATGCGGCGGATGCGGCGGCGGATGCAACTAATTGATAACAAAACGACCTGTTGAAAATTCCGACAGGTCATTTTTATAATCTAGAATAATAAAATCAAATTATTTTAATAGGACCCATTTTCTTGATGAGCATACACATTAACCTTGCGTTTATTCTCTGATTTTTCACAGATATCTGAACTTCTGACAGAAATGTTCTTCGCAGTAGTTTCAAGTTTTTCTCTACGCCCTGCATTCTGTACAAAATCAACCAAAAATGATGAAACCGTAACCGTAATCATAGAGAAAGCAATGCGTTTAATCGGAATATACGAAAGAGAAAGCAACAGAACTATAATGTCTGTACAAAGATATGCATGTGCTGTTCTCCATTTAAAGGTCTTTGAAATAGAAAGCGCCAGCGCGTCATCTCCGCCGCAGGACCCTCCCTGCCTTATGACCATTCCTACACCGATACCCACAAGCGCTCCTCCTGCAAGTGCAGCAATCAGAGGATGAATTAACAGACCGGGAAGTTGCAGAGGCAACATACCCCATAATTTTAAAAATCCCGCAAAACTAATGGTAGCTATAATTGACAGTTTAATAAAATCCTTGCTTATATACCTGAATGCCAAAACATAGCAAAATATGTCAAGTACAGGTGATAGTACAGCAGGTGATATATTAAACCAGTGACTAAGCAGCAATATCATACCTAATACGCCGCCTTCGGTAATATCTGCTTGTTGATGAATGTTCTGAATACCAAAGGATACAATAGCAGTACCTGCTACTATTCCCAAAATCTTTCTGAAGGAAGCAGATTTTCAAGTTCCTTTTATTGAGTTAAAATGCTCCGTTATGAAAAACATAACAACACATCCTTTCATTAATATATTTTTTTGTTCAAAATTACCTATATTTATATTCTAAACCCTGGTATAATACTAATGTCAAGCATTTTTACAAAAAAAATTAAAGGATGGTGTCATGCTGTGAAGGATTATTACAAAATAGGTGAGATTTCAAACCTATATGGTATTGGAGTTGATTCACTCCGCTATTATGAAAAAATAGGAGTATTGAAACCCCGAAGAGGCGAAAACGGCTATCGTTTGTACAACCTTAAGGATATATATAAGCTCAATATAATACGTGATTTGAGACAGCTGAACTTCTCCATGGGGCAGATCAAAAGCTATCTGTCTCATCAAAGCATAGACAACACTTTGAACTTGCTGCAGGAAGAGCAGGAGTGGATACAAAATCAATTCAAAAAGCTTCGTGCAACGGAACAAATCATACGCTCCCGCATGAACACATTGTTGGAGTCTTTTCAAATCCCCACAGGTGTCTTTACTGTTAAAACATTTTCTAACCGCATGTGCCTTAGATTGAGCACCAACATAACAAGAGATGAAGAAATGGACTTTGCCATAAAAAAACTGCACCGCAAGCATGAAAGTAAAATATATGATATCGGCAATCAATCCATCGGTGCATCATTATCAATAGAAGATTTAAACAAGGGAATAACAGGAGTGTTCCGCTATATATTTTTTATCCTTGAGAAAAAAGCAAAGGAATATGACTTTATTTTACCGGCAGGACAATATCTCTCTCTTTTTTATCGCGGCAGCTACAGTCAGAGCACTGACCGAATTAAAGAAGCCCTTTCATATGCCGAAGAAAAAGGATACCGTATTTTGGACGACCCCTTTGAGCTGTATCACATAGATAATCGCGATACCATGCTTAAGGAAGAATTCTTAACTGAAATTCAGGTTAGAATCTCCGAATAATTTAAGAATAAACAAATAAAAAAGATGCCGCACTGATATCAGTGTAACATCTAATTTTTACTATTCTGCTACGTATGGCAGTAATGCTATTGCACGTGCCCTTTTTATTGCTCTTGTTACCATTCTCTGATGCTTTGCGCAAGCACCTGTAATTCTTCTTGGTAATATTTTACCTCTTTCAGTTGTATATTTTTTCAACTTTGCGAGGTCTTTATAATCTATATGTGTAGTCTTTTCCTGACAGAACTGGCATACTTTTTTACGTGGTCTTCTTTTTTGGCCCATTCTTTCGTTCTTGTCGCCTCTATCCATACCTTGTCTTGAACTCACTTGATATTTCCTCCTTCCATCCTAATTACCAATGATATTCGTCTATCTTTTAAAACGGGATGTCTTCGTCATCTACCGGTTGGAAAATGTCATTGTCTTCATCTGGGAAATCACCGAAAAAGCTGCTATCTGGCTGAACCGGTCTTCCTTGCTGCGGTGATGTCTGGCCTTTTCCGCTGCCAATAAATTCTACTCTGTCTGCTACAATATCTGTTGTATATCTCTTTTCGCCTGTCTGTGTAGTATAACTTCCTGTGGATACTCTGCCGTGAATTGCGCACTGACTTCCTTTTGTAAGGTAGTTTGC
>DAMAEI010000073.1:12536-14198 GCA_031997345.1 Sedimentibacter sp. | reverse complement strand
GTCATCATAACCGTCCTCTGTGAAATCAATCCTTGCGAAATATGGACTGTCAACCATTTTTTCATATTTAGCTATTCTTTTTTCAAGCTCTGTATAGCTGAATGTCTGGGAATTCAGAGCGCTCAAATACTGATTCAGGTCAGAGAGCTTATCAAAATCAGAAGAGGAGTGAGTTGTATTCTCCCACATTTCCTTTCGCGAGGCTATAAGGTCTAATTTTTGTTCCGCTAACTTTTCTGTCTCAACTTCCAATTTATATTTCAACAAGCCTGTTGTTTTTTCGAGATAATTGATTTCTTCCGTATATTTTTCATTATATTCTGTCATTTTATATCCCCTTCTTGCACAAATAAGAATAAAAATAATATTGATAATTAATAGATAATTATATCATATTATACATTATATGAAAAGAAAAAATTAATCATACTGCATATTAATTAAACTTAATTAATTCTTTGTTTGTTATTAACACAATAAATATAATAGATATTAATAATATGACATATAATTAAAATATGATAATATATTTCTAAATTTTAACTTATTTTACAAATATATAGATGACATTTATCATATTTGTTGTATAATGTATACATAGTATTATATGACGAGGGGATAAAAATTGATTGGTGAGAAGATAAGAAGTATACGGAAAAGTAAGAAGCTGACTATTGTTGAACTGTCTGAAAAAATTAACGTAACATCGGGGTATATATCTCAAATTGAAAGAGACTTAATTTCTCCTTCACTGGCAGTTTTAAAGAGGCTGTCAGAGGCATTGGATGTGCCTTTATCAGCACTTTTTGCGGAGGAAAGCAATAAAAACGTAATAACTATACCTCAAAATAAAAGAATAAAGGTAAAATTCGGAAACATCAATTCCGAACTGGAATTTATAACCCCAATATTAAATAATGATGATAAAGTCAACAGCGTTGAGGCATTTTTATTTAAGCTGAAGCCTAAGACATGGTTGAGTGAACATGCTATAACACATCCCGCAAAAGCATGTGTGTATATATTATCCGGGGAAATACAATGTCATATCGGAAATGAAATTTATGTCGTTTCAAAGGGAGATAGCATCTGTGTTCCGGAAAATAACGGACACGTTGTATTTAACAGCTGCAATGAGGAAACAGAGGCTTTGTGTATACTTTCGCCGGCGATACATTAGTAAATATGGAGTAATACATGCTTGATATAAAGAGAATAAGAAACAATCCCGAGGAAGTTGAAAAGCTTTTAAAAAGAAGAGGGCATGAGTTCTGCCTTGACAGAATTTTAGAATTAGATAAACAAAGAAGAGAAAAGCTTACAGAGACGGAAAACATGAAGGCGGAGCAAAGAAGAGTTTCCGTCCGTGTTCCTATGCTCAGAAAGCAAGGCTTGGATGTGACGGAAATACTTTTAAGAATGAAGGAGCTATCAGAAAAAATAAAACTTCTTGATACTGAAATTAAGGAAATAGACACTGAAATAGAAAAAGAACTTATGAATATCCCCAACATACCAAATCCGGACATTGCGGTTGGAGAGTCAGATGCTGATAATAGAGAGATAAGAAGATGGGGAGAGCCGGAGAAATTCGATTATGAAATAAAGGCGCACTGGGATTTAGGTAATTCTCTCGGAATAATCGATTTTGAAAGAGCTTCA
>DAMAEI010000073.1:0-12526 GCA_031997345.1 Sedimentibacter sp. | reverse complement strand
TCAAAAATTACCGGTCCGAGATTCCCGCTCTTCAAGGGAGCCGGTGCCAGGCTTGAAAGAGCGATAGCATCATACATGCTTGACAAGCACACGCTGGAGCATGGCTTTACTGAAATATCCCCTCCTTATATGGTAAACAGGCAAAGCATGTACGGAACAGGTCAGCTTCCGAAATTTGAAGATGATATGTTCAAATTGAACCAAAAAGAATATTACCTTATTCCAACGGCTGAGGTTCCGGTGACCAACATTTATATGAATGAAATTTTGGACGAAAGCGAGCTTCCGATTTACATGGCCGCGTATACACCATGCTTCAGGGCAGAGGCTGGTTCTGCCGGAAGAGATACCAGAGGTCTTATTCGCAACCATCAGTTTGGTAAGGTCGAAATGGTTATGTATTCAAAGCCTGAGGATTCATACAGGCAGCTGGAACTGTTGACGGGATTTGCCGAGGAAATTCTGAAGGGGCTGGGGCTTCCTTACAGAGTTATGGAGCTGTGCACGGGAGATATCGGCTTTAGTGCGGCAAAGACATATGATATAGAGGTCTGGATGCCTAGCTACAACAGATACGTTGAAATTTCCTCATGCTCGAATTTTGAGGACTTTCAGTCAAGAAGAGCGGATATACGCTATAGAGCAAACGGAAAAAGTAAGCCGGAGTTTGTTCATACGTTAAATGGTTCAGGACTTGCGGTGGGAAGAACAATTGCAGCAATACTTGAAAATTATCAGAATGAAGACGGCTCGGTAACTATACCCATGGTGTTGAGAAGCTATATGAACGGATTGGAAAAAATAACTTTATAAAATTAAGGACTATTGAGAGGCTTGCCTCTCATTTATTTTATTGCCAAGAGATGTGAATACTTTGTGATTAGCGTAATATTTTTTGTGGTATATGTAAAACATACTACGGAATAACTATAAAGGAGAACAAATGCTGAAAATAGGATGCCACTTGTCTGTTTCTAAGGGATACGAGGCCATGGGCAAAGATGCTCTGAGCATCAGTGCAAATACATTTCAATTTTTTACACGTAACCCAAGAGGCAGCAAGGCTAAAAAGATAGACATAGAAGATATAGAAAAATTAATAAAAATAATGGAAGAAAACAATTTCGGGAAATTAATAGGCCATGCACCCTACACTTTAAATATATGCTCGGCGGAAGAAAGGACCAGAGAATTTGCGCTGGAAGTAATAGAGGAGGATTTAAGGAGGATGGAGAACCTTCCCGGAAACTATTATAACTTTCATCCCGGAAGTCACCTGGGGCAGGGGATAGAGACAGGAACAGACTACATTGTCAATGTCCTGAATAAGGTTCTCACGCCTGAGCAAACAACCGTGGTACTTCTTGAAACAATGTCCGGAAAGGGTACGGAAATAGGAAGAACCTTCGAGGAATTAAAGAAAATTATAGACGGAGTACACCTGAAGGAGAAAATAGGAGTATGCCTTGACACATGCCATGTTTATGATTCAGGATATGATATAGTGAATAATTTAGATGATGTATTGAAGGAATTTGACCATACGGTGGGAATTGAGTATCTTCATGCGGTTCATTTGAATGACAGCAAGAACCCGTTTTCAAGCCACAAGGACCGTCATGAAAATATAGGAAAGGGATATATAGGTCTGGATGCTGTTGAAAAAATAATAAATCATCCATGGCTTTACAATCTCCCATTTTTCCTTGAGACACCAAATGACTTAAAAGGCCATTCCCAAGAAATTGAAATTATTAAGAAATTATACAGGCATTAGAGACACTCAATGCCTGTATTTTTATATGGATGATATCTTAATAAATCACTTATGGAAAATATAGACACAGGTCCATTATTTACATGACGATTTTTGAAATTTGATAATGCATTTTGTCGAAGAATATTATATAATTAAAATAATTTAAAATGGAGGAAGTTTATGAGAAAAATCAGTAAGGTACTTTCATTATTCCTTTTGATAATAACTATTTTTAATGTTACGGCATATGCTGAAATAAATATCAATCAGGATATCAGCGCAGCATTGCTGGGGGATGTTGAAACGGGAGAAATTCTTTACAGTTATAATATAAATGAACAGCGGGCAATAGCCAGTATTTCAAAGCTTATGACATATCTTGTCATGATGGATGCAGTATCAGATGGAAAGATATCTCTGGATGATGACATTGTAATAAGCGGACATGCCGCAGCTACTGAAGGCAGCAGATTTGGGCTGATTTCAGGAGAAACGATTAAGCTTAGCATGCTGGCAAAGGGCATGCTTGTCGTTTCAGGAAATGACTGTGCAACTGCAATAGCCGAGCATTTGGGCAAGACAGAAGATAATTTTGTAAAGATGATGAATGAAAAGGCATCTGAGCTTGGACTTCTTTCGGCAAGCTTTATTAATCCTCACGGGCTGCCCATAGATGACAGGGAAACAGGACAAAATCACATGTCAGCATCAGACCTGTACAAGCTTTCAAGACATATACTGACTAAATATCCGGAGATTCTGGAGATTACGGCTCTGAAGGAGCTTGTAATTCCCGAAAGAAATTACAAGAAAACTGCTACAAATCCGGCACTTGGAATTGTGGAGGGAGTTGACGGCTTCAAGACAGGATACACTGACAAGGCAGGAATATGTCTTATATCAACAATGCCTGTGACAGGCAGTGGTCAGGATTTCAGGCTTGTGGGAATAATTCTCGGTGCGAAAACCCATGATGACAGAATCAACAAGACAAAGGAACTGTTGGAGTACGGTAAAAATAATTACAGCTATAAACAGCTTGCCGATAAAGCTCAGAAGGTGGACGAGGTGTATATAGGTAACGCCAAGAGGGGAAATGTAAGCATTTATCCATCTGTGGACTATAACAAGATGGTAAAAAATGATGATTCCATATGGACAAAGGTAGCTTATCCAGACAGCGTAAAAGCGCCGCTGAAGCAGGGAGACAAGGTGGGAACCATCAGTATATTTGTAAATGATGAAGAAATAGGACAGGTGGATGCCGTTGTATCTGAAGATATCGGCAAGGCAAATATATTTGTAATATTTTTGAGACTTATTAAAAATATATTTTCATAAATATATATGATGTCAATGCAAAAGCATGCTATCATGCCCCTATCACCGGCAATGGACGCTGCTTTTGCTGATAAAGGCACAAACTCAAAATACTCATGTTGACAAATAGAAAAATATAGTGTAATATCTTTAAATGAATAATGTTCTCGTAGCTCAGTAGGATAGAGCGTTCGCCTCCTAAGCGAAAGGCCGCACGTTCGATTCGTGTCGGGAACACTAAAGAGAAAAGGCAATATGGACTTACCGGTCTAAAGGCGGGTAAGTCCATATTGCCTTTTGAGGGCTTTCACTGTGAAAAGTGGAAGCTTTTTTATTTTTTGCTGAACTCAGAATCTCACACTATATAAAAATTTATTACAGAAAATGAATACCTTTTATATAGTTGCCTGAAATATAAACCAGCCATCCTTGACCGAAAACCGATATACACCGCCATGCTTTTCCACGATATGAGCCATGCTTTTTGTGCCAAAGCCATGCCCCTGTTTTTCTGATACAGGCAAGCCTTGATGGAAAATCGGTTCTGTCTCATAACTGTTGCGGATGTCAATGCACAGCTTTGTATTCTTGGAATATAAACGTAGCCGGATGCTGCGTTTGTTGCTGGCCGGAATATGCTCTGAGGCTTGTATGGCGTTTTCCAAAGCGTTTGACAGGAGTGAACAAAGCTCGGTATCGCTGAAAGGAAGCGAGTCAGGCAGCTTCGCTTCTATTGTCAACAGGATTCCCGATTTGTTTGCTTTGGCGGAAAAAGCGGATAAAATCAGATTGACGGTTTCGTTTTCGCAAAAGCGCATGGGCGTGATGGCATCCATGTCGGACTGGGCAATCCGTAGATACTCTTTGATTTCCTCCATGTGTCCCTTGGATGCCAGCCCCTGTAAAAGAGCGAAATGGTGGCGCATATCATGCCGATAGGATGCGGCATTCTGTTGTAGCTGCCGCAGAGAAGCAAACTCTGTCTGCGCCAGTCGGAACTGCGCATCCAGCATATCCCGTTCTCTTTGGAGGGTTGCTTGTTTTTGCGTCTCAGCGTAGTAAAGGATAACAAACGCAAAATAGAAAACAGAGATTGTTGATGGCATGAACTGCACCGCCCATTTCGCACCGCGGTAAAGCACATCGGTGTAGATGGTGGTAGCGTAGTCGAACATATAGTAAAAAAGCGGCACCCCGCCTAAAAATAAGCAAGATTTAGTGGATACTTCCATAAGCTGTCGGACGGACCCGGCCACATACCTTTTCAGGAAATAGTAGAACAGAAACACCGCCACAATATAAAAAACGTGGTCTGCGAGTCCACTTCCTAAGGCAGCTCCCGCAAGGAGGCCTACCCATCGTGGCGCTTGACAGCAAAGATAACCGGAAAGCACGCTGACGGCGGATATGAGCCACGGACGCTTATAATATAGGGAAAAAATAAATATCAGCGGCAGGTGGATAATCAGTGGATACAGCTTTGATGTCAAATCCAAGCCCAAGATCCACCAACTGGCAGTCTGCACAAAAAGGAAAATTACACAGAGCAAGCCAGCGCCAAGCCTGTTTTTCCTTGTGAGTTCTATTCCCGCAAAGAGAACTGACACCGCTATGCCAAAGACCAGGGAAAATCCAAATCGTAAGAGTCCTATCACTGTTACTACAATATTTAAAGCACATCCCTCCATTTAATTATTCCCCTTCCATTTGATAATTCAGATATTGCTGCTTAATCTCCCTCGCCTTGCCCTGTGCAACAGGAACAGAGGAAAGAGTCTGTAAGGTTATCTGATGGTTTTCGATGGTATCCACATACTGCATATTCACAAGATAAGAGCGGTGAGGTTTGATAAAACACCCATATTTCAGAAGGTTATCGCAGACAGAAGAAAAAGGCTCCGTACATTCGATGACCTTGCCGGAGCGCAGGTGATAGAGCACGCTTCTGCCGATGACTTCGGCAAAAACCAAGTTGGAGATCAGTATTTTTTGTATTCCTGCATTACTCTTTACGATAACCGCATCCTCATCCTTTTTTGTTTTGATCTGCTCCAGCAGCTCATCAAAGGTGAAGAACAATTTTTCCTTTGAGATTGGCTTAAGTATGTAGTTAATGGCTTTAACCGAATAGCTCTCCAAGGCAAATTCAGGCGATGATGTAAAGAATAAAATCTGCGCAGTTTTGTCAAAACCACGGATGTCCTTTGCCACATCAATGCCCGTAAACCCCGGCATAATAATATCCAGACAATATATATCAAACCGTTTTCCTTTTTCCAAGGCCGAAATCATCTCAAATCCGTTTGGGAAGACGGCGTGTTCGCAGCTTAGATGTTTTGATGTTCGGTACAGGTCTATAAGCTGTACCATATTGGATAGTTCGTCAATATTGTCATCACATAAAGCAATCTGCAGCATAAGTATTCCTTCTTTTCTTTATTATTCTATTTATCCATAATAATTTTACCATAAAAAATGAATTCCCGAAACTATATTTCATGTCGAAAAAATCATGTTTCATGTAGCGAACGGTTTTCTGTGGCAGATTTTTGATAGAGTGAACGCATGGGAATTTGCTCTATACAGAATACTTTGCCAGCCCTGAAACGCTCACACCTGAGATTATGGGTGCCCTGACAGTAGCCATTGATGTAGGCCGTTCATTCATCGCTGAAGCCGGTGCTGCTTTAGAAGAAATCGACCATTGATATTCCCTAAAAAGCAAAAGAAAATGGAGAAATTTATATGAAAAAGTTACTGGTACTTACGGCACTTGCCATGACGCTGAGTCTTGCAGCCTGCGGAGGAAACAATTCCGCACCAACTTCCACGCCTGAGACATCAGCTCCTGTTGCTTCGGACATTACACTTGTCAACAAGGTAGCAAATTACACCGCCCTGCTCGTTCCCAGCGATTTTGGCGAATTTAGTGACAAAGACGGCTACGCTGTGGCTGAAGGTCCCAATGCCAGCATTGTCGTAACGCCTACATTCCTATCGGATACATGGATTGAGGATGTTACCGAGGACTATATGCTTGAATCACTGGGGGATACCTATTCCGACATCAAGGTGCTTGCCTTTGATAATCCTGCTAACATTGCGGGAGTGGATTCCTTATCCTTCCTTTGCACAGGCGACAGCAATACCAGGGGCAAACTCCTCCCTTGAGGCGAATCTGGCCTATATACTTCCGAGTATCACATTGGATTAATCACGCATACAGGCAACAAAATGGGCGGACGGGATAAAATCACAGTCTGTCTGCCCGTCAAAAAATAAAAAAAGGAGACTTTATTATGCTGCCAACTTTCATCACAATCGCCGTAATTGCTGCGGTCATTGTTGTATGGATTATCTCCACCCAGCGCAGACTGGTGGTGCTGGATGAAAACATCAGCAATGCCATGAGCCAGATCGGGGTGCAGCTGTCAAGCCGCTTCGATGCGCTGACGGCCCTTTTGGATTTGACAAAGGGCTACGCCAGGCACGAAAGCGAAACGCTGATTGAGACAATCAAATCAAGAAGAAGCGTCATCACGGCAAAATCCACGCCGGATGATGTGATGCGTCAGGAAGGGGTTATTTCCGAAGCCTTGGGCAGGATTGCCATGGTGACGGAGCAGTATCCCGACCTGAAAGCCAATCAAAATTACATCAAAACCATGGACGCGGTGCAGACCTTTGAAAATATGGTGCGCACCAGCCGTCTGATCTACAACGACAGTGTAACAAAGCTGAACCGTGAAATCCGAATGTTCCCGGTCACCATGGTCGCCGGGATGCTGGGCTTTGGACAAAGAGAATATCTTGTGGAGCAGGCTGATAAGGCGTATATGCCCAGCATGAAATGAGGTGCTCTATGCGCAAAAAAGTGAGCGGCCTGATTCTATGCTTTGCCTTATTATTTGCTCTTCCTCTACCGGCTTTTGCGGCAAATCAGGTAAATACCATGGATATTCAGGCTGTCATTTACGAGGACGGTTCCATGCACGTTACACAAGTATGGGAGGGAAATTTTAACGAGGGAACCGAAAGCTACATTCCCATGAACGCACCCGAAACCCTGACCATCAGCCAGCTTACAGTCTCCGACCAAAACGGGAGCTATGAGACGGTTTCGGATTGGAACACCAACTGGAGCTTTGAAGAAAATGCGGCATCCATGATACGGACAGCGGGTATGAAATCTGCTTTGGCATCAGCCGGTATGGACAAAACCGCTATGCGATTGAATATAAGCTGGACAATGCGGTGGGTGGTTACAGCGACAGGGACGGTGTAAACTTCCGATTTGTAAACGATGGGATGAACACCACCCCCACCGATGTGAAAGTGGAAATCCGGCTGGCGGACGGAACGCCCATCACCGATGAAACCGCCGAAATATGGGGTTTTGGCTATGGCGGACAGATGTAATTTTCGGACGGCGCCATTCTCTCCACAGGAATACTGCGGCTGATTCAGCTTGGCTGCCTGTCCCCTGTGGAAACGCAGCAGGTCGGCTTGATGGGCAAAACCAAAGAAACGGTGAGCTTGCGGCTCATGGGCAGCCAACATGACAAAATGAACGAGTATGACGAGTACCTTTATACGGTGCTCGAAAGTGCAGCCGGTTCAGATTCCACTTTGAACATGGATATAAAGCAGGTAGGTTTTCATAAATATATTACAGTTATTTCATAAAACTACAAGCAGCTTCTGTTTGTAGTTTTTTATCCGTCAGTGTGATATAATATGTTTAATAAAGATAGGAAAATGGACGGAGGAGAGGATGATTGAGCTTAAAAATATAAATAAAACCTTTAAGGTCGCCAAGAGGAATGCAGGCCTGCATGAAGCGGTAAAAGCTATGTTCAGGAAGGAATATACATACATTCAGGCGCTGAATGATGTGTCCTTTACCATAAATGACGGTGAAATGGTGGGGTATATAGGTCCCAACGGCGCCGGAAAGAGCAGCACTATTAAAATAATGAGCGGAATACTTACTCCGGATAGCGGTGAATGTGTTATAAACGACAGGATTCCATGGAAGCAGAGGGTTGACCATGTAAGGGAAATCGGGGTTGTTTTCGGTCAGAGGAGCCAGCTTTGGTGGGATGTTCCAGTTGCGGACAGCTTTGAGTTGATTAGGGACATCTACAAGGTGGATAACAGTGAATTTAAAAAGAATCTCAATGAATTGAAGGAGCTTCTTGACATAGGTGAAATAATCCGTACCCCCGCAAGGCAGCTTTCTCTCGGTCAGAGGATGCGCTGTGAAATTGCCGCATCTCTTTTGCATAGCCCATCTATTCTTTTTTTGGATGAGCCAACAATAGGCCTTGATGCTGTTTCCAAGGTTGCTGTGCGCAAATTCATCAGAACCGTGAACAGTGAGCGCAAAACAACTGTGATTTTAACTACCCACGACATGCAGGATATTGAAGCTCTCACAGAAAGGATACTGCTCATAGGCAGAGGAAAAATATTGCTGGACGGTTCTCTGAGCGAATTAAAAAGGAGAAATTTCAGCAGCAGGACCTTCGTTGTTGATTACGCAGGTACCATCGATGAAATAGGAAATGGTATGAGCTTTATAAAGAAGCTGGACGGACATGCCGAAATTCTCATTGATACGGACGTAATATCCGTTTCAGAGGCCATTGCTAAAATATCTGCCCAAGTAGATATCCGAGATATTTCCATAACAGGAACCACCGCTGAAGAGATGGTTGTATCTCTTTATAGGGAGTTTAAAATATGAGAAAGTATATATCGTTCTTCAGAATAAGGTTTATAAACGGGCTGCAATACCGGGCGGCGGCATGGGCAGGTGTTTCAACTCAATTTGCCTGGGGCGGAATGACGCTTCTCATGTTTTGGGCATTTTATCAGGATGGTAAAAACATATTTCCCATGACATTCCCTGAGCTGTCAAGCTATATATGGCTTCAACAGGCACTGCTGGCTTTGTATATGGCATGGTATTTTGACAATGATATATTTGATTCTATAACAAGCGGCAATGTTTCATATGAGCTGTGCCGCCCGGCAGACCTTTATACCATGTGGTTCGTAAAAAACGCTGCCATACGTGTTTCCAGAGCTGTTCTGCGCTGCTTTCCCATATTGATAGTCGCCATATTCCTGCCTAGACCATTTAATATCTCTATGCCGGATTCCGCAGCAGCAGGTGCTGCATTTGCTGTGTCCATGATGTTGGGCATGATGATATTAGTTGCCTTTTCCATGCTCATATATATCTCGGCCTTTTATACTGTGTCTTCCATGGGTACACGGATTCTTGCCACCAGTGTTGTTGAGTTTTTTTCCGGTGCTGTGATACCACTGCCATTTTTTCCCGACAGCCTGCAGAAGGTAATGCTTGCTCTGCCCTTTGCATCCATACAAAACACGCCATTTCAAATATATAGCGGATATATTTCAGGTATTGATATCATAAAAAGCATGTCGGTTCAAACCGTGTGGATTGCTGTATTAGTTGCGGCGGGGAGGTTGCTTATAAATCAGGCACTTAAAAAGACAGTGGTTCAGGGAGGATAGTATGAGATTATACTTGAAATATGCTTCAATTATTTTAAGAAGTCAGATGCAGTACAAGGCATCCTTTTGCATGTCTGCAATAGGACAGTTTTTAATATCTTTTACTGCACTCTTGGGAATTTATTTCATGTTTTACCGCTTCAGATCCGTAAACGGCTTTACGTTTCCGGAGGTGCTGCTGTGCTTTGCCGTCACACTGACTGCATTTTCTTTTTCGGAATGCTTTGTTAGGGGCTTTGATGCATTTTCGTCGATTATTTCAAACGGTGAATTTGACCGGATTTTAGTAAGACCTCGGAATGAAATTTTTCAGGTGCTTGCCTCTCGTATTGAATTTGCCCGCATTGGGAGAATGGCTCAAGCTGTTGCCATGTTTGTCTATGCCGTGCATTACAGCGGAATAGAATGGACACTTCCTAAAATATGCACGCTGATCTTTATGCTGCTCGGAGGGATTGCGGTGTTTTCCGGGCTATTTATTGTCTATGCATCTCTTTGCTTCTTTACAACAGAGGGACTTGAATTTATGAACATTTTGACGGACGGTGCCAGAGAGTTCGGCAGATATCCGTTTTCTATATACGGAGAAGGCGTTCTTAAATTTTTAACCTACGTTATACCATTGGCACTTTTCCAATATTATCCGTTTTTATACCTTATAGGAAGATCGGAAAATACATATTATATACTTCTGCCTTTGCTGAGCATGCTGTTTCTTATTCCATGCCTGATATTTTGGCGAGTGGGATTGAGCCGGTATAAGTCAACAGGCTCATAGTGCAATTATTGTAAGTTTTGCTTGTAACTTATTCTGTTCCGTGATATTCTGAAACGAAAATGAAGAAATAATCAGGGGAGTTATTATGATTTTAATGACATTAGTGAACAGTATAGTATTGATGGCTATACTTATGGCAATGGGGTATTATTTAAGGAATAAAGGAATTTTAAATAATGACGGGGAAAGTGCGCTTACATATATACTGGTTAATATAACGACGCCTGTAATGATAATAAACGCAATGAATATTGAATTCTCTTTCGAGCAACTGAAAACGGGAGGGGTTCTTCTTGCAGTAGCTATTATATTTGATATTTTGCTCATATTTATTGGAAATATTGCTTCTGCCAGAACCAGTGACAATGAAAAGAAAAAGATGATAAAGTACTCGATTGTATTACTTAATGGGGGCTTTATGGGATTCCCCCTGGCATATCAGATATATGGCGCACAGGGTATGTTTTATGCGACAATGTTTCACGTTCCAAATATAATATTTATGTGGACATACGGAGTATCTTTGCTTTTGGGAGATAAGAAAATCAAAAACAGATACAAGTTCATGCTTTTCAATCCAGGTATGATAGGAGTATATGCAGGCCTTGTGCTGTACTTTACTCAGTTGAAGCTTCCTTTGTTTGCCACAAACCTGTTGAGCCTGCTGACAAATGTAACAACATTTCTGTCAATGATTATAATAGGAAGCAAAATAGCTACCATAGGAGTGAAGGAATCACTAATAAGCAAGGAAGCTTATTTCACAACCTTCTTCAGGTTGATTGCTTCTCCCATAATAATGATTATATTGTTGAAGTTTTTGAATTTTGATCCAATGGCAGAGCAGATATATATTATATATGCCGCATTGCCCGTTGCGGTGCTCATGCCTATTCTGGCTCAAAAATACGGTGGAGATGTTGAGTTTGGCTCAAAAATAGTGGTTATTACACATCTGATTTCATTAATTACAATACCATTGTTTTTCTGGCTGTATTCTGTTATATAAATAATAATTTTTAGAAAATAAACAAGGCCCGCTTCACTGTGAACCTTCACAGCAGCGGGCCTTATTTTTTAAAAATAATTATTGACAGTGACTGTACTATAATATATAATACAGCTACTGTACTGAGTGTATTAATACACATGACATTGATTAGGTAATAGGAGCTACATATGAAGGAAATTAATATTGTACTTACACAGACGAACACAGTTATATCCAAAACATTGAAAGCAGTGTCAAAGAAGCCTTACAACCATATATCCATATCTTTTGATAATAATTGCAGGACAATGTTCAGCTTCGGAAGAAAAATAACATGGTTTCCGCTCATAGGCGGATTTGTTAAGGAAGAACCTGACAGGGGAGTATTTAAGATGCATCCGGAAACAAGATGCAAAATTTACAGGCTTGAGGTTACGGATAATGATTACGAGGTTATTAATGAGAGGCTTAAAAGGTTTCTTGCGAAACCGGGCAGTTTCAGATACAGCTTTTTAAATGTTTTTCTGATTTATTTCAACATACCGTATCAAAGGCAGCATTTTTACGTGTGTTCGAGCTTTGTTACATATCTTTTATGGGGAATAGTACCGTTTAAAAAAGAAATTTCTCTTGTTACGCCTGATGATTACAATACATTGGAGCTTGAAGAGGTTTATGAGGGGACGTTGAGGGAATATGTAAGCGGAAAGGTAGCCTGCAGCAATATCTGAGGAGGTGTAAAATGATTCAAATTGATAATAACAGTTCAAAGGCGCTGTATGAACAAATTTATGAAGAAATTACAAGGCTTATTTTATCAAAGGCCTTAAAGCCCGATGAAAAATTACCTTCTGTAAGAGAGTTGGCTGCTATGGTAAAAATAAACCCCAATACCATACAGAGAGCTTACAGAAGTCTTGAGGAAGACAATTATATTTACACCATAAAAGGAAAGGGCAATTTTGTAAAAAGTTCGGAAGAATTAAGGGATACCCATATGAAAATTGCGGAAGACAGACTTAAGGAAACGATTAAGGCACTGAAAAATTTAGGATTGAATGATAACAGCATAGTGGAATTAGTGAAGAAAATCCTGAATTTGCATAGAGAATAAGGAGGCCGTATGTTA
>DAMAEI010000072.1:2760-14385 GCA_031997345.1 Sedimentibacter sp. | reverse complement strand
CACCGTAAAAAGCATATCCTCGGTTGTTTTGTTTTTGTCAGAAAGTCCAAGCTCTTTATAAATGGCATTTAATATAGGAATAGATTTCCTGACATGACATGCAGTGCCGTCACATATTTTTATTATATTTTTTCCTTTTGCCTCAAGGGAGAAGTTTTCATAGAATGTAGCAACTCCATAAATTTTTGATTGGCTCACATCGAGCTTTTCAGCGGTATAAATCAATACATCCTCAGGCAGATAGTGATATTCCTTTTGAATTTCCTGAATAATATTAATGAGTTCTTTTTTTTCGCTTCCATGTCGTTCTAATATTTAATCAACTTTTTCTTTTACTTCTGCAATCATAATACCATTCCTTTCTGATAACATTATCATTATTTGATAATAATATATCAAAGTCCTGGGGGGTAATACAATATTATTAAAAAGTTATTACTAATCTTGATTACTAATTGAAAAATGATTATTTTGTTAGGATGCCATACGATTTCCGACGTAAAAAATTAATGCAGTATATTGACATGCATATATAATCTATGTATACTATTAACATAGGATACATAGGTATGGAGGAATGTTATGAAAATTGACAGCAGTATGTTAAAGGGAAATACAAAGATGCTAGTTTTATCAATTATAGATTCAGGCAATAAATACGGCTATGAGATTATCAGGGAACTCAGTGCTAAATCTTACGGTGCATTTGAATTAAAGGAAGGAACGCTGTATCCGATTTTGCATGATTTGGAAAAGGAAGAGCTTGTAACGTCAGCAAGCTATATTATGGAAACAAACAGAACAAGAAGATATTATAAAATAACCAGAAAAGGGAAGGCTTATCTTTACACCAAAAAAAAGGAGTGGTCTGAATTTGTGTCTAAGGTAAATTTCATCATAGGAAAAAGCTGAGGCGGAATGGCTCATATTTCTTGAAATATATGCCATAATATGATAAACTACTGGATGTTAAATACTAAATACAGAAAGGGATCCTTATGAAATCAACGCAGATTATATATCCGTTAATTTTTATTTTAGCAATTTATTTCATTTATACCAATTTGAAAAACAGCTTGAAATACAAAAAGGAAAATATGAAGCCGCTGCTTTATTTGAATGATGACGATAAAACAAGGCGCAAGCTCAGTTCCTTGATTATTATGTTCGTGCTTGTGCTTACAGGATTTTTAGTTGTAGGAACAATAAGCACCGGAAGCTTTACTGCCGAAACGGCGTTTACAATTCTCATTCTTCCGGTTTTAATGGCAGTATTGTATATTCCTCTCACTAAGAGGACAATGATTTCAACCCTCGGAATACATAAAAGAGGAGGGCTGATCAGGTGGGAAGATATTAAAGGAATCAATTATATGAAGCCCGACGAAAAGAATATGGTTGCGGCAAAAATTCTGTACAGCCTCATGAGCAAGGATATAACGACAGAGCTGAAATTCCACAAGGATGATGAGAGTCTGGCAATATTTAAGGAAACAGTTAAAGAATACAGAAGCAGCAAGAAGAAGGAAAAGAAAAGTGGAAAATAAATTTATTGACAGTCATGCTCATCTTGATGATGAAAGATTTGACGAAGATAGAGAAGAACTTATAAATTCATTGCAGGAAAACGGAATAGAGGCAGTACTTAATCCCGGAGCGGATTTGAAGACATCCCGTGCGGCGGTTGCGTTGGCGGATAAGTATCCATTTATTTATGCAGCTGTGGGATGCCACCCTCATGATTCCAAATTTATGGATGATGATACAATGAATATATTCAGAGAATTGGCAAAAGATAAGAAGGTGCTTGGAATAGGCGAAATAGGACTTGATTATTATTATGACAATTCAGACAGAGAAACACAGAAAATATGGTTCAGGGAACAGATACGACTTGCAAAGGAACTGGACCTTCCGTACATAGTACATGATCGCGATGCACATGAGGATATAATCAGGATTATGAAGGAAGAGTATCACTCGGGAACAAGGGGCATACTCCATTGCTATTCAGGTAGTGTTGAAATGGCGAGGGAATTTATGAAGCTTGGCTTTTACATTTCTCTGGGAGGACCTGTTACGTTTAAAAAGGCGAAGACTCCAAAGATGGTTGCCAAAGAGGTGCCTATGGAAAGGCTGCTTATAGAAACAGACTGTCCATACCTTGCACCGGAACCATTCAGAGGAAAAAGAAACGAGCCAAAGCTTGTGAAGCACGTGGCGGAAGAAATCGCCGAAATCAGGGAAGTCACAGCTTCTGAAATAGCGGAAAAAACGAAGGAGAATTTCAAGAGGCTGTTCAATTTATAGCAGGAGAGTTATGAAGAAGATAGGCAGGAATTTTTACGACAGAGACGCGCGAATTGTAGCGGAGGATTTAATAGGAAAGATTCTGGTTCGCAGGTATGATGATGTGACAATCAGGGTTAGGCTTACAGAAACAGAAGCATACATAGGGGCAATAGACAAGGCCAGCCATGGATACGGAGGAAAGATAACACCTAGGACTAAGATAATGTACGGTCCTGCGGGACACGCATATGTATACTTGATATATGGAATGTATTATTGCCTGAATTTCGTTACGGAAGGCGAAGGTATTTGCAGTGCGGTGCTCATAAGAGGAGCGGAGCCCATAGAAAATATGGATGAAATTAGTATGAACAGATACGGCAAGCCAATAAATAATTTATCAAAAAATCAGATTAAAAATCTGTCTGACGGACCGGGGAAGCTTTGCAGAGCCCTTAGAATTACGAAGGAGCACAATGGCATAGACCTTGTCGGCGATGAGCTTTTTCTTGAGGATGATGGATTCAAGGCTTTCGGTATTGAAAAAACAAAGAGAATAAATATTGATTATGCTGAGGAAGCAAAGGACTTTCTCTGGAGATATATTATGTGCAAATAATTGTTGACAAAGTTGTTAAAAATAAATATAATTTGATTATCAAAATAAATTGAGGTGGTTTAATGAGTAATCATGAAACTGTAAATGAAATTCTTGTAAGGCTTTTTGCAAATATTTTGGATATTGAAGAAAAGTGTCTGAAAATAGGCGAATTTTCTGATTTATCAATATCTGAAATGCATGTAATTGAAAATATAGGTATCAACAGAGAAAGAACCATGTCCGATACTGCCAAGGATTTAAAGGTTACATCCGGTACTCTTACGACTGCAATAGATAATCTTATAAAAAAGGGATATGTTGCAAGAGAGCGCTCGATAGAGGACAGACGAGTTGTAAAAATAAAGCTCACGGAACAAGGCAGTGAGGCATATGCTGCTCACGAGGATTTTCACAAGGACCTTGTAATTAGCGCCCTTCAGCAGTTGGACGGCAACGAGGAAGAGCTCCTCATAAAAATTCTGACAAGCATTGATGCATTTTTTATCAAAAAGTATAAGTATCACGGATAATTAATTGCCGTGATACTTTGTAAGAGAATGTTATGCGGTAATATTTCTATAATCAAAAATTTTGACTATGAAAGTGTGAGGTTGTTATGGGTATTAGAATAGTTATAGACAGTACATCCGACGTTACGGAGGAAATAATCAGGAAGCATAATTTAAAAATGGTGCCTTTGACAGTGAATTTCGAAAATGAATCGTATCTCGATAAGGTTGAGCTGAGCTCGAAGGATTTTTTTGAAAAGCTTGGTAATTCGGAAAAGCTTCCTACAACATCTCAGGTTTCTCCCGGTGCATTTGTAGAGGCATTCAGCGAAATACTTCTGGAAGGAGATCAGGTTTTAGGAATATTTCTGGCATCTGAATTGAGCGGAACATATGATTCTGCACGAATTGCCAAGGATATGATAGGCAGTGACAACATAAGAATAATGGATTCCAAGAGCGTATGCCTCGGGGCCTTCACATTGATTTTAAAAGCCATAGAGCTTGTGGAGCAAAACAAGGATATCGATGAAATTGTTGATGAGCTGAAAAAGATTAAGGACAAAATTGTTGCCATAGCTGTGCTTGATACACTGAAATATCTGGAGAAGGGCGGAAGACTTTCAAAGGGTCAGGCTATGGTAGGTTCAATTCTCAATATAAAGCCAATTCTCGAAATTAAGGACGGAAAGCTGACAGTTCTGGAAAAGATAAGAGGAAGAAATAAAATTGTCAAATGGGTTGATGAATGGATTGAAAAAAATAATTACGACCTTTCAGACAAGACTATACTGCTGTTTTATGCTCAGGATCGCGACAGCATAAAATCCATAAGAGAAAATTTTGAAGAAAATTATAAAATCAAGAATATAATCGAGCAGGAGGTTGGAGCCGTTATAGGTACACATACAGGCCCCGGCGTTCTGGGAATAGCATTCCTGAATGCATAATAATACTTAAAAACTAAAAGGGGCAGAATTATCTGCCCCTTTGTTGATCAGCTTATCTTAAGCTCGGTTTTTCCTTCGTCGCTCACTGTAATATAGACATTGCTGTTTTCTTTGATGGCTCCCTTAAGATATGCTTCGGATACTTCATCTTCTATATACTGCTGTATCGCACGTCTTAATGGTCTTGCACCGTACTTTGTGTTGAAGCCCTTCTCAAGTATGAAGGATTTCATTTTGTTATCCACGTCGATTTTTATTTTCTTTTCATTTCCTTCCTGAATAACTTCCTTTAACATAAGCTCAACAATTTGAGACAGCTCATCTTTTGTCAGCTCGCTGAATACTATAGTGTCATCGATACGGTTTAAAAATTCAGGTCTGAAGGTCTGCTTCAGGGTATCTCTCACCTTAGCTTCCATGGCTTCATATTCCTTGTTTTCAAATCCTATCTTGTGTCCTTTTATAGTGGTTCCGGCATTTGATGTCATGATTATCACGGTATTTTCAAAGTTTACGGTTCTTCCCTGATTATCCGTAAGTCTTCCGTCCTCCAATATCTGAAGCAATATATTGAATACATCCTCATGGGCTTTTTCTATTTCGTCCAGCAAAATTACAGAATACGGTTTTCTTCTTATTTTCTCAGTAAGGAAACCGGCCTGGTCAAATCCCACATATCCCGGAGGTGCACCTATTAATTTTGATACCGTGTGCTTTTCCATGTACTCGGACATATCAAGCCTTATCATGGCATCCTCATTTTCAAACAGCTCATGGGCAAGTGTTCTTGCAAGTTCTGTCTTGCCAACACCTGTAGGTCCTACAAATATAAATGACGACGGTTTTTTCTTTTTCTTGAAGCCTGAACGGTTTCTCCTTATGGCTCGTGCCAGGCTCGTCACGGCAGGATGCTGTCCGATGACTCTTTTGTGAAGCCTTTCCTCAAGGTGAATTAATTTTTCCGCCTCTGCTTCATTTATTCTCTGAACGGGTATTTTTGTCCATGCTTCAATTACATATGCTATGTCCTCTGTTGTAAGATGGACATTTTCACATTCCTTGGAAAGAACCTTTATTTTTGATTCTATTCTCAGCTCGTTCACCTTAAGCTCAGCAGCGCGCTCATAATCATCATTTTCGGCAGCTTCTTCCTTTTCATCTCTTATGGCTTGAAGCTCCGACTTTAATGCTTCCAGCTCCACCAGACCGCTGTTTTTAAGGTTTGCTCTTGAGCCGGCCTCGTCAATTACATCAATTGCCTTGTCCGGCAGGAATCTGTCGGTGATGTATCTTTCAGACATGAGCACCGCCTGCTTAATAACATCATCAGATATTTTTACATTGTGATATATCTCATAGTAATCCTTTATTCCCTTGACAATTTCAATGGAATCCTCAATAGAAGGCTCATCAACGATTACAGGTTGGAATCTTCTTTCGAGAGCAGCATCCTTTTCGATGTGCTTCCTGTACTCATCCAGTGTTGTTGCTCCGATTACTTGAATTTCTCCTCTTGCAAGTGCGGGCTTCAGTATATTTGCGGCATTCATGGCTCCGCCTTCAGCTTCTCCGGCTCCTACGATATTATGGACTTCATCAATTACAATTATTATATTCCCGGCTTTTTTAGCTTCGTCAATAATTGCCTTCATCCTTGATTCAAACTGACCTCTGAACTGAGTTCCTGCCACTACGGCAGTCAGATCAAGAAGGTAAACTTCCGTATTGAACAGCTTCAGAGGAACGTTACGCTCTGCAATTCGAACCGCCAGTCCTTCTGCAATGGCTGTTTTTCCGACGCCGGGCTCACCGATTAAAATAGGGTTATTCTTTGAACGTCTGTTCAATATTTGAATAACTCGGTCAATTTCTCTCTCTCTTCCTATAATTCTGTCAATATCTCCGTATCTTGCCTGCTCAGTCAAATTTGCACCGTAGGTATCAAGATATTTAAGTTTTTTACGCTTTACCTTTTCTTTTACCTTTGTTCCGGAGCCTGCACTTTCATTTGCGAACTCCGATTCACCACTTTCCTCATCTGAAGGCTGAAATCCGCTGTTTGAATTGGTGAGACCCGAAAAAGCGGAGTTCATCAAATTCATAATTGAGCTCATGCTTCCGTCACTGTCTTCTGTATCTATATTCTGTGACAGCTTTTCCAAATCCATGTCTCCCATGATTTCTGTAAGCTGATTGTTTATATTTTCAAAGTCCTCCGGCTTCATACCGCTTTGCTTCATCAGCTGATCCATCGGGGCAAGTCCCTGTTTCTTTGCGCAGGGAATGCACAAGCCCATGGTCTGCATTTTTCCTTCAATAATTCTGTTTACATATATAACTGCAACATTTTTTTTACAAACTGAACACAACATATCATCATCTCCTATATCTGTAAGTAGAAAAGAATTTATCTTAACTTATATTACCTCAATTACGCTGTTATAATCTTAAATTTTTAATTATATGTTGTAGTAAATTATAATACATCTTGCTTAAAAAAGCATTAACTTTTTGAAAAAACTAGTATTTCAATTTCAATTATTTATCTGATTTTACTTGCCGGAGGCAGTTTTTGAAATCACAGTCTCATTCCCAATTTATTCGCTCCTTATGTCGCATAAATTGGGAATCGCAGTTTCGTTCACAGAGTTGCTAATTCGCTATCGCTCATGCAAATCTGGAACTCATCGCGGTTGACCTACCGCTGTTTTTTTCTCCTTCTAGTCGAAAAAACAGGGTTAGGGCATACAAAAAAACCGAAAAATTAATTTTTCGGTTTTCAGTGTTCTTGCAATAAAAAGACTTATATTCTTTCTACATTAGAAGCTTGTGGTCCTCTGTTTCCTTGAGTAATATCAAATTTAACTGCCTGACCTTCATCTAATGATTTAAATCCGTCCCCTTGAATAGATGAGAAGTGAACAAATACATCTTCTCCACTATCAGCTGTAATAAATCCAAATCCTTTTTCTGCGTTAAACCATTTTACTGTACCTTTATTCATTAGGTACCTCCTATTTTTTATTTATATCTCAATGTAGGTTTAAAAAAAATCACATATTTTTACAAATTATATACACACAAATAGTTATATAATCTCTAAAAACATGTGATATCTATAAATACATCTGTAATACTTTTTTATAATAACACAGATATTTATATATGTCAACATTTTTATTAAAGAAGATATATTTATTTTTATTAAAGAAGATATATTTATTTTTATTAAAGAAGATATATTTATCCGGACAAATATATATTTTACAAATTTATGTACTTGAAATAAAAACACATGTATTAAAAATATTGACATAACATTTTGAATATGTTATTGTGATAAAGTTATTACATAATCAAAGGAGGGAAAATATGCTGAAGGTTGCTAAATTTGGCGGTACCTCTATGGCTGATGCTGCTCAGTTCAAGAAGGTAAATGAAATCGTAAAAGGTGATGAGGGAAGAAAATTTGTTGTGGTTTCTGCTCCGGGAAAAAGACTCAAAGAAGATAATAAAGTTACAGATTTATTGTATCTGACCCATGCACACATAAAATATTCCGTACCATATGCTCCGGTTTTTAAAATAATAGAGGACAGATTCAATTCAATTAAGGAAGAATTGAAATTAAATATAGATTTGGACCGCGAATTTGAGGTTATTAAAGAAAAATTAGACAATAAGTGCGAAGAGGATTACATTGTCAGCAGAGGAGAATATTTGTCTGCAATGCTTTTGGCCAGCTACATGGAGTGCGATTTTATAGATGCAAAGGATGTTATTTTCTTTAACTATGACGGGACGGTAAATACGGTAAAGACTCATGAGAAGCTTGCAGATGCTCTGAAGGCTTCAAAAAGGGCAATCATACCCGGATTTTACGGCTCATATCCCGATGGAAGTATAAAGACATTTTCACGGGGCGGTTCGGACATAACCGGTTCAATAATATCAGCGGCGGTCAAAGCAGATGTTTATGAAAACTGGACGGATGTTTCAGGGTTTCTGATGGCTGATCCGAGAATTGTAAAGGAGCCGAAGCAAATCCAGAAAATAACATACCAGGAGCTCAGGGAGCTGTCCTACATGGGAGCCTCCGTTCTCCACGATGAGGCTGTATTTCCTGCAAGACAAGCGGGAATCCCAATAAATATAAGAAATACAAACGAGCCTGATAATCCGGGAACGATAATAGTGGGTGAAGGAAAAGACATTGTAGAAAATGATGATGATAATCATATAATCACAGGTATAGCAGGGAAAAAGAACTTTGCTGTTTTTTATATTCACAAGGAGCATATGGCAAATGAAGTTGGTGTTATCAAGAAGGCACTTGAGGTGTTTGACGACAGAGGAATAAGCATTGACCACGTTCCTTCGGGAATTGACAGCTTTTCAATAGTGCTGCCTGCTGATGAGGTGGAAAGAATATCTCACGAGCTGGTGGAAGAATTAAAGGCGAAATGCAATACTGAAAATGTGCATATGTACAAGAATTTAAGTCTTATCACAACAGTGGGGATAAAGATGGCATTCAAGCCCGGTATTTCAGCAAAGCTGTTCAAGGCTTTGGGAGATAACAGCATTAATATCAGGATGATTGATCAGGGGTCAAGCGAAATCAATATTATTGTAGGTGTGGAAGACAGGGATTTTGAAAAAGCAATCAAGGCAATTTATGATGCATTCGTTAAATAATCGAATAGTAGATACGAAAGGGCGCTCGTTGCGCCCTTTATTTTAAATATCCGCCCATCATAGACTTTATATCATTTACCGTTATGTATGCATCCGGTGCATTTTGTTTGATTATTCTCACTGCCTCTGGAATTTTCTTTCTCTTCAGCTGAATGAAAAGAAGTGTTTTTTTGCTGTCATCTCTTCCTCTGCCATCAATCAATGTAACTCCGTAGCTTTCATCACGGAGGATTTCGGCAAGTATTTCACCGGATTCATCACTTACAACAACCTGTATTGATGCAAGTCCAACTGCGATTTTCGATTCTATTGTAACTCCTATATAGTTTCCGAGTGAAAAAGATGCGGCATATACAAATACCTTAATTGGGTCTGCGGTTATGTTGTTCAAGACAGAGCTCACAACTACAAGCCATATCATTATTTCAATAAATCCTAAAACCGCCCCTTTTACTCGTTCTCCTTTATTGATGTACACCAGCCTTATGGTTGAAATTGAAACTTCAACTATTTTGGCGCAAAATATAATAATGTACAAAAGGGGACCTTGCATGTTCATTAAAAATTCCATAGCACACCTCTTTTTATTAGATAAGAATATTTTACTTGATTTATAAAATTTATGCAACAGATAAGTTTCACCATAAAATTAATATTGTTAATTAGTTTGAAATAATGTAAAATTCATTTGTAAGAAAAGGAGACCAACTATGAGATTGAGATATGTTCCCGGTCAGTATCAGTACTTGCAGGAGTGCGACAAAGCTATTACCGAACCGGAAAAAACAGGATATAAATTAAACGGAGTATTTAATAATGATAATCCCATACATGTGGAATTAGGCTGCGGAAAAGGTAGATTTATAAGAGAAACGGCCTTGAGAAACCCCGAAATAAACTACTTCGGATTTGAAAAAAGCGTCAAGGTTGCATACAGATGCGCAAAATCTGTATTTGAAAACGACCCCTCAAACTATTTTGTAGTGTATTCCAACGGTGATATATTGAAGGAGGTTTTTGAGCCGAATTCAATAGAAAGAATTTACTTGAATTTCTCTGACCCGTGGCCGAAGCCGTCCCATTACAAAAGGAGACTCACACATAAAAGCTTTTTGGATGTTTACAGGAGTGTTCTTACATGTAACGGAGAAATTCATATGAAGACAGACAACAACGACTTGTTTGAATATTCCGTGGAGCAGCTGAGAGAAGACAATTGGGAATTTTTAATGCTCACAAGAGATTTGCACAATAGCCCTTATTCTGAAAATAACGTCATGACGGAATATGAGGAACGATTTGTAAGTGAAGGCAAGAAAATAAATAAGCTAGTAGTGAGAAGAAATGGATAAACTAAAATACTTTTTATTATACTTTATAATAATCAACTTAATATCATTTGTACTGTTTTTTATAGATAAGCAGAAAGCCAAAAAAGACAGGTGGAGAATACAGGAAAAGACGCTGCATGCCATGAGCTTTTTAGGCGGGGTCTTTGGAAGCATTGCCGCAATGCTTATATTTCATCATAAAACTAAAAAGACTATATTTGTTGTGATTACAATTGCCGCTTTTGTTTTTAACGTATTTGTTTATTACAAGCTGTATCAATTGTTTTTCATGTAAGCTATTATATGGCCGAAAGGGAAGTGATATTTTGAAAAAGATAAATAAAACAAATGCAATGAGGATACTTGATTCTCTGAACATAACATATGATTGCATGAGCTACGACAGCGAAGACGGCAGTATAGACGGTGTTTCTGTGGCGCATAAGACAGGGCAGAATCCAGAAGCTGTATTTAAAACACTGGTTGCCGTAGGCTACAGCAAGGAGCTGTATGTTTTCTGTATTCCCGTGGAATATGAGCTGGATTTGAAAAAGGCCGCAAAATCATCAAACGAGAAAAATATTGAGATGCTTCCGCTGAAGGAGCTTACAAAAAATACAGGCTATATTAGGGGAGGCTGTTCACCCATAGGAATGAAGAAGCATTACAAAACATTTATAGATGAATCAGCGCTGCTGCAGGATAAAATACTTGTGAGTGCAGGAGTCATAGGAACACAAATCGTAATTAGGCCTGATGATTTGATCGTTTCCGCAGAGGCTGAATATGCAGATTTAATATAATTATACATAGATTTTACATTGTCATAGTTTAAAAATTACATAATCGGAGTATAAATGAAATTGAATATATTACATGAAGATAAGCACATATTGTGTTTGATAAAGCCCCAGGGAATGCCGTCACAAAGTGATAAAACAAACGATGAAGATTTAATGTCGGAGGCAGAGAGTTACCTGAGTGAAAAGGGAGAAAGGCCGTATCTGGGATTGATTCAAAGGCTGGACCGTCCCGTGGGAGGAGTAATCGTATATGCAAAAAATGAATTTGCAAACAAGGATCTTTCCAGGCAGGTTCAACAAAGAGAAACTCAAAAGGAATATTATGCGGTAGTGTGCGGGGAAGCACATGAAAAGGAAGTTGTACTGGAGGATTATTTAAAAAAGCTCAAGACGATAAATATGTCCAAGGTAACAAGCTCAGAGGACAGGGCAGCCAAGCCT
>DAMAEI010000072.1:0-2725 GCA_031997345.1 Sedimentibacter sp. | reverse complement strand
GTATGAGGTGCTGGAAACAGTTTTAACAGAGGAGTACGGAATGCTGTCTTTTCTCAAGATAATATTATATACAGGCAGACACCATCAGATTCGTGTACAGCTGTCAAATGCAAGACTCCCCATATGGGGTGACAATAAATACAATAAAGCATTTGTAAAAAAGAAAGAATTTACTTCAATAGCTCTCTGGTCACACAAGTTTGGATTCAAGCATCCCAAAACAAAGGAATACGTGGAGTTTACTTCCCTTCCCAACAGCTACCCATTTACGCTTTTTAACATATAGTATATTTATGTAAACTAAAATGAGGTGGAATATGATAACATATAAAGATATAAAAAACAGCAGGGAAATTCAGACATACATTAAAAGAGCAGATGAAACGTTAGCAGCGTTAGGATATACAGAGCACGCATTTGCACATGTGGGAAAGGTTGCGGAACATGCGCAGCACATTCTTAAAGTGTTGGGTTACGATGACAGAACAGCCGAGCTTGCAAAAATCGCAGGATATATGCACGATATAGGCAATGTGGTGAACAGAGTTGACCACGCACAAAGCGGAGCTATAATGGCATTCCGCATACTGGACAAAATGGGAATGGATGTAGATGAAATTGCGACCATAGTTTCAGCCATAGGAAATCACGACGAATCAACAGCTGTACCTGTAAATGAAGTTGCCGCCGCTCTGATTCTGGCAGATAAATCTGACGTGCGCCGCACAAGAGTAAGAAACCGTGTCAAGGCAAGCTTTGATATTCACGACAGAGTAAATTACTCCGTGGAATCCTCAAATCTTGTTATTGACACTGAAAACAAATATTCAATTCTGGAACTGAAAATAGATACAGAAATGTTCGCAATTATGGACTATTTTGAAATATTCTTAGGGAGGATGCTGCTGTGCAGAAGAGCCTCCGAATTTTTGAAGCTCCGTTTCAAGCTTGTAATTAACGGCGTAGAGTTGCTTTAACATATGACACTCTTAATGTGAGTAATATTCATGCATAAAGAGCGCATAATAATCGAAAATTTTTTGGCTGAAAGTTTTTAATAAAAAACGTGCATATTTCAACGTAAAACTCATAGGACACAATGGGAAATCCGGGTTTTTAAAAGATAAAGCATAAAATGTCGTAAGTTACGTGAAACATTTTTTGCATAAACTTCATAGCAAAACTAAGCGATCTTAACTTGTGATGTACAACCATGTCATATGTTATGACGCAATACAAGTTTTGATACAGCTATAGTACAGAGGTTTTAATATCCACCTACATCTATATAGCTAAAACCTTGAATTTTTACGGATATATTTAAGGGTAATTGTTATTTTCGCGCACTTACACATGTTTTTTGAATATGCTTCTTACAAAAGAGCCATTATGCCTGATTTTTTCAGTCACTTTGGCTCATTCTTTGAGTTGCTTTGCTATAGCACCTTTTTGGTTTCTACGATGGTTACATTCTTTCGGGGACTTCAATTCCAAGTAAGTCAACAGATATTTCAAGAATCTTACATGTAAGTGAACTTAGGCTCAGCCATGAATTTTTCTGTTCAGTGTCGCTTTCGGATATTATTCTACTGCTGTGATAAAATCTGTTGTATGCATTGGATAAATCATATATATATTCGCATAATTTGTTTGGAGCGTTCTCGTAAGTGCTGTATTCAACAGAATCATTAAATTTTGATAATTTAAGCATAAGCTCCCTTTCATATATACTTTTGGGTTCATGCATCAAATGTGTGCCGCAGTAATTTTTTTCGGCACCGGCCTTTTTTAAAATTGATTTAATACGGACAATGGTATATAGGATATATGGTCCGGTATTTCCTTCAAAGGATGAAAATTTTTCTATATCAAATATATAGTCCTTAGTGACCTGATTTGATAAGTCACCGTATTTCAGTGCAGATAATCCAACCTTGGCGGCGATATCGTTTATTTCTTTCTTAGAAAATTCTTTGCTTGAATCAAGTTTTTTCAAAACGCTGTTTTGAATATTTTCAATCAGGTCCTGCAGTCTCATGACTCCGCCTTCTCTTGTTTTAAAAGGCTTTCCGTCTTTGCCGTTCATTGTACCGAACCCGATAAAGTCAAAAGAAAGATCCTCGTCTGCAATTTTTGTTTTTTTGGCGCACCTGAAAACCTGTTCAAAATGCAGACCCTGTCTCTTATCAACAACATAGATTATTTTATCAGGTTCATAATCCCTCATCCTCTGCCATATGGTAGCAAGGTCAGTTGTGCTGTATAATGTAGCACCATTAGATTTAAGAATTATTATAGGCGGAATGTTATGTGAATCTCCATCTTCGGCAACATCAATTACCAATGCTCCATTGCTTTCATACATATAGTCGTTTGTTTTAAGATATTCAATCATTTCACTGATGTATTTCTCACAATCACTTTCGCCCAGCCACAAATCGAAGTGAACATTTAGTGAATCATATATCTTCTTTAAATCATTTACAGAAACATCTAATATGTGTTTCCATAGAGCAATATACCCTCTGTTTCCCATTTGGAGGTCAAATGTAAATTTTCTGCACTCCTCCATAACTTCATCATTACTTTTTGCCAACGCGTTTGCGGCAGGGTATATATTTTCAAGCTCATCTATTGTAAATGGCGGAGTGGTCGGATATTCACCGTCGTAATTTTCAATGAAATAAGGGAGTTCCGGCATGCGCCTTTTCAGTTCAGATATAAC
>DAMAEI010000071.1:0-14538 GCA_031997345.1 Sedimentibacter sp. | reverse complement strand
TTTTGATTTTACATGACCTTAAAATATCTGTCCAGTTTATTATAGCCGATCCAATTTGATATACTATTAGAAGATTTGTGGGAATATCAATGGATTAAAAATAAATGTATATTAACAGATGAATTAAGGGAGTGTATGTTTAATAATACCATGGGCATACTTGATGTAATTATTAAACTTTTTATAACGGTACAAGTGGAAGCAATTAGATCTGAAAAAGATACTATTAACGTAAGTTTAATTAATAGAATAGCAAAGGATAAATTTCCATTCGTTAAAAAAATTATTGATGCTATTAGAGATAAAAATTACGAAGCATTGAAAAATTATGAGGACATAAAAAATCCATGGTATGATGAATTATTGGATAATACAAAAACAATATTCGAAGATAGAGAAAAAGCACGCCAGATTCAAAATGGAGAAAAGAGAAAAAGTAAATTAAAAGAGAAAGAACTTGTTGATAATTTATGTATATTTTTAGAGGAAATGGGCTATGAATATATAAATGTGGAAGAGGTTGTTTTAGAAGTAATAAAAAAACATGGTAAAAATAAAGATATATCATTTCTTAAAAAGGAAGTTGCAAAGAAGCTACTACAAATATCTTCAATAACTAATGATAATCAAGATAATAATAAAAAACACAAAATTAAAAATGGTCAAAATAAAAATAAAGACCTAAACAGATACGATAGTTATGATGAGTTTATAGAAGAGAATAAAAAAGGTTTTATAGTGGGAATTACCGAAGAAGTATAACATAAAGCAACCTTTCACAAATTCAAATGAGAGGTTGCTTTTGCTTATATTTATACCCCAAATTTATGATGATGAAATTTTATATAGTGTAATATCAAGATATCACTTTCTAAGTGGTAACCGAAATTTAAAAGCTACAATTAGGGAGTTCTTTGATTATGATAGTGTTGTGCCAACAATTGGATTTCCTAGTTTATTAGAAAATCTTGCAACAAAGATTCCTAAAGATTTATATTATGACAGTAATTTTTTTATTGATCAATGTACGCTATTTCCAATTTACATTCCATTCCTTCCAGAAGATAGAAAAGCGCAAATTATAACTGAAATGAAGAACAATAAAGGTACTAGACTTTTTAATTTATTAGGAATTCAAGCGGGGCATATTCTTGAAATAAATAAGTTAAAATACTGCCCTTTATGTGCAATTGAAGATTATAAAAAATATGATGAAATATACTATCACAGAATCCATCAAGTTGAAGGTGTTTTTGTGTGTAATAAACATGGGTGCTTACTTAAAGAATATATTCCAAATAGATATGCATCAAGATTGGAGTTCGTAAGATTTGATTATGATAAATTAGACTTAAAAGTAAATTACACAATGGATAATGAATTAGGTATATGGTATGAAAAAATAGCAAAATCGTATGAATTTTTATTGTCAAATAATTTATACCGTTATAACAATGATTTGATACATGATAGGTATATAAAATATCTTGACAGTATGGGCTTAGTAACACCATCAAAACGTATTAAACAAAAGGAATTAACAGATAAATTCATTAATTATTATGGAGTGAAGGTTTTAGATAGCTTAAATTGTTCATTTGATTTAAAATCTGAGAGTAGTTGGTTAAAAAATATAACTCGTAAACAAAAAATGATTATCCATCCATTAAGACATATATTATTTATTATTTTTTTATGTAACAGTGTAGAAGAATTTTTTAAGAAGGAATTAGAATATTATCCATTTGGAAAAGGCCCTTGGCCTTGTTTAAATCCGGTAGCTGAGCATTATTTAAGCAGCACTATAAAAGAATGTATTATATCTGATGATTATAAAACTAGGGCTCCTGTAGGGACTTTTAAGTGCTCGTGCGGTTTTATATATTCGAGAAGAGGCCCAGATACAGACTTCAGGGATAGATATAGAATTGGAAGAATAAAGAATTTCGGTCATATATGGGAACAGAAATTATATAACCTTGTAAATAGAGACAAATATACAATTAAAGAATTATCTGTACTTATGAATTGTGATCCTGCTACCATTAAAAAATACTCTAAAAAATTGTGCTGTGAAGATAAACTAAACGCAGAATTAACTATAAATGAAGAGGAAATCGATAATTGTAAAAAATGCCTCTCTAATAACTATAAACAGGATTTTGCTGATTATATAAATAATCATCAAAACTTAAGCAGAACTGAATTAAGAAAACACTTGTATAAGCAGTATATTTGGTTGTATAGACATGATAAAGAGTGGTTAATGGAGAATTTACCTTCTAAAATTGATAAAAGAGAAATAGATTATAAAGCTTCTATGAGAGTAAACTGGGAAGGTAGGGATATTCAGATGTTTTCTGATATTGAGCAGGAATATAAAAAAATAATAAGTTCAGAAAAATTAGTTAGAGTAACAAAATCTCTTATTGGTCAAAGAACTGGATATAGTAGTTTGCTTTATAGTTATATTGACAAATTACCTAAGACTAGTAAATTATTAAATGAGATATGTGAAACTGTTGAAGAATTTCAAATAAGAAGGATAAAATTTGTTGCTGAAAGATTGTATGAGAATAAAGGCGTTTTGAAAAGGTGGGAAGTTATAAGAGGTGCAGGTATTAGAAAAGAATCTGAGTTAAAATTAACTTCAATTATTGATATAATAATTGATGAATTTAATTAACAAATTAACATCAGTTACAGAAGAATATTTATGAAGATTTTTATTTCCAAAAGATTTTGTTGATCAATATTGAAAAATTGTCTGATGAGTTGGATAAAAAAGAAAAGGTATCAATGCGCGTAAGAAAAAATATGAGAAGGAAGTAGAGGATGCATGGAGTGCTTTCTCAAAGGCTTGTCTAAAATAAATAGGAAAGGCCTAAATTTATTAATTTTATAATATAAAATGTTTAATAATCCCGGTGGTGAAGGAAGATATCAGCTTCTATCGATAAAATATATCAAGATATGGCTAAGAGAAAGATAAACAAGTTGAAAGTTTAGCGTTCACTAAAATTTTTGTCGTAATTCGTTGTAATTTTTATTTTATTTTGATATAATTCATTCATGGATAAAATTTCCTTGTACTTAACTAAAATAGTCAGATGTGGCTGTACTAAAGGTGACTGGTGGAGGGTGAATCATATTGATTCTATCAGATAATGAAACAAAAATTGATATGTTAAATAATCAAGCCATCGCAAAAACCGTTGCTGAACTTATTAAGGAATGTGATGAACGTCCTATTTCTATTGGGATTCATGGAGACTGGGGCGCTGGAGAAATCGAACATCTTAGCAATGAGCGAAGATGAGCTTTCAGAACAAAAGATGATATCGAATGTATTCGCTTCAACAGATGGAAGTATAAAGGCTTTAAAGATGCTAAGATAGCTTAAAGATCTCATCGGGGCAGCATCGGTATATGATTAAAATAGGGGTGTAATCTTATGAACTTCGAAGAAATTATGGCATTTAATTCGCCGTACAATCAACGTAATATAAATAACCTAATTGAAAAAATACAATCTAATTGTATTACTCCATATATAGGAGCTGGAATGTCTGTATTGTTTGATAGTGTATATCCTTCTTGGAGAAGTTTTCTGAATAGTACTTTTGAGCAATATCTTATAATTAATGAGAAGGAACATTATGATTCTCTTAACTATGAAGAAAAAGCAGAATTTCTATATTCTGAAATCGGGAGAATCACGTTTGCAGATCATTTAAAAGATACTTTTGGAGAAAAACATTTAGATAGAGAGGCTTTCGATTTCTTTTATAAATCAGTATATATAATACCAGTAATATTTGAAAATGGTTTGTTGATAACAACCAATTACGATAGAGTGATCGAAAAAGTATATGGATTACATGGGAAAGTTTTATCGGTCGCACATCCTGGACACTATGAGGCACTTAATCGTGCACTTAGGGATGGCGCCTTATTATTATATAAAATTCATGGCGATATTGCAGAACCCGAAACATCAATTATATTATCTAAAGAACAGTACGAAACTGCATATGCTAATCCCAATTTGATTCAAGCTTTAAGACAAGCTTATACGAGTAAGGAGATGTTGTTCTTAGGATGTAGTATGACCAAAGATAGGCCAATTGAATTGCTGCGTCAAATTTCCACAGCGGGTATGAGGAATTACGCTATTATCCCTTGTAAAGCTGAGGATGTAAAGTCTAGAAGATTAGAATTGGAAAAAGAATATTTTACACAAACTATTATCTATCCAGATGGAGAGCATGAGTGTCTTAGGGTTTTATTAGAACATATTGCTTGTACAGTAAATCCACAATCATATGAAAAAGCGATGGAAAAATTCTTTGATAAGAAATCAGAAAATGCAAATATAGAGTTAACTGAGGAATGGTTTGTTACCCAAAATAGAATACAAATTAAGAATTTGGGGGATAGGTATTTACCAGATTTGAACGTTGAATTGAACATAAAAAAAGTATTTGATTCATTAGGTAGAAATGAGAGTTTTTATCGACGTTTAATTGAGAAAACTGATAAAGTCCTTATTGCATTGAAAGATGCAAAACTTGAAAGCATTAATGAGAGTATTAGTAAAATACATGATATTATAAAAGGATTTGAGCTTGATTCAATCGAACCACTTCGTATAGAAGGCGTTCTTCATGAAGCAGACATTATTTCTAACGTGCTTGACAAGGAAATAAGCGATAATTACGAAAAATTACATGATAGAACTTGCGAAAATACTAATACAATACAAGATAACATTTATAATTTGAATAAATTATATAACTTGCTTTATGAATACACAACTTATTTAAATTCAAGTGAAGTAAATGCTGTAAATAACCCTTATCTCTTACTGTATGGAGAAGGAGGCATTGGAAAGTCACACATAATTGCGGATACAATAACAAGAAGAAATTTTGAAGGAAAAAAATCACTGTTGTTTTTAGGACAACATTTTAAGGAAAACAATAATCCTTTTATAGACATTTTAAAAATGCTTGAGCTTACCTGTTCTTCAGAGCAGTTTTTAGAAAAGCTAAATCAAATTGCTGAAGAAAGTAAATCTCGAATCATTCTATTTATTGATGCATTAAATGAAGGTAATGGTAAAAAAATATGGAAAGATTATTTATCTGGAATAGTTGAGAAAATAAAGTTATTTCCTTGGCTTGGATTGGTTGTATCAATTAGAACAGAGTATATGGAAACCCTATTTGCAAGCAACAGTAAACTGAAAAATGAATTTGTTAAAATAAAGCATCAAGGGTTTTCGACCTTGGAGTATGATGCAATAAAAAAGTATTTTGAGTTTTATAATATACAGTTTACTGATATACCATTTGCAGAGCAAGAGTTTAGAAATCCGTTATTTTTGAGATTGTTATGCGAGGGATTTAAAAATAAAACTATAAATTTATCTGGGATTAGCATTACAGATGTTTATAAAAACTACTTGTCATCTATAAACTTGCGTATTTCGGAAACATGTGAGTATAGTAGGCACATCAATGCTGTAGAAAAAGTAATCAATGAGATGGTTTTATACAAATATAATATTGGAGTTGGTAATAACTTTATACCCTTGAGTAATGCAATTGAAATAATAAGTGATATAGAGAGAAAATATAATATCAAAAAGTCTCTACTTGATGAACTACTTTCAAATGGAGTAATAACGCAAAATACAAACTTTAATAATGAAGAATGTGTATATGTAACATATGAAAAGTTGGATGATTATTTATATGCCCAATTATTAGTTGCTGAATTAGATGACATTGGAATCGATCAATTTCATACGAAATATAAAAAACTGCAAATGTATGGTGATATTCTTGAAGCGTTTGCAATTGTTCTATCAGAAAATGCCAAATATGAATTGTTCGAGATTTTCGAAGAAGAAAAACGTAATTCAAATATAATATGTGGTTTTTGTAATTCATTAAAATGGAGAAATGCAGATACGATATCTCAGGATACTAATGATTATATTAATAACGTAGTCTTAAAATCCAAAATTGGCTTTGAGAGATTATTTGATGTGCTAGTTCTAATTTCCTCTAAGGTGGGACATAGCCTAAACGCAGAGCATACAGTTGAATACATTTTAGATTTATCGATGCCGGATCGAGATGCAAAGTTTATTCCACTATTTGATTTTCTCTATTATGAAGAAGGATCATCAATCAATAGATTGTTAGATTGGTGTTTATTAAAAAAGACTAACGATAATGTTTTAGAGGGTACGGTTCGATTAGCAGCTAATATGTTAGCAACATTTTTAATATCATCAAATAATACTTTAAGAGACAAAACAACTAAAGCACTTGTAAACTTGTTGAGTGGAAGAATTGATATATTGATTTCAGTATTAGAGAAATATAAAGATGTAGATGACCCATACATAATGGAACGTTTATATGCTGTGGCTTTTGGATGCATTGTATCTGAACAAAAAAGTGATAAAATAGAAACTCTAGCCATATATGTATATGATGCGTTTTTTAGTAAGGAATATATTTATCCTAATATGCTTGTGCGTGATTATGCTAAAAACGTTATTGCATATGCTAAATATAAAGTTTCTAGTAGCAAACTATCATCCATGAATGTACGACCACCATATAAATCAGAAATACCGGAAGTACCAACAGATGAAGAAATAAAAAAATATAAATTTGATTACAATGCACCAGATTTTAGAGATTATTATTGGAGCCAGAATGCTATTCTAAGTTCCATGAAAGTAGAATACGATCGCAATGGCGCACCTGGAGGCTATGGCGATTTTGGCAGGTATATATTTCAATCATATTTTTCAGAATGGGATAGATTAAACTATAATGATCTAAAAAATATTGCGATTAAGAAAATATTTAATATGGGGTATGATGTTGAAAAACATGGTGAATATGATCGCAGTATTGTTAGTGCACGCTACAGAAATGACTCGAGAGAGAGGATTGGAAAGAAATATCAATGGATTGCATTATATGAGCTAGCAGCACAAGTTGCTGATAATTATAAAATGCAGATTCATACAGATTGTTATGGTGAGAACAAAGAAATATATTGTGAAGGTTCTTTTGAACCGAATTTAAGGAATATAGATCCTACAGCCATATTAATTGCAGCCAATAATGACAACCAAAAGAAAATTCACCAACGATTATTTACATTTTCTTCAATGACTCATAATGAATGGTTATCAAACTTTGATGATCTACCAGATTTTAATAAGATGGTCAGTTTGAAATGTCGGAATATAGATTATATTTTATTAAATGGTTGGTATATATGGACAGAAGAAAAAGAATTAGGTAAGAGACAATACCAAAACCCTCAAAAGGAAATGTGGATACAGATTAATTGCTATATTGTAAAAAATCAAAAATATGATAAGATTATTAATTACCTAAAAAATAAAGACTTTTATGGAAGGTGGCTGTCAGAACCGAATGATAGCTATCACGTTTATAATAAAGAATATTATTGGTCGGACGCGTATTATTTTTACAAGAACCCATATTATTGTGGTGATGATTGGACAGAAATTAATAAGTACGGGAAACGCGAAGGAAGGAATTTAGAGGTTTTATTACCAACGAGTAAATATATGACAGAACGAAGAGGTGACTCAATAAATGGCAGCGATTCAGCTTCATGGTACAAGCCTTGCATGGATTTATTTGAATCTCTTGATATGAGATATGGCAAAGAAAATTCTGTTTTGTATGATTCGAATGGTGAAATTATTTGTTTTGATAGTAGTGAATTATTAAATGAAGACATTGGTTTTTTCATTAATAAAGAATTATTTTACAAATATCTTGGAGAGCATAAATATAAAGCTTTTTGGACTATATTGGCTGAAAAAAGGATTATCACCGGAGGATATAATCATCAAGAGGAATATAGGATGCCGCGAATATCAGGATTATTTACTACAGATAAAAATAACAACATGATAGGAAACGTAAATTTTTTTGAAGACTAATTATAATTCAAGTAATTGTGCTGAATAAAGCATTCAAGTAAAGCACAATTATTTGAATGTCTTATGGCACCCATTTTTTTACCTGCAAAATGGCATCAGTAATAAAAGATGAAGGATACAAAAATGCTATTTTCAATGGTAAAAGTGTGATATGCAAAATCAAATACATGACCTATAAGCTAAATGTAAATATTGAGTAGCTGGTATAAGTAAGTTTAAAAAAATAAAATATGAGAATCATGAGGTGGAAATATGTATATATCTAAAGTAATCATCCGAAATTTTAGGGTATTTGATAGTGACGGCATTACAGCCACATTCAAAAAAGGTGTCAACGCTGTTATTGGTGAAAACAATTGTGGCAAATCTGCTCTTGTAGATGCATTAAGGCTTGCATTTTCGGCGACCTCATATCGTAAAGATATATATTTTAGCCTCTCTGATTTTCATACAGATAACCGAGGAATACGAAGTAATGAAGCCTTTTTTGATATATATCTCAACGAGGTTCCACCGGATTTATTTGAAATTTGGAATCCGGAGGACCATACAAAAGGCGAGTTTCATATTCGTTATTTTACGGTTCAAACAACAAACGGTAAAGAAAAAATACGTTATCAGATATGGGGTGGCCCGGTTGAGGGAAATAATATATCGGCTGAAACTCTTGAGGCCATCCAAATTGCGTACTTGGGTGCGCTCAGAGACGCAGAAAGCGGATTAAAGCCCGCAAGATCTGGCAAGTTGGCAAATTTGTTTAGCTCTATAGTAAATACAGACGAATCAAAAGAACAGATTTTGGCGGCAGTCAAGCTCGCAAATTCTAATATTGAGGCGCAACAATCTGTAAATCAGCTTCGAGACATTATTAATGCTAACCTCTCTGTCCTTGAGCAGGATTTACTTCGGCAAAAGGTTGGCGTTGGTTTGGTTGAGCCTAAATTTGAATCGATTGCGTCTTCTTTAAGAGCTTGGCTAAGACCTCGTTGGATATATATAAAAAACGACAACCCAATACTTCAGCAGGTTAAGGGGCTTTACTCAGAAGGTGAATGGAATCAAGCTACCGATTCCGGTGCAGAGGGAGTTTATGTTGACGTATGGACATTTGAAAGCAAAACTCTTTCTGAAGGAATCACAGAGGCTCTGTCATCTGAATTGAGCAAGAAATTTGAGATTATGCAAAATGGACTGGGATACAATAACCTGCTTTTCATGGCAGCGGTTTTAGGTGACATTGAAGCTGCAACGGCAGAAACGCTATTTGGATTGCTATTGGTAGAAGAACCTGAGGCACATTTACATCCTCAACTTCAGGAACTGGTACATAGCTTTTTTGAAAAGAACTCAAATAAGGACAATGTTCAAGTTATATATACTTCCCACTCACCGACGCTTATCTCTAGAATCGGAATAGACAAAATAGTTTTATTATTCGAAAATGCTCACAGAATCAACTGTTTATCCCTTTCTGAAAGTAACCTAGATGATAGAGATAAGTATTATTTGGAGCGTTATCTCGATGTGACGAAATCGCAAATGCTTTTCGCTAAAGGCATTATATTTGTGGAAGGTATTTGCGAAGCGCTTATTCTCCCGTGCTTAGCAAAGCTGGTTGATCGTCCATTTGATAAATATGCCGTAACAATAGTTAATGTTGATGGAGTTTCCTTCGAGCCTTTTTCAAAATTACTATGTTTTGCAAGCAATCCGCAAAGGCAAACCATTAAGGCTGCAATAATAACTGATGATGACCGCTGTACTGACAAATCCAATCAAACACAGTATATCTCCAAAGATATTGATTTTGACTGCCCTCAGACAGATTTAAATACAGTAATCTCAAAACTTAGTGCCGGTAGCCCATCTGACAGATATAACAAGTTAGTAGGACTTTGCCGTACGGCACATATAGATGTTTTTGGCGCTCCTAAAACGCTCGAATACGCGCTATCTTTATCTGAATCTAATATTTTATATATGCTTAGTGCTATAATAGATGCCTATCCACAAGCCGGTAAAGCGTTATTCAACCAAATTGAACAGCTTAACAATATTAATGCAAAGGCTGCCTGTGTTTGGTTATTTATGCGTGAACGCTCTCAGCAAAAAGCAGAGGTTGCCCAAGCACTGACCAAAAGAATTACTGACAAGAAAATCATAATAAAAAAGGTTGATGGTTCCTTTGAAGATGGTGATAGTGGAGTGGAATTTGAAGTACCTGAATATATACAAAATGCAATCTTTTCAGTAACAAAGGAGAAAATAGATGATAACGCTCACAGATGAACAAAAGGCCTTCTTGGATGCTGAGGGGAAAGTGGTTCTATGTGCATGCCCTGGAAGCGGAAAAACATTTATTGTTGGAAAAAAACTTTTAAAATATCTTGAATCATGGCCTTATGCTTATAGAGGTATTGCGGTTTTGTCTTTTACAAATGTAGCAAGTGAAGAGATACGTCGACAAACAAAGGAATTGGCTGAAACAAAATTTCAGAACATCGTATTTCCCCATTTTATCGGAACGCTTGACAGCTTTATAAATACCTTTATTTTTCTGCGCTTTGGCTATCTGATACATGAAGATGACAGAAAACGGCCTAAAGTTATTTATGAAAATTTTGGACAGCTTCTATATCCCAAAAGAGAATGTCATAAGAACGGCTGCGTAAGTAATTTAAATTGGTTTCATTGGAGTGACGACCAACTTTTAAAGAATGGAGAGCCAATTACTTGTGGTGTTCCTTCTCCAAAACCGTGCGTGTCCTTCAAAAAAGTAATGCTTAAAAACGACTATGCGACACAACGCGAAGTTCCGGCATTATCCCTGCGACTTCTAAAAAAATATCCTGAAATTGCAAGAGAGATAGCCTACAGATTCCCTGTTATAATGGTTGATGAGGCACAAGATACATCCCGTGAACAAATGGAGATTATCGAGCTACTTGCAGAAAAAGGTGCAACTACCGTCGTGATTGTTGGAGATCCTGACCAGGCTATATACGAGTGGAGAGATGCGACACCAGAATATTTCAAAGATAAACTCAGCGATACTCAATGGGATTCATTATATCTAACCGCAAATTTTCGCAGTTCTCAACATATATGCAATGCAACCGCTAAGTTCTCAGCCGTCTTATCATGTAAACAACCTGCAGAAGCAAATGGTGAGCACTCGGGTTATGATACAAAGCCAGTACTACTCCAATTTACATCAAAAAATACAAAAGGAGATGTGATTAGTTGGTTTAAGCAGCTATGCAATAGCAAAGGAATTAATTCGGATGGTGACTCTGTCGCAATATTAACACGGGGAAGAATTCATTCAAATACTGATATACCTGACCTATGGCAAACGACTGAAACACGTTTGCTGGCATTGGCGACATATCTCTGGCATTATGCATCAAAAAAAGAAGCTTATGTGCAATGCGAAAAGGCTTTGTTTTACATGATGATAGGAGACGCCAATGGATTGTCAGATGAAGACAGGAAGCAAGCAATTGAAAATACTATGGAGTATTCAACATGGAAGAAAAAGGTGATATTGTTTCTTTCTTTACTTCCGAAAGGCAGCTCAACCTTAAAGGACTGGAAAAACTCACTCATCAAAAAAATGGAAGAGTTAAAACAACAAGGAATTATTTCAATTTCTGATTCGCGAAATATTACAGATATAATTAAGCTTAAAACTCGCGTTAAGGTCGGCAATACATTCAGTACAGAATTTCTGGATAGACCTTTACGTATATATTTCGAAAAAAGAACAACAACTGGTACTACTTTTTCTTCCGTTCATGGGGTTAAAGGAGAATCATTCGATGCTATCCTACTAATGGTTGAAAGTAACAGGGGAAGTACAATTACTCCTTCTCTTCTGAATACAGGAGGACTTGATAGTGAATTAATGCGGATAGCTTATGTTGCCATGACAAGGCCGAGGAAGCTGTTGGTAGTGTCAATTCCAAAGCAAAAAGCAAAAAATAGTCTTAACAGATTTCCGCCTGAGTTGTGGGATTATCAAGAAATTTGATATTTATTGCGCGTGTTACGGGATGTCAAATGAGCTTCTCAATTTGTATATGATGGGCAGGCGCATAGTAGCAATAATGAGAAGTTAAACTTTTATATTGAAACGGAAGTGGATGATATGGTAGAAAGCAAATATAAATTTGAGAGACTAACACCAACTGATGATATTAATTTAGATGTATATGAGGATGCAATAAATTATGTTTTTGATAATTCCGATGTTAAAAATGTAGCTATTTCTGGTGCATACAGTGCCGGAAAGAGCAGTGTTTTGGCATCATATGAGAAAAAACATCGAGATTTACGCTTTTTGCACATTTCTCTTGCACATTTCAAGTCCACGGATCAAGAAGATGAAACCGAGGTAAAAGAATCCGTATTAGAGGGAAAAATTCTGAATCAACTGATACATCAAATTTCGTCAGACAAAATTCCACAGACCAATTTCAGAGTAAAGAAAACGATTAAGTCTAAAAGCATCATTAAAAAGACAGTAGAGGTTGGTTTCCTTTTAGTTGCAATCATTTATTTTGCTTTTTTTGACTTGTGGAAAGGTTATGTATCGGCTTTGCCTGATAACTGGCTTAAATCAATTTTGGAGTTATCTACGCATCAGTACGCTTTAATGATAGATGGTTTTATCATAATAGGGTTATTGTGTCTTTTTATATATGGATTGGTAAAAATTCAAAAGAATAAAAATGTTTTCCGTAAGCTGAATCTGCAAGGCAATGAGATTGAAATATTTGAGGAAAGCGATGATTCTTATTTTGATAAATATCTTAATGAAGTGCTATATCTTTTTGAAAATGCAGATGCCGATGTAATCGTGTTTGAGGATATGGATCGGTTTAATGCAAATAGAATTTTTGAACGCCTTCGTGAGGTAAACACCCTCGCTAATATTCAGCTTCAAAACGAAAATAAAAAGGTACTTCGCTTTTTCTATTTATTGCGTGACGATATTTTTGTGTCCAAAGACAGGACTAAATTTTTTGACTATATCATTCCAGTTGTTCCAGTCGTAGATAGTTCTAACTCCTACGATCAATTTATTTCCTTCTTCAAAAGAAGCGAATTATTTGAAAATTTTGATAAAAGTTTCATGCAAGGGCTTTCACTATACATTGACGATATGCGTATTTTGAAAAACATCTATAATGAATTCTTGATTTACTATAACAGGCTTAATATCACGGAACTTGATTGTAACAAAATGCTCGCTATTATTGCCTATAAAAATCTGTTTCCACGCGATTTTGGCGATTTACAGCTAAATCAGGGATTTGTATATGCTCTCTTTAGCCAAAAAGAGCAGTTTATTGAAAATCAAATAGCAGAAATCAAAAAGAACATTGAAAAAAAAGAAAAAATAATTGCTTCATCAAAAAGTGAGCATCTTAAATCTATACAAGAATTGAATGTTGTATTTGCGCATAAGTATTTAAGCAGTTATGGTTGGCAAAATTATGATGACAACCGCTTACATGACTTTGTATTACATTATTTGTATGGTAACAATTTAAGCGAATATTCTGCTCGCCAAGAAGAACTAGACATCTTGCTGAATACAGGTATTTCTCAATTGAAAAATGAAATATCCCAATTAGAGCAAGAGTTGATTGAAATAAAAAACAAAAAGCTTCATCAAATAATTACTAGAAACAATATTAGCAAAATATTTAGCGTTACAAGCACAAATGAAATCGGTAAAGTAACTGATTTTAATGAGATAAAAAGTAGTGAATATTTCGACCTTTTAAAATATCTCATTCGCAATGGACATATTGACGAAACCTATGCCGATTATATGACTTACTTTTACGAAAATAGCCTTAGCCGTATTGATAAGACATTTTTGCGTAGTGTAACAGATAAAAAGGCTAAAGAATACACATACCAGTTAAAAAATCCTCAACTGGTTATTTCACGCCTTAGATTAGAAGATTTCAATCAAGAAGAAATTCTCAATTTTGACCTGCTCACATATTTACTGCATGTCTTGTCTCCTGTCGAGTATATTGAAAGGTATATCGACCAGCTTAAAGATACAAAGAACTTTAAATTTATAGGTGCGTTCTTAGATACAACAGCTGAATTACCCACCTTTATTAAATATCTTAATATGAGATGGCCAGAAGCATTCATAACAGCGCTTAATGAAAAGACGCTAGCCGAACAGCAAATACGTAGATATTCGATTTGTTCAATCTATTATTCTGATGATGCTACTGTAGAATTAGTCAATAAGGACAACTGTCTTTGCGACTATATTTCTAACTCGCGTGATTATCTTGAGATAAAAGAACCCGATATCGACAAACTAATCCACGGTTTCACTTTACTTAAAGTATGTTTTATCGGTTTTGATTATGATGCTTTAAACAAGGAGTTATTTCGAGCTGTATATGAGGAATCTTTATACGAGATCAACTCCGAGAACTGGATCGGCTATAATAAACTGGACAGATATTTTAAGGTCATGTAAAATCAAA